>NZ_JBHXLO010000003.1:384400-425276 GCF_042721395.1 Lentzea sp. NPDC058450
GCGCCAGAGGTGCTCCGGGCCCACGCTTTCACTCGCGTCAGCAGTTCGCCCTCAGCACGGATCCCGTCGTGCCGGGCAGGCTCACCGACGTGACCTGCTTGCCGTCGTGGTCGAGGTAAGTGCGCAGCAGGTCGACCTTGACCTTGGGGCTGCCGGTCGGGTTGGCGTTGACCAGGACCACTCCGCAGGTGAAGTCGCGCCGGTACACCTTGTCGGCGACCGCGCGGTAGGCGCCGGCGGGGTGGCCGAGGTTCCAGTCGTACTCGCGGTGCCACGGCGTGGGGCCCGCGTAGGCGTCGGTCTTGGCGATCTCCGCGATCGCGGCGTGGCCGCTGGTGGTCATGAACAGGCTGGCCAGCGCGTACCGGAAGGCCTTCGTGTCACCGGGGCCGAAGTGCGGCTGCACCCAGGTCATCTTCCCGTTCGCCTCGTTGGTGGCGATCTCGCCGACCTGCCGCCGCCAGCCCTGCGGGTAGTCCTCCAGCAGCCGGTTGCCGGCGAACGTCAGCCACCACTCGTCGAACGCCCCGTCCAGGTGCGCGCCGTACGCCTCCCAGCCGCCGTCGTGCAGGCGCGCGTTGGTCAGGTTGCCCACCGAGAGCAGGCCCGCGGCGGCGAATCCGCTCCGGACCTCGGCGAGCATGCCTTTGTAGGCGTTCTGGAACGACGCGTTGTCCGGGTACTTGGCCGGGCACTTGCCGGGATGGTGCGCGTCGCAGGTGTAGAGGACGTTGTCGATGAACACGCCGTCGAATCCGGTCGACTTGGCGCCCTTCACGACCCCGGAGACCCAGGCTTTGCGGTAATCCTGATTTCCGATGTCCATCTGCCAATGCCCCTGGTAGCCCGCGTAGACCAGCTCCTTGCCGTCCGTCCCGCGCAGGAACCAGTCGGCGCGGTTGTTTCGCACGAAGCAATAGCCGAGTCCGGCCGGCAACTGATCGTCGTCCCTGTTCTGCTTGCACGCGTACGACCGCGTGGAGGACATGTCCTTGTAGACGTAGACCTTGATCGCCGGGTTCTGAGCCTTGAGCTTCCGCAGCAGATCGCCCTCCCAGGCGTTCAGCACGACGTGAGCGCGTCGTTTCGCCTCGATCGCGATCGTCTCGTCGGACACCGGAGTGCTGTTCAGGTGCAGCCAGAAGGACTGCACGCGCCCCACCGGCGCGGTGGCCCGCGGCGCGGCATCCGCTCCTCCGGACCCCGCCACGGGCACGACCACCGCGGCGACGAATGCGGCGACGGCCAGCAGGGAAGTCCTTCTCGTTCCAGTTGTTCGCCGCGGCCCGCCTGTTCGTTCAAGCATGACCCCTCCCAGGTTCGAAAAAGTTTGTTCGCACCGAGCGGGGACCTGCGTTTTTTCTTACCAGCGACCAGTTGTGCCTGCAATCAACTCTGCGCAAACCACCTTTTGCGGTGGGGCGGACGGCCCCAAACGACACCACGCGTGTCCGCCGTCTACCAGCCGGGCGACACCAGACTCACCAGCCGGAAGGATTAGGCAATCACGGAAAGTGGCCTACCTATTCCCATGGATCTGGAATCAATTTATTGAAGTGTCCACAAGCTTCGATTCCGCATGCACACGCAGTTATAAAAATACGAAGAAGGGCCGCTCCGCCGGCTGCGGAACGGCCCTTCTTCGTCACCTAGCGGTTCACTCCTCCCGGCGCCTCGTCACGAGCATCAGGAACGCACCCGCCAGCAGCAGTGCCAGACCACCGGCCAGCGGACCCCACAGCGACGCACCGGTCCACGCCAGCGGAGGGTTCGGCTTCTGCGGCTGCGGTGCCGGGTTCTGCGGCTGCGGGCCCGGCGGGGCGGGCTTCGGCGCCAGGCCGGCGTCGAGGGACAGGTCCACCCGCTGGTCGGCTCCCAGCTTCACCACGCGGGTGCAGCCGGTCGCCGGGTCGGCGTCGGAGTCGACCGCGTTGCCACCGGCGCCCTGCTTGGTGAGCGGGCGTCCCGCGACGAGGCCGGTCTTCGGGTCCGCGTTGAAGCAGACCTTGTACTCACCGTCCTCCAGACCGTCGAACAGGTACTTGCCGTTCTTGTCCGTCTTGGTCTGCGCGACCGGCTTGCCGTTGCCGTCCTGCAGGAACACCGGCAGGTCGGGCACGCCGGGTTCGCCGGCGTCCTGGATCCCGTTGCCGTTGTTGTCGAACCACACGAAGTCACCCAGGCGGTTCGTCGGCTTCACGATGCCGAGGTCCACGTCGAGGTTCGTCCGCTTGCCCACGCCGACGGTCGCTGGTCCGCTGCACCCGGTCGCGGGGTCCGCGTCCGAGTCCTTGGCGCGGTCGGAACCCTGTCCGGGCTTGCCCGGCAGGTAGCCGGCGAACTCACCCGGCAGCGCGTTGACGTCGAAGCACACCTTGTAGGTGCCGTCCGGGACGCCCTCGAAGAGGTACTTCCCGTCCTTGTCGGTCTTGACCGGCTGACCCACCGGGTTGCCCTTGTCGTCGACCAGCTTCACCGTCACTCCGGGCACACCGGGCTCGCCCGGGTCCTGGATCCCGTTGCGGTTGACGTCGTTCCACACGAGGTCACCGATCTTGTTCGGCGGGGCCACGAGGCCCGCGTCGACGGTGAGGTTCTCGCGCTTGCCGACGCCGACCTGCACCGGCGGAGCGCAGTCCACCGCGGGGTCGGAGTCCTTCGCCGGGTCGCCTGCCTGGGTCTTGGTGAGGGTGTAGTCCTTCACCGCGTCCGGCAGGTTCTTGACGTCGAAGCACACCGTGTACGTGCCGTCGGGCATGCCCTCGAACAGGTACTTGCCGTTCGCATCCGTGGTCGTGGTCTTGCCGTCGCTCAGCTTGACCGTCACGCCTGGGATGCCCGGCTCGCCCTCGTCCTGGAGTCCGTTCCCGTTCTTGTCGTTCCAGACGAGGTCACCGATCCGGTTGACCGGCGGTGCGATGCCCATGTCCACCGAGGTGTCCACGCGCTTGTCGATGTTCAGCGTCACCGGGTTCGCGCACCCGGTCGCGACGTCCGCGTCGGAGTCCTTCGCGTCGTCACCGCCCTTGTTCGGCGTCGCCACCTGGTAGTCCGCGTACTGCGCGGGCAGGTTCTCGACGTCGAAGCACACCGTGTAGGTGCCGTCGGGCAGGTTGCCGAACTCGTACTTGCCGTTCGAGTCCGTCGTCGTGGTCGCGCCGGTGTTCAGCGTGACCTTGACGCCCGGGACACCCGGCTCGCCCGCGTCCTGCACACCGTTGCGGTTCACGTCGACCCACACGAAGTCGCCGAGCTTGTTCGGCGGTGCCACGAGACCCGCGTCCACGTCGAGGTTCTCGCGCTTGCCGGGCCCGACCTCGACCGCCGGCGCGCAGCCCGTGGCCGGGTCCGCGTCGGAGTTCTTGGTGGGATCGGCACCATCGGTCTTCGTGAGCGTGTAGTCGCGCACGGCCGACGGCAGGGTCGAGAGATCGAAGCAGACGGTGTACTTGCCGTCGGGCACGCCCTCGAACAGGTACTTGCCGTTCTCGTCGGTCTTCGTCGTCTTGCCATCGGACAGCTTGACCGTCACGCCGGCCACCGCGGGTTCACCGGCGTCCTGCAGGCCGTTCTTGTTCGTGTCGACCCAGACGTAGTCACCGATGCGGTTGACCGGGGGCGCGATGCCCAGGTCGACCGTCAGGTCCTCCGGCTTGTCGACGTTCACGGTCACCGGTGCGGCACACCCGGTCGCCGGGTCGGCGTCCGAGTCCTTCGCGTCGTCACCCTTGTTGGGTGCGACGGCCTGGAAGTCCGCGTACTGACCCGGCAGCTTGTCCACGTCGAAGCAGACCGTGTACGAACCGTCGGGCAGGCCCGTGAACTCGTACTTGCCGTTCGCGTCGGTGGTCGTGGTCGCGCCCGTGTTCAGCTTGACCGTCACACCGGCGACGCCCGGTTCGCCCTCGTCCTGCAGGCCGTTCTTGTTGCTGTCGACCCACACGAAGTCGCCGACCTTGTTCGGCGGCCGCAGACCCGCGTCCACCGTCGGGTCCGTCCGCTTGCCCGGTCCCACCGAAACGGGAGCGGAGCAACCGTCAGCACCGATGTTGGAGTCCTTTGTGGAGTCTCCACCGGCGGTCTGACGCGTGGGCAGGTAACCCTTGTAGTCCGCCGGCAGGTCGGCCACGTCGAAGCAGACCGTGTACGTGCCGTCCGGCAGACCGGTGAACTCGTACTTGCCGTTCGCGTCGGTGGTCGTGGTCCTGCCGTCGTTCAGCTTGACCGTGACGCCCGGGATGCCGGGCTCGCCCTCGTCCTGGACACCGTTGCGGTTGGTGTCCGCCCAGACGAAGTCACCGAGCTTGTTCGGCGGAGAGACCAGACCGGCGTCGACCGTCAGGTTCTCCCGCTTGCCGGGCCCGACCTCGACCTCCGCCGCGCAGCCCGTGGCCGGGTCCGCGTCGGAATCCCTGGCGTCATCGCCGGAGTTCGCCGAGGTGAGCTTGAAGTCGCTCGGCAGGCTCGGGACGTCGAAGCAGACCGTGTACTTGCCGTCGGGCACGCCCTCGAACAGGTACTTGCCGTTCGCATCGGTCTTCGTCGTCTTGCCGTCGGACAGCTTGACGGTGACGCCCGGCACGCCAGGTTCGCCCTCGTCCTGCAGGCCGTTCTTGTTCAGGTCGTTCCAGACGAAGTCACCGATCCGGTTGACCGGAGGCGCGATGCCCAGGTCGATCGTCAGATCCTCCGGCTTGTCGACGCCCAACGTCGTCGGCGCCGCACACCCCGTCGCCGGGTCCGCGTCCGAGTCCTTCGCGTCGTCACCCTTGTTGGGTGCGACGGCCTGGAAATCGGCGTACTGACCGGGCAGCTTGTCCACGTCGAAGCAGACCGTGTACGTGCCGTCCGGCAGACCGGTGAACTCGTACTTGCCGTTGGCGTCCGTGGTCGTGGTCGCGCCGGTGTTCAGCTTGACCGTGACGTTCGGGACACCAGGCTCGTTCGCGTCCTGCAGGCCGTTCTTGTTGGTGTCGACCCACACGAAGTCGCCGAGCTTGTTCGGCGGCCGCAGACCCGCGTCGATCGTGAAGTCCGTCCGCTTGTTCGGCCCCAGCGAAGTAGGAGCCGAGCACCCGTCCGCACCGATGTTCGAGTCCTTTGTGGAGTCCGAACCCGCGGTCTGACGCGTGGGCAGGTAGCCCTTGTAGTCCGCGGGAAGGTTCGCCACGTCGAAGCAGACCGTGTACGTGCCGTCCGGCAGATCCGTGAACTCGTACTTGCCGTTGGCGTCCGTCGTGGTGGTGCGGTCGCCGACCTTCACCGTCACGCCCGGGATGCCGGGCTCGCCCACGTCCTGGACACCGTTGCGGTTGGTGTCCGCCCAGACGAAGTCACCCAGCTTGTTCGGCGGCGACACGAGACCCAGGTCGATCGTCAGGTTCTCGCGCTTGCCGGCGCCCACCTCGACCTCCGGCGCGCAGCCCGTGGCCGGGTTCGCGTCGGAGTCCTTGGCGTCGTCGCCCGCGTTCTCCTTGGTGGCCAGGAAGTCCGACGGCAGCGTCGCCAGGTCGAAGCAGACCGTGTACTTGCCGTCGGGCACGCCCTCGAACAGGTACTTGCCGTTCGCGTCGGTCTTCGTCGTCTTGCCGTCGCTCAGCTTGACCGTGACACCGGGAACGCCGGGCTCACCTTCGTCCTGCAGGCCGTTCTTGTTGAGGTCGTTCCAGACGAAGTCACCGATCCGGTTGACCGGGGGCGCGATGCCCAGGTCGATGGTCAGGTCCTCCGGCTTGTCGACGTTCAACGTCGTCGGCGCCGCGCAGCCCGTCGCCGGGTCCGCGTCGGAGTCCTTCGCGTCGTCGTTGCCCGCGTTCGCGCCCACGGCCTGGAAGTCGGCGTACTGACCCGGCAGGTTCGCCACGTCGAAGCACACCGTGTACGTGCCGTCCGGCAGCTTGTCGAACACGTACTTGCCGTTGGCGTCGGTCGTCGTGGTCACGCCGGTGTTCAGCTTGACCGTGACGTTCGGGACACCGGGCTCGTTCGCGTCCTGCAGGCCGTTCTTGTTGCTGTCGACCCACACGAAGTCGCCGAGCTTGTTCGGCGGCCGCAGACCCGCGTCGATCGTCAGGTCCTCGCGCTGGTTCGGCCCCAGGGTCGTCGGAGCCGAGCAACCGTCGGCACCGATGTTCGAGTCCTTGGTGACGTCACCGGCCGCGGCCTGGCGGGTCGGGAGCCAGCCCTGGTACTGCGCGGGCAGGTTCGCGACATCGAAGCAGACCGTGTAGGTGCCGTTGGGCAGGTCGGTGAACTCGTACTTGCCGTTCGCATCCGTCGTGGTGGTGCGGTCGCCGACCTTCACCGTCACACCCGCGATCGCGGGCTCACCGGAGTCCTGGACGCCGTTGCGGTTGGTGTCGGCCCAGACGTAGTCGCCGAGCTTGTTCGGCGGCTCCACGATGCCCATGTCCAGGTCGAGGTTCTCCCGCTTGCCCGCGCCGACCTCGACCGACAGCGTGCAGCCCGTGAGCGGGTCCGCGTCGGAGTCCTTCGCGTTGTCGCCGGCCAGCGCCTTGGTGGGGCGGTAGTCCGAGGGCAACGTGGAGAGGTCGAAGCAGACGGAGTACTTGCCGTCGGGCATGCCCTCGAACACGTACTTGCCGTTCGCGTCCGTCTTCGTGGTCGCGCCGGTGTTCAGCTTGACCGTGACGTTCGGGACGCCGGGTTCGTTCGCGTCCTGCAGGCCGTTCTTGTTGGTGTCGATCCAGACGAAGTCGCCGATCCGGTTGACCGGCGGCACGATGCCCAGATCGATCGTGAGGTCGACGGGCTTGTCGACGTTCAACGTCGTCGGCGCCGCGCAGCCCGTCGCCGGGTCCGCGTCCGAGTCCTTCGCGTCGTCACCGGCGTTGGCGGTGGTGGCCACGAAGTCCGCGTACTGACCGGGCAGCGTGCTCAGGTCGAAGCAGACCGTGTAGCTGCCGTCCGGCAGGCCGGTGAACTCGTACTTGCCGTTCGCGTCCGTCTTCGTGGTCTGGCCGTTGTTCAGCTTGACCGTCACGCCCGCCACCGCGGGTTCGCCGTCGTCCTGCAGGCCGTTCTTGTTGGTGTCGGCCCAGACGTAGTCGCCGAGGCTGTTCGGCGGCCGCAGACCCGCGTCGATCGTGAGGTCCTCGCGCTTGTTCGGTCCCAGGGTCGTGGGAGCCGAGCAGCCGTCCGCACCGATGTTGGAGTCCTTTGTGGAATCCCCACCGGCGGTCTGACGCGTGGGCAGGTAGCCCTTGTACTGCGCGGGCAGGTTCGCCACGTCGAAACACACCGTGTACGCGCCGTCGGGCAGCTTGTCGAACAGGTACTTGCCGTTCGCGTCGGTCGTCGTGGTCTGGCCGTTGTTCAGCTTGACCGTGACGCCCGCGACGGGCGGCTCACCGGCGTCCTGGACGCCGTTGCGGTTGAGGTCGATCCAGACGTAGTCGCCGAGCTTGTTGCTCGGCGGGACCACACCGGCGTCGAGCGTCAGGTCCTGGCGCTTGCCCGGCCCCACGGTCGTCGTCGCGGTGCAGCCGGACGTGCCGTCCGCGTCGGAGTCCTTCGCGTCGTCACCGCCCGCGTCCTTCGGGCTGAACGCGTACCCGGCGGGCAGCGTGAAGCAGACCGAGTACGTGCCGTCGTCGAGGCCTTCGAAGAGGTACTTGCCGTTCGCGTCGGTCGTGGTGGTCTTGCCGTCGCTCAGCTTGACCTGCACGCCCGCCAGACCGGGCTCGTTCGCGTCCTGGACGCCGTTGCCGTTGGTGTCGGACCAGACGAAGTCACCGATGGAGTTCGTCGGCTTCGGCACGAGGCCGGCGTCGATCGTGAGGTTGGCCCGCGCGCCGGGGCCGAGCGTGACCGGTCCGGTGACGCCGTTCGCCTGCGCGTCGGAGTCGGTGGCGGTGGCGCCCGTCAGCGGCGTGGTGAAGACCTTGCCCGCCGGCGCGGTGAACCGCACCCGGTACGTGCCGTCCACCAGGCCGGTGAACAAGTACTTGCCCTGCGCGTCGGTCGTGGTGACGTCCAGATCGCCGTCACCGTCGCCGTCGACCGGGTTGCCGTTGCCGTCGAGGAGCTCGACCTTGACGCCCGCGACCGGCGGCTCACCCGCGTTCTGCTGGCCGTTGGCGTTCGTGTCGTCCCAGACGTAGTCGCCGAGCTGGTTCCGCTCCGGCAGCCGCAGCGAGAGGATGTAGTGGTCCGACGACTCGAGGTCGGTGCGCTTGTTCGGCATGAGCGCGACCTCGGTGTTGAACGTGTTGGCGCCGTTGACGCCGTCCGCGAGGCCGTCGTTGCGGTTCTGCCGGTAGAGCGACCCGGTGCCGTAGGGGTTGGCCGGGTAGCTCGACAGCGGGCGCACGTCGGTGTCGGTGCGGAACGTGACGCTGGTGAACGTGCCCTTCAGGACCACCGAGCCACAACCGGCCGTCTCGACCGTGGGCGTCTGGCGGTTCGTGCCGGGGTACCGCACCGGCTTCTCGTTGCAGGTCGCGTAGGCGTTCGGGCTCGCCACCGTGATCAGCTTGGGCGCGATCGTGAAGTTCGTCCGGCCGGGTGACGGGTCGGCGAGGGTGACGTCGTTCGAGAGCAGCTGCAGGTAGGTGTTGACGAACGACCCGCGCGCCCACTCGGTGGAGCCGATCGACTCGTACGCCTCCGCGAAACCACCCAGGCCGCTGATGTCCATCACCACGTCGGTGACGGGCTTGGAGAACGTCAGCGTGAACTGGCCGGTGCTGCCGCACAGCCCCTGGAAGTTCTGGTGGCCGGCGGTCCCGGGGTTGCCGTTGCAGTTCGAGGCGTTGCTCAGCAGGCCGAGACCCGGCAACGTCGACGCGTTGGCCGGCGAGCCGATGAACATCGCCGGAGCCGCGTTCTTCGTGCCGTGGTTGGTGCTGTTGGCGATGTAGTTCGTACCCGCCACCTGCCCGGAACCGGGGGTGTAGTCAGCCGTGACGGTGACCGCTCCCGTGCTCAACGGGATGGACGTCGTGGCCTTTCGGGTCGCTGTGGCACGGAAGCTCTCGTTGGTCGCGGCCGTCCCCGCGGAACCCGGATTGGCGAGTGTCCAAGCGTTGTTGAACACGTACTCCGGTTCGGCGGCGGAGGCGGTGACGGGGGCGGCCAGGGGCACGGCCACGGCCCCGGCGAAGGCCAGGACCGACGTCACCACCAACGAGACTCCAGCCTGCAAAGGCTTGCGAGCCATCTTCATCCTCTCTTGCGACTTGCCTGCTTAACCGCAAGGACTCCACTGGGAAGCAACAGAAATGGAGAGTAGCGACGCTCGAACATTCACGCGGACCTCAAGCGCAACCCGAACGGATGAAAGTTCCCATTGTTCGCGCCAGGTGCGAAAAATATTCAAATGCCCTCATGACCTGCGCCGACCGCACGCGGAGCGCAACTACCACATGCCTCCCGCACGCGCATTCGGAAGACGTGAAGACAATTCGCACAGCACGGCGACGGGCGCCGGCACGGCGCGCGTTCCAGAGCCGAGCCACCCGGCGGACACCAAAGCAGAGGCCAAGGCTGAACACGCCGCCAAACCGAGTTCGCGCTCACGACCGACATCGGTGCTCGCCGTCGATCGCCGAGCACGGCTGCTGATCGATACGCGCTTCCTAGGCGGGACGCCGCGTTTGAGAGAGCCCTGCGACACAAGCGCCGCACCCACGTTCACCGGCGATCAGCGACTGATGCCCGCAGGACATCAATGGATGCCTGTTTCATCATTGCTCGCACCTGTCCGCACAGCTGAAATTGACACGGACAAGCACTTCGAGCCTTTCGGCTCCACTCTTTCGAAGTTAGGAACTTCTGTGCCTCTCACCACGTCCAGCCACCCCGTGGACCTGTCCGGAAAGAACGCGATCGTCACCGGAGCGAGCAGGGGAATCGGAGCCGCGGTGTCCGTCGCGCTCGCCCAGGCCGGCGCGCGAGTCGTTCTGGTCGGCCGTGTGAAGGAAACCCTGGAGGAAGTGGCCCGCGGGTTGCCGAACGACCCCGTGGTCGTAGTCGCGGACCTCGGGGACCCGGAGGCGCCCCGGGCGATCTTCGAGCAGGCCAAGGACGTGGTGGGCACGATCGACGTCCTGGTGAACAACGCCGGCGGCGGCGATGCGGCGGGTCCCGCGAACACGCTGACCGCGGGCCAGGCCGACGCCCTCTGGGCACTGAACCTCCGCGGTCCCGTCCTGCTCGGCGGGCTCGTCGCGGCGGACATGGCGGCCAACGGTGGCGGCAGCGTGGTGAGCATCTCCTCCGGGCTGAGCCTGCAGGGGATGGCGGGGGTCAGCCTCTACAGCGCGGTCAAGGGTGGCCTGGAGGCCGCGAACCGCTCGCTCGCGGTGGAGTGGGGCGCGGCCGGCGTCCGGTTCAACGTCGTGAGCCCCGGCATCACCCGCACGACTCTCGGTTCGTGGATCGCGGACGACGAGCAGGTGCAGCGCAAGTACCTGGAGAAGGTGCCGCTGGACAGGATCGGCGAGCCCGAGGACGTCGCGGCCGCGGTGCTCTTCCTCAGCTCCCCGGCGAGCGCTTACGTCACCGGCCAGGCGCTGGCCGTCGACGGCGGCTGGGGCACCACCGCCCCGTCACCGTTCCCCGCTGCGTGAGCACACCTCGGCGGCGGTGAGGTGTCGAGCCTCACCGCCGCCGGTTCACCGATCCCGCTGCACCGCCGCCGGTCTCCCGGACGCGTCGTACTCGATCCTCGTCGTGCTCCCCAGGCCGTCCATGCGCACGCAGCGGTCCCGGTCGTCGTAGCCGAACTCGCACCACCTGCCGTCGCCGTCCTCCCAGCGCACGATCCGGTTGTCGAGGTCGTACCGGAACCTCGTGGTGCCGCCCGCCGCGGCGGTGACCTCGACCAGGTTCCCTCCCTCGTAGCGGAAGCCGGCGACCCGGACGTCCCCGCGCGTCAGTGCGGTGATCCGGCCGCCCTCGGTGCTCACCTGGACGTACTCGCCGCAGGGGTGCTCGATCCCGGTGAACACGCCGCGGTCGTCGTAGTCGAACCTGATCTGGTTGCCGAGGCGGTCGAGCACCGATCCGATCGGCAGGACCGTGCCGCCCGCCACCGGCGGGAACCGCAGGATCCGCTCGGCTCGCCAGACGAGGTATTCGCCCTCCACGCCCTCGCTCAACGGCCACGGCGGCCCCTCCTCCGGCAGCACCTCCCAGCCGTCGGGGTACGGGTAGGTGAGCAGCAGGCCGTCCTCGGTGACGAGCCGGATCCCCGTCTCCCCGAGTTCCAGCCGCTGGTCCGCCGTGGACGCCCAGGACGGGCCGAACCAGCGGCCCGCCCAGGACCCCGTCACGTGCGCGCGCCTGAACTCGATCGGCAGCACGGCCTCGATCGTGAAGTCGTGCTGCGACAGCACCAGGCGACCACCGGAGATGTCGATCGGGATGAATGCCGAAACCGGGTGGATCATCGCGCTCTCCCTCGAATTCATTCCGCAACCGACGGCGGCTCGCCAGCATTGCATCGGCTTCGGCGAGGTCAACGCAGTGCGACGACAGAGGGACTTTTGGGGACAATGATCCGACTCGAAGAGGCCGACCCGTTGAGACGTGCTTTCACAACGCGATCGAGCACGCTGTGGTTCATGCTGCGGAGCTCACGGATCAGTCGGGGGCCCGACCGTGAACAATCCTTTCGCCAGCCCCGCGCGAACTGCCTTTCAGGCCCTTCGCGCACTTTCCAGAGCCGCACGGATCTCGCTCGAACCGGCCTGCTTCCCGGGGTCCCGCCACCAGGGAAGGCGAAGATTCGGAATCGTCAGGTACGGCAGGATGTAGGCGGGGCTGCCGTCCTGAATCCTCCAGCTCTCCGCCATCTCCCCGACGTCGACGGCGTCGAAGCCGAGACGGTCGAGCAGGGTGCTGACGGACTTCTTGGCCAGGTCGTCGTCGCCGGCGACGGGGAGGGCGCTGCGGTCAGGTGCGGTGGAAGCGCGGGAGAGCGAGAGGAGGTGTTCGAAGAAGATGGTGTTGAACGTCTTCACCGTCCGCGCGCCCGGCAGGTACTGCCCGAACAGCTCTCCGTCGGTCAGCCCGCCCGCCAGCAGAGAGGCGAACGCACCATCGCGGGGCGGGTAGTAGTTGTTCGTGTCGATGACGACTTTTCCGGCGAGCGCGTCCACGGGCAGGTGCGGCACAGCGCGGAAGGGCACGGCGACGACCGTCCAGTCACCGGCCGCGGCCGCTTCCGCCGGCGTGGCGGCACGCGCCAGCGGCCCCAGGCGACTGACCAGGCCTCGCAGCGTCTCAGGCCCGCGCGAGTTGCTGAGCACCACCTCGATCCCAGCCTCGACCGCGAGGCGCGCGACCGCACCTCCGATGTTGCCACTGCCGATGACACCGAGCGTCTGATTCATTTCCGTTTCCACATCGATCTGCACATCTCCGAAACCGAAGACCGATTTCAGCGTGCCCAGGCAGCGGCAGGGCGGCAATGACCGTCTCGACATCGGCCGATGCCCGACGAGCATGAATGAAGCGGGACCGCGGTCAGTCCGGCACGACCGCTGACACGTCGAGAGGCTGGTCGAGATCCGCCCAGAGGTCCTCGGCTGCCCTGACCGGCGACCGTCCCAACAGGATGGCCGGCGAGCGTTTTCGCTGGAGGCACTGCATCTTGGGGAGCAGATCCGTGCATGCGAGTGCGCGCCCTCGCCGCGCACCTGGCTCACCGGCCGGGCGGATCAATAGCGTCCGCGCATGCACACCACACCCACACCGGAATCGACGTCCAACGACGGCTCGTTCCAGCATCGACCGACCGGCAACGCCGAGAACGCGGAAGACTTCGTGGCGGAACTCGCGCCGATGCCCCTCGGCGTCCTCCCGATACCGATGGGCTCGGCACTGCCACACCAGCCCGCGAGCCGACCAGCGCGCTCAGAAGTTGCGTGAGACCACGAAATCCGCGCAACTCTTCGCAGCGCGTGCACCTGCACATGAACCACCATTGCGGGAATGTCGAGTCGAACCACCGTCGTCCGTCCCGTTCTCGTGCTCAACCCCGAGCTGCCCGCCTGGCTGCTCGCCAACACCGCGGCCGTGCTGGGAGCGAGCATCGGTTCCCGCGAACGCGTCCACATCGGACCGGACACCAGCGACGCCTCCGGCACGACCTGGCAGGGCATCGCCGAGATCGGCGTGCCCGTGCTGGCCGCCTCTCCGAAGGAACTCGCCGAACTGCGCGACCTCGCGCAGCAGGCAGGGCTCACCGCTCTGGCCTTCACCGAGGACGCCCAGGGCTCGCGGACCTACGAGCAGTACACCGCCGCCATCGTCACGAAGACCACGCACGAGATGGTGGTCCACGGCCTCGCGCTGCTCGGGGACAGCCGCCGGATCCGCAAGCTCACCAAGGACCTGCTCCCCCTCGGCTCCTGAACCGCCCGCCTTCTCCCCCGCGGGGCCGACAACACCGTTGCCGGCCCCGCGGCGATCACGTCACCCCGCCACGTTCACGGCCGCGATCAGCGAGCCGTACGTGCCCCTCCCCGACGACCCGGTTCGGCCGGTGACCGTTTCCACCAGGGTGTGCGGCCCCCGCTGCAGACCGGTGAAGCTCGCGATCAGCGTCGGGTTGCGCGACGGGTCGGCCGACAGGTCGATCGTCTTCGCCGGTCCCCCGTCCACCGAGATCGTCACGAACCCGTTGAGGTCGTGCGGGAACGCGTAGAGCGAGATGCCCGTGCCCTCGAACTTCAGAGTCGCGGTCGCACCCGCCTGCGCGGAGTAGGCGTTGCCGTCACCCTGTCCCCACGCGCCCGCCGGCTGCAGGTCCCACTGGTTCAGGCCGGTCCCGTTCACGTTGTACATCGTGGTGATCGGCGTGTTCCGGGGCCGCTCGAACACCCGTTCCCCGCCGGAGTTGAACGTCGCGGTGGCGCCCGCCGCGAGCGTGTAGCCGAAGCTGCCGCGCTTGTTCCACGAGGTCGTGAAGGACTTCGGCTGGTTGCCGGTGTTGGTCACGACCAGGACGGAGTTGCCGCCGGGATTGCGGTAGCCGGTGGCGTGCAGGCCGAGATCGGGGCGCGTGGTGGTGCGCACGTGCCGGGCCTCGGGGTCGACGAACTTCGAGAACTGGCCGAGTTGGAAGAAGCTGAGGGTCGGCGTGTAGCTGCCGTCCGGGTTGATCGTCAGCAGTCCGTCGCAGTCGGTGCACCCGGCCCCCATCTTGGGGCCACCGGCCGGGTTGAGTGCGAGGTTCCACAGGTCGATGCCGCTCACGCCGCTGTTGGTGGAGCGGATGGCGAGTTCCGCGGTGTTCATCGGGGCGATGCCCCGCGGTTTCGGCGAGCACTCCGACATGTACGACCGCTGGGGGAACTCGCCGGTGATCCTGGCGAAGTCCTCGATGTTGCCGCCGTAGCAGTGACCCGCGTAGCCGTAGGTGAACGCGCGGGCGCGGGCGTCACCGTAGAAGGTCCTCGCGTAGTCGACGTTCGGGTTGTCGTCGACGGCGATGATCTTGGTGTCGAGTCCCGCCTTCTTCAGGGCCGGGCCGAGGTGCCCGCCGACGAACTCCGCGGACTGGGTCGCGGACATGCGCATGCCCGGATATCCGCCCGGCGTCACGGAGGGCTCGTTCTGCGGGGTCACTCCCCACACCGGAACGCCCGCACGCCGGTACTCCTTGAGGAACTTCACGAAGTACTGGGCGAGCGTCGGGTAGTGCGCCTTGAGCAGCGTTCCCGGCTCGGTGCCGAGCGGAACCATGGAGTCGTTGGTCTTCATCCACGCGGGTGGGCTCCACGGACTCGTGTAGAGCTTCATCCCCGCGTTGAGCCGGTACGCCTCCTTGATCACCGGAATCGTGTACTCCCGGTCGTGGTTGATCGAGAACCTGCGCAGCTCCGGATCGGGCTCACCGTTGTTGTCGTCGTAGGACCAGGCGCGCGGCCGGGACAGGGGCGTGGCGCTGTAGTCCGACGCGCCCATCGGCGCGCGCATGAACGACAGCCCGATGCCCGAGTCGCGGCTGAAGAGGTCGCGCATCGCCCGCGCCCGTGCCGAACCCCTGAGCGAGTCGATCAGCCGCGTCGAACTGTCCGTGAAGGACGCTCCGAACCCGTCCATGACCTGGAGTGGAACGGAATCGTCCAGAGTGATGTCCGCGTTCGGGTCCGGCGCCGCGAGGCCGACGCCCGGCTGACGACCGAGCGCCTCGGACAGGTCGGCCGTCGTCAGCGTCACGTGCACGGTCCGCCCGGTGTCCGCGTCGGGGATCGGACGGGTGTCCGGCACACCCGGCGCGGACACGCTCGGCGCGGACGCCATCAGCACCATCGTCGCCGCGCAGCAGCACATCAGCGCCGATCGGCTCAATCCTCGTCTTTTCATGGGCGACGAATACTCCGGGCCTTCCAGCCACTTCAATAGCTCGCGCGCCTCATGGCCAGAAGGACCCAGATCGCGCCCTTGCGCGCCGGTGGTCAGCGAACCCGGACGCCTGCCCGGAACACGGCGGTGACCTCGCGCAGGTCGGCCAGGGTCTCGAGCGGATTCCCGGTGACGACGAGGACGTCGGCGTCGTAGCCGGTGGCGAGTCGTCCCTTGAGCGTGCCGACGCCGCAGGCGTGGGCCGCCACGCTGGTCGCCGAGCGCAGCGCGTCCACAGTGGACATCCCGAACTCGGGGAGGTCCTCGACCCCGTGCGGCAGCACGTCGTGCGGCTTCGCCGAGTCGATGCCGGCGTCGGTGCCGACCACCAAGGGCACGCCGAGCCGGTGCAGGCGCCGGCGGATGCCCCTCAGGACGAGGCTGGGGTTGCGGGCCTTGGTCACCGGCGAGTCCGGGTGGAAGCCCATGGTCGCGCTGATGGTCACGTCCGAGGCGGCGAGCAGTTCCACCACGGCGTCATTACCTTCGATGCCGCTTGGCGTGGCGAAGGTGGCGTGCTCGATCGTGTCGAACCCCGCCGCAGCGGCATCGGCGATCGCTGCCGTGCCGTGCGCGTGTGCTGCCGCGGTCATGCCGAGGCGATGTGCCTCCTCGGCGAGGAACTCCAGCTCCGCGCGGGCGTACTGGGACAGGTGCGGCACGCTGCCGGGGGTGATGCTGCCTCCGCTCGCCATCACCTTCAGCACGTCGCAGCCCCGTTCTGCCCGCTCCCTCACGGCGGCCCGCAGCGCTTCCCGGCCCTCCGCCTCGCCGCCGAGGAAGTGGCAGTGTCCGCCGGTGGTGGTCACCGGCGGCCCGGCCACCACCAGGTGCGGGCCGATCTCCCGGCCGCCGCCGTACTCGTCGCGCAACCTCAATCCGGTGTACGCGCGGTCGCCCAGATCGCGCACCGTCGTGATCCCCGCCCTCAACGCGCGCTGCGCCGCCTCACGTGCGGTGTCGAGCAAGGCGTCGTCGTCCGCGGCCGTCAGAACGCCGACCGCGTCGTCAGTGGCACCCATGCAGAGGTGCACGTGCGCATCGACCAGCCCGGGCATCACGAACGCGTCCGGGCCGAAGTCGACCACCTCCGCGTCGGTGGGTGCCGCCACCTCCGCGTGTTCCACGGCCTCGATCAGGCCGTTCTCCAGCAGCACCCATCCGGGCCCGTGGCTCCGCACACCGTCGAAGACCAGGCCACCGTGCAGCACGACGCGTTTGTTCACAACTGTTCTCCTTCGTTGGGTCCACGCTGTGAACCAGGCTGGGGACCTCACGGATGTACCCAGCGGCGAGCGACGTGGAAAGTCGCACCGCAAGTCGCTTGTAGACGGTCAGGTGCGTACATGGTTTCTCTGCCAACTGCTTTCACGGCGGCCCAGAAGTGGGCGTCCGCGGTACCGACCGCGTTCCTGCGGTTCGACGCCGAAACCGCCGCCACCGCGATGACCGAACACGTGACATCCGGGCCGTCGACCACCGCCGGCGCCGGCAACGGTCTGTTCGCCCGCAAGGACATCAGCGCACACGACGTCATCGCAACGGTGAAGGGCCGCCGACGTTCACTGCTGTCCTGCTTCTTCTTCGTGAAGGACTTCTCGCACGTCTTCACGCTGTCGGCGGGCCACCTCCTGGTGCCCGATCCCGACGACGTCGTGCAGTTCGCCAACCACCACTTCGACGAGTCAGGTCGGAACGCCGATCTCGACCGCGACCCGCGCACCGCGACGATCACACTGGTCGCGCTCCGCGACATCCGCCGGGGCGAGGAGATCTTCGTCCGGTACCACGACCGGCACCTGAAGTCGCAGAGCTGGGTTGGACATCAGTTCCCGGAGGCCGGGACGTCCTGCCCCAGCGCGCCGTCGTAGCGCTGGTAGGCGTGCAACCTGTCGGCGGTTCCGTCGTCGGCGACCCGCAACTCCGCCAGGCGGCCCTGAACCCAGTCCGACAACCCCGTCCTGTCGGAGTCGTCGGTGCCGTGGAGGTTCGCGAGCCTGGAGGCGGACGAGATCGCGAGCGGGTCGGCGGCCAGCGATCGCATGAGCGCGATCCGGGCGGCCCTGCCGTCCCCCATCGCCTCCGCACACTGGCCGATCATGAACTCCGCGACCGGGACGACGTGCGGCCCGAGCAACGCGGCCCAGCGGTAGGAGTCGACGGCGGCCCGGTAGGCGCCCATCGCCACCTGGACCTCGCCCAGTTCCAGCCTCGGGTGCGGGTCGGCGGGCGTGAGCCGGACGAGCGCCTCCGCGTAGTCCAGCGCCTCGTCGAGCCTGCCCAGCAGCAGCTTCTCCTTCGTCCTGGTCTCGTACAGCGATGAACGCAGAAGGTGCCATTCAGCGCGTTCGCTCTCGGTCCGGCTCGCGAGCGACTCGCAGTGGTGCTCCGCCAGGTCGAGCGACGCCGTCATGGCCTTGTGGTCGCCGAGGAGCTGCGGAACGAACGCCTCGAGCCGGTAGTAGCGGCTCATCAGCTTGTGGAACTCGTGGCCCTGCACGCTCGACCACACGATCTGGTCGCTGTGCAGGCTCAGGTAGTAGTTCAGCGCGCTCGCGTTGCCGCCCTGGTGCTTCGCGTAGAACTGGGCGAGCAGGTACGTCGCCTCGATCCGGGCCCAGCACCCCGCGGGCGCGGCCTTCACCACGTGTTCGAGCTCGGTGAGGCTCAGCGGTCCCTTGCCGTCGCGGTAGAGGCTCAACCCGGCCTGCGCGCGGATGAACCACACCGCGGCCTCGTTCGCCGACATGATCTCCGGGTAGCTGCGGGGTTCCGGCACCTGCGCCACGATCGCGCTGTGCATGCTCAGCCGGTGCAGCAACCAGAGCACCCTGCTCTGCGCGGCGTGGCCGAGTCCGTCGAACCCCACGAGCTGGTCGCACATCATCTGCCACGCCGGGGTGCGCAGATCCAGGTCCAGGTCGTGCGGATCGTCCACGAGGTACCGCGAAAGACCCGTGTGCCTGATGATCGCGTGCCGGGCGGACGGCAGGATCGTGGTGTGCAGCCGTGCGTGGTCGTCGCGGTCCAGCATCGAGTCGCGCGCCAGCATCAGGCCCTTCGTGTGCGGGTTTCCCGAAGCCCGCCAGTTTCCGAGGTCGAAGTACGGGCGGTAGAGCCATCCCGCGAACGTCTCCTCGATCGCGTTTCCTCTGTCCACTGTGTCCTCTTGTCCATTCGGGTGGGCCGCCCGGCCGGATGGCGAATCCACCGGCCGGGCGACCCGCTGCAAGGTGTCAGGCCCGGAACGGCGGCTGCTGGATCGGCCGCGCGGGGTTCAGGGTGCGAAATCGCTCGATCTTGTTTTCAGGCATGGCTTTCTCCCACTTGAATGCGTGTTTTCCGCTTGATTCGAAGATAGCTTTCACCTCAGCGGCCCGGAGGCAGCCGAAGTGCCGTGATCCCTGCCTTTTCGGGCGTTGGAAACACAGTTCGCGTCTCGGCAGGGCTCAGGTCGGGAACGAGCGCGTCGCGCTAACTCACCGGTGGCAACGCCGGACCGGTCGTACCGAGTTGTTCCTGGGCCACGATCTGCGGCACGGGCCAGGTGATCCCCGCGGGCGGGAACGTCTGACCGGTGCGCGCCAGGAAGTCGGCGGGCGGCTGGTAGAGCGGCTGCTGCACGCCGTCGGGGATCATGCTCTTCCAGCCCGCCGGCGCGGTGCGGGCGACGAACTCCTCCTTCACCCGCGCCAGCACCTGCGGCTGGGTGAGCAGATCGATCGACGTGGCCGCCAGGTACCGCGCCGCCGACAACGCCGCCTGGTGACCGATGTTCGTCGACGCGACCGCGGACACCGCCCAGTTGTGGTGCGGCACGCCGACCGGGAACGTCGCCACCAGCGCGGTCACCTTCGGCGCCTGCCAGCTCACGTCGGCCGCGTCGGTCGAGGGGCCTCCCAGGAACACCGGTGCCGGCGCGGTCAGCGGCACGATCGTGGTCGACATGCCCACCTCCGGCCGTCCGAGCGCACGCTGCAACGCCTTCGCGAGGTCGTGGTCCGCGGCGGTGAACACCGGAGGGCCGATCTTGACCATGTTGTCGTGAACGACCTCGGCGGCGGCCTTGTTGCCCAGCGCGTTCCACACGCCGGAGTGGAACTTGTGCACCAGACGGGTCTGACTGGCCTGCGCCGCCGCCTTCGCGCACTCGACGATCTTGTCGTAGAGCACCTGGGCGCGGGCCGGACTGCCTTCGCGGATGAAGAACCAGATGGAGCACATGTCCGGGGTGACGTTGGGAGCACCGCCACCGTTGATGATCGAGTAGTGGAACCGGCCGGACTGCGCCACGTTCTTCTCGCGCAGGTACTCGCTCATCGTGGCCATGAGCAACGCCCCGTCCAGGCCGCTCTTGTTGCCCAGCGGGCTGCCTCCGTGGCCGGCGGCCCCCAGGAACGTGAACGTTGCGGACATCAGCGCGGACGTGGTGCCCCAGTCGGTCAGCGTCGCGGTGAGGGGGTGCCAGTCCAGGTAGGCGTCAAGTCCTCTGTAGACGCCGGCCTTGGCGCCGTACGCCTTGCCCACCAACTGCTCTTCGCCGCTGGAGCCGAACACCTTGAGGGTGCCGGGCAGGTTGTTCTGCCTGATCGCCTTGCTCACCGCGATCGCCGCGCCGATGCTGCCCGCACCGAGCACGTTGTGCGCGTCGCCGTGACCGGGACCGTACGTGGGGCCGTAGGCGTCGTGGTTGTAGACGAGAGGATCGTGCTTGGCCACCCCCGCCTTCTGGGACAGGCCGGGCAACGCGTCGTACTCGGCGTTGAACCCGAGCACCGGCTTGCCCGAGCCGAACGTCGCGGTGAAGGCCGCCGGGAAGCCGCCCGTGCCCCACTCGATCGTGAAACCGTGCCGCTTCAGCAGCTCCGCGCTGTCCCACGCGGAGTTCCACTCCCGCAACGACAGTTCGGCGTGCTGCCAGATCCGGTCCGAAAGCCCGGTGACCTCGCCGCCGTGGTCGCGCAGCCAGTTCAACGCGGTCGTCTTGCCGTCGCTGTCCGTCGCGATCCCCGTCGGAGCGACGTACCTCGCCGGGTCGACGCCGATCGACTCGTCGTATCCCAGGGTGGCGCCGAGCACGGGATCCGCCGCGTACATGGCGGCCGCGCTCGCGGCACCGGCGGCACCGAACGCCTGGAGCACCTTGCGGCGGTTGACCTGATAGTTCACGAGAACCTCTTCGATCTGGTCGGTCGAGCAGGGCGGATCAGCCCCGCGGAGTCGTGATCACGGTGAAGACCGAACCGCCGCTCGCCTGGCGCGCGCTGAGGTCTTCGAGAATCGTCGAGAGCGGGGCGTAGTTGTTGAGCTCGCCCGGCTGGCACGCCCCCGTTCGGGCCTGCTGGCTGCCCTCGAGGATGCCGAGCGCGGCCTTGTCGAGCTGGCTGAACAGCGGGCCACCGCTGTCACCGGCGCGGGCGCAGACGTCGGTGTTGATGCCGACGTCGGTCGAGACCACCCGGCCGCAGCGGGTTCCGGGGAGGTAACCGGCGCCCGCGCCGCTGTCCACCGAGTCGGGGAAGTCGGCCTTGCTGGAACCCGAACCCGACGCGCACACGATCGAGCCGGTCTTGACCGCGGCCAGCGGCGTGACCTTGGTGATCTCCTGGTTCCGCGACTGCTCCTGCGGGCCGCACGGGGTGTCGGCGTTGCTGTCCAGACCGCCGTTGAAGCAGCGCGAGAGCACCAGGTTGCGCTGCGACTGGCTTTCCAGCCACCGGCCCGCGGTGGCGACGTCGACGTACTGCACGGCGGCGTAGTCGAAGGGGTAGGAGTTCTTCTCGATGCCGTGCTGGTTCAGGACCGGCTGACCGGCGTGCCGGGTGGGCGCGTTGTTGGTCTTGGTGGCCATGCAGTGACCGGCGGTGAGCACCCAGGGCACACCGGGGAACGCACCACCGGTCGAGCGCAGGTTGAACCCGCTGGTGCAGCCGCCGACGGTGCCGTCGTCACGCTTCAGGTCGAGCCGCAGCCCGCCCCGCATCGGACCGTCGTACGCGCACTGGAGCGGAAGACAGGGACCTTGGGCACCGGCGAACTGAACCGGCTTCGGCAGCACCTTCGTCGACACCATCCCGGGCTCGGCCGGAACGAACGAGCGCGTCGACGGCTGACTTGGCCTGAGCCACGAGCGCTCCCACACCACGACGCGGTTCTCGGTCTCGCTGACGGCCGGCAGGTACACCGAATCCGGCCCCTCGCCGACCTGCTCGCCGATCAGGTCCCTGATCTTCCACAAGGCCGCCAGTGCGTTCGGAACGGTGCGCACCTCGATGTGGGCGCGGTCGGCCGCCGCGTCGACGTGCCGCAGCGCGGCAGCCGAGTTCGTCATCGTCACGACGAGCTTTCCCCCGGCCTCCTGGTCGAGCCACATACCGCCGTACTCGTCCGGTGCCTCGCGTTTCAACGTGGCTTCCAGCTCGTTCGCCGTGTTCTGCAGCTCCAGCCGGCGCACCGCCTCCCGCTCGTCGACCCGGTAGGTCCGGGTGAGGTAGTCGATCGACTCCCGCACGGCGGCGGTGTCGAGCGCGGGACCGGTCCGGGGACCGGCACTGGTGTTCAGGCCGGCGAGCGAGGGTGACACCGCCTCGGTGGGCATCGCCGTCAGCACCGCGGCGGTCAGCACGCCGACGATCGGCAGCGAGAGGACGAGCATTCCCAGTTTTCGTTGGGACCGCACAGGATTTCCTCCTCGATGATGGGGTGAATCACTCGCAACACGTCGTGAGGAAGGCGCGGGTTCAAGACTTTCGCGGGACTTCCCCCGGCGCACCCGATCAGCTCCCCATTTGTCATCCGCGGATCGCGTTGCCCGGCAACGTGCTCTCCAGACGAGCACGGCAAAGTCCACAGTGGACTATCGGGAAGGTGCCCATGCAGAAAGGCACGGCCGCGCCCGGACCGCGGAGAGTGGTCTCCGTGGTCCGGACGCGGCCGTGCCGTTGCCTTGCCCGGCTTGCGCGTTCTAGTCTTCGACGACCTGGATGAGCGTGCCGTCGGGGTCGTAGAACATGAAGGTCTGGTGTCCCGGCATCGCGGACATGATGTAGTCGGTCTGAGTCCTGCAACCGGCGTCCTTGACCCGCTGGAAGAACTCCTCGATGCCCGTGACCGCCAGCGCCAGCACCCTCAGACCCGACGCGCCGAAGCCCAGGTACTCGTCAGGAGTCCTGACGGTGCGCGGGTGCGACGCCTGCTGGAGTTCCAGCACGGTGCCGGACTCGTCGGCCACGAGCACGACCCGCGTCGCCGCGTTCTCGGTGCCGACGATGTCGTCGAGCGTGGCGGCGTCGAACAACTCCCCCGGCAGGGTCGTGTCGAGCACGATGTCCTTGAACCCCAGCAGGTCCTGGTAGAACGGCAGCGACCGGTCGAGGTCGCTGACCGTCACGCAGACGTGGTGGATGCGCACTGTTCTCCTCTGTCCGAGATGGGGGACCGACGACGTCCCGGGACGACCACACCGAAGCCCGTGCACGGGTTCGGCCTTCAACCCGACCCGACGCGCGCCTTCAGCGCCTCGCCGTAGCCTGCGTAGTCCTTCTCCAACCGGGCCCGGCCCGGTTCGACGGCGTTGACCGCGGCCGAACCGGAGAACTCCTCGGAGTCCGTGAACCGCGTCCCGCCGTCGTGCGGCTCGACGGCGAAGGAATGCCGTCCGACCAGCACGCCGGGAATCCCGGCCTCCCAGACCAGCAGACGGGATTCCTCGAAGTGCAGGACGGTGAACTCGTACTCGCCGTCGTTGCCGTTCCCCGTCCTGACCTCGGCACGCAACCGAGTTCCGGTGGCGACGGACTCCGGCACGTCGACGAATCGCAGTGCGGGGTGCCAGGACGCGTATCCGGCGAAATCCGTCAGTTCCCGCCAGACCCGGTCCGGGGAGGCGGGGATGTCGGTGACGGCGGTGATCACTGGGTTTTCGGACACGTTTCTCACACCTCTTCGCGAATCTGCAGAACGATCTTTCCGCGCGCATGGCCGCCCGCGAGCAACTGCTGGGCGTGCGCGGCCTCGTCGAGCGGGAAGACGTGGTCGACGTGCACGGTGACCGCGCCCTGCTCGACGAGTTCCACCAGTTCCGCGAAGCCACCCCGTTCGGGGTTCATGCCGACGTCGATGGTTCCGGGGTGGTCGGCGACGGCGCCCGTGAGAGTCGCGACCCGTGCGTCGGCCCGAGCCACCTCGCGCGTCGTGGCCAGCGAACCGCGGCCCGCGGCGTCGAGGACGGCGTCGACGCCGTCCGGGGCGAGCTCGCGCACCTGCTCGGTGAGCTCGGCGCCGTACCGCACGGCCGTGGCGCCCAGGGACTCGATGAAGGTCTGGCTGGCTTCCGAACCCGTCCCGATCACCTGTGCGCCGCGCGCCACCGCGATCTGAACGGCGAGGTGGCCGACCCCACCCGCGGCACCGTGCACCAGCACGACGTCGCCCGCGGTCACCTTCAGGGCCTGCACGATCGCCTGGTAGGCGGTCAGCCCCGCGACCGGCAGCCCGGCGGCCTGCGCCCAGGTGAGGTTCGCCGGCTTGCGGAGGAGCTGGCGCGGTTCGGCCGTGATCTTCTCCGCGTAGGTGCCGTAGTGCTGGGCCTTGTTGCGCACGAACCCGATCACCTCGTCGCCGGGCACGAATCCCGTCGTCGTGGCGCCGCTCCACTCGACGACACCGGCGAGATCCCAGCCCGGGGTCACCGGGAAGTGCGAATCCACGAGTGCGTCCGCGAGCCCGCTCTGGAAACCCAGGTCCGCCGGGTTCAGGCCCGCGGCCTCGATGCGCACGAGAACGAGGTCGTGGAACTTCTTCGGATCCGGAACGTCGGTGATCTCGAGAACCTCGGGTCCACCGAAACTCCGGTACTGGACAGCCTTCATCGCTCCAACTTCTCTTTCCACCTGATTCGAACTCGAAGTCCCTCGCGGATTTCACCGCCGGGGAGGAACACCACCAAGTTGACCAGCGGGCCACAGCCGCGGCAATGACTGTCTGGTGAACCGCTGATGCTCTGGAGGCATCAATTCAGGCGGGCGGCGAGGTCAGCGAGAAGGCTGCGGTTCCGGGGACGGACCGATGGCCGCCAACGCCTCACCGAGCTGGGCGCGTGACGGGATGGCGAGCTTGGCGAAGATCTTGCCGAGGTGGTACTCGACTGTGCGCCTGCTGATGTAGAGCTGGGCGGCGATGTCCGGATTGGACAGTCCGGCGCCTGCCAGCACGGCGATCTGGTGCTCCTGCTCGGTGAGCGTGCCCGAGCGGTTCTGCGTCCGGTCGCCGGCGGCGCGGAGCTCCCGCGTCGCACGCTCGGCGAACCCGGCGGCCTCGATGCCGGCGAAGTGGTCGCGGGCCGCCTGGAGCTGCTCGCGCGCGTCTCTGCGGCGGTGGTTCCTGCGCAGCCATTCTCCGTAGAGCAGCTGGGTCCGGGCGAGCGGAAACCTCATCCCGGCGTCGCCGAGGTGGTCGACGGCCTCGCGGTAGAGCGTCTCGGCCGCGTCGCCTTCGAGGGTCAGTGCCCGCGCGGACTTCTCGATCCCCAGCGCCCAGTCGGTGCCGCTCGCCCGCGTGCTCTCACTGAGCCGGGCGAGCGCTGCCGGCACGGAACTCCGCCGCCCGCACCGGATCGCCGCCTCCACCAGTTCGGCGCACGTCCAGACCGAGTACACGGGTTCGTCGAGGAACTCGGCGGCGGGCCGCGCCCTGGCGAGGGCGTCTTCGTAGCGGCCGAATCCGTTGTACAGCACGGCGGCCGCCCAGTGGACGAAGATCGGCTCCACGATCCGGCCCTGGCGGGCGAGATCCCCGTCGCTGCGCCGGAACAGCTCGTCGCACGCCGACTCGTTGCCACGCAACGCGTTCAACGCGATCTGGACGTCGTACGCGAACCGGTCCCCCGCACCCCTCGGCACCGCGAGAGCATCCTCGATCACGTCCGACGCGGCCCGCACGTCACCGCGCACCATGCTGAGCACCGCCCGCTGGCTCAGCGCTGTCGACAGGGTGGTGAGCGCTCCGACGGTTCTGCTCACCCGCACGTGCCGCGCGGACACCCGGTCCCAGCCGTCGGCGTCCCACCTCATCTGCGCGGCCGGCGTGGCCATGGTCAGCCAGCACAGTTCGGTGTCCGACACCGCGCCCGCCTCCGTGATGCCGACGAGCGCGCGGTCGATCAACGACGCTCCGGCGGCGTGATCCTCGGTGACCGAGAGGGCGAAGCCGTCCGTCAACAGGTCCGCGGCCTGCGGCTCGGCCGGTGCGGGAGCCGTCCGGACGGCCAGCGCGACCTCGCGCAGACCTCCCTCGGCCGCGAGGCTCCCCGCGTGGGTGGCCACCGAGAACGCCTGCCTGTAGGTGTCGCGCGCGAGCACCGGATCGAACGACCGAAGCCGTTGTGCCGCACTCACCAACCTGTCCGCCACGTGCTGGTCGCGCCGGGCGAGGAAGGCGATGCGCGCCCGCACCAGGTCGATCCTCGCGGCGATTTCCTCGTTCACCGGCTCGGCCTCGGCCAGCGCCACCAGCCTCGACGCCTGCTCGACGCCTCCCACGACCGTCGCGGCGCACGCGGCGGACAACGCCCGGTGCGCTCGCCGGCCGGGGTCGGGCGTCAGCACGGCCGAGCGGGCGAGGAACGCCGCGGCCGCCGCCATCCCGCCGCGGATCTGGGCCCGTTGCGCCGAGTCCTCCAGCGCGGCCGCGATCTCCTCGTTCGGGAAGGACGCGGCCTGAGCGAGGTGCCAGGCCCAGCGGTCGGGTTCACGGGCGCGGTCGACCGCCGAGGCGAGCGCTCGATGTGCCGCGCGCCGTTCGGCCACCGAGGCCCCCTGGTACACCGCGGACCGCGCGAGCGGGTGGCAGAACGCCACCGTCGTGCCGATGCGGAGCAATCCCGCGCTCTCCGCCGCTTCCACCACGTCGTCGGCGATGCCGGCGACACCAGCGGCCCTGGACAGCAGCGCCGGATCGCCGACCGTCTCGGCCGCGGCGAGCAGGAGCAGGCGTTGCACCGCCTCGGACAGCAGCAGCCGGCGCGCCGGCGCGGCCAGCTTCTCGGTCCGCTGCAGGAAGCTCTGCCTGATCCGGTTCTCCATCGCCTGCGGTACGCCGAATCCGCCGGCGAACTCCAGCGAGGACGCGTTCCGCCCGAACTCGCGCAGTGCGAGGGGGTTGCCGGCCGCCTCGGCGACGACGCGGCCGCGCACCCGCTCGTCCAGCCGGCCCGGCAGCACCGACGCCAGCAGCGCGCGTGCGTCCTCATCGGACAGCGGCGGGAGCGGGAGCTCCGGCAGGTCCTCCAGATCGCCGTGCCGGCCCTCGTCCCGGGTTCCCACGACCACCGCGATCCGTTCACCGCTGAGCCGGCGCGTCACGAAACCCAGTGCCTGCACGGTCTCCCGGTCGAGCCACTGGGCGTCGTCCACGACGCACAGCACCGGTGTCCGGGACGCGGCGTCCGTCACCAGGGCGGACAGGGCCATGCCGATCAGCAGGTGCCGGGGCCGATCGCCCTTCTCGAAGCCGAAGGCGACGTTCAACGCCGTCCGCTGGGGCTCGGGCAGGCGGCCGAGCCCACCCAGCAGACCCCGGCACAGCTGGTGCAGTCCGGCGAACGGCATCCCCGTCTCGGACTCGACGCCCTCGGCGCGCACCACCTGGAAGCCGGTCGCGGCGTCGGCCACGAAGTTCAGCAGGGCCGTCTTCCCGCTGCCGATCTCACCCGCGACGACCAGGGCGCGACTGGTGCCGGCCCGGGCGAGGTCGAGCAGCTCGGCGAGCGCCGCGCACTGGTCGTGCCGCCCCTGCAGTTTCACGCCGCATTCCCTTCTCCACGCACTGAGACAGAACGAACTCCCAAGGCCACGAGCCGACCGGGCGACACCCCAGCAAACAGCCGAGGACCGGCGGAATCCAGACAAGGCCCGATTCAGGGCATCAAAGGGCACACTTCCCACGAAGTGAACACAACTGTTGAGACAGAGCAGGGGCGACGTGCGCGAACGGGGCCCAGCCCGAAATACTGGCCAGGTGGACAGCGAGATCGGCAAGTTCCTCACCGCACGCCGCGCGCGCGTCGCGCCGGAGGACCGAGGTCTGGCCGCCGGCACCCGGCGCCGTGTTCCCGGCCTGCGGCGGGAGGAGGTGGCGCTGCTCGCCGGCGTCAGCGTCGACTACTACGTCCGGCTCGAGCAGGGACGCGCGGAGGCCCCTTCGGACCAGGTGCTGCAGGCGATCGCGGAGGCGTTGGGTCTCGACGCGACGGCACGGGCGCACCTGAAGCTGCTGGCCCGGCCCCGTCGTGACGCCTCGGCCGCGGCACAGGAGGCGAGCCCGGGAAAGCGGGCCCTGCTCGACGCGATGCGCGAGGTGCCCGCGGTCATCGCGGGTCCGTGGCAGGAGATCCTCTACACCAACCGGCTCGGCACCGCCCTGCTGCCGGCCGAGTACCCGGGCCCGGGCCGCAACGCCGCCCGGCACGTCTTCCTGTCCCCCGCCGCACGTGCCTACTACGCCGACTGGGAGACCGTGGCCTCCGACACCGTTTCGGTGCTGCGCCAGGAGAGCGGCCTCGATCCGCTCAACCCCGGGCTCGTCGGCCTCGTCGCCGAGCTCGAGGCGGCCAGCCCCGAGTTCGCCCGGCTGTGGGCGTTGCACGACGTGCAGGTGAAGAGCGACGGGATCATCCGGATCAACCACCCGGTGGCCGGGCCGCTGCGGTTGAACTACGAGTTCCTCAGCTCCGGCACGGGCGCCGAACGGATCGTCACCTACCTGCCGGCCGACGCCGCCACGGCGGAGGCGTTGACGCGGCTGTCGCCTGAGCCCTCCTGACCTGCGGACGGCTCCGCGCCGCACCGGGGTTCCGGCGCGGCGCGGAAGCGGCCGGCTCACTCCCAGACGGGGACGTCACCGGCGAACCGGGCGCCGAACCCGCCGTCGGGAAGGATGCCGTCGATGTCGTCGAGGTCCTCGTCGGTGAGCACGAGCGCGGCGGCGGCGACGTTCTCCTCGACCCGCGCCGCGCTGCGCGTGCCGGGGATCGGCACGATGTGCGCCCCCTGCGCGAGGTGCCAGGCCAGGGCCAACTGGGCGACGGTCGCGTCCTTGCTCCGGGCGAGTTCGGCGAGCCGGCGCGTGGCCTCGACGTTCTTCTCGAAGTTGCCCGGCTGCCAGCGCGGGTCCGTGGACCGGATGTCCGTCGCGTCGTACTCGCTGCCCGGCCGGGCGTTGCCGGTCAGGAACCCGCGCCCGAGCGGCGAGTAGGGCACGAACCCGATGCCGAGCTCCTCCAGCACCGGGAAGACCTGCTCGACGTCCCTCTCGAACAACGAGTACTCGGTCTGCAGCACGGACACGGGCAGCACCGCGTGCGCACGCCGGATCGTGTTCGGACCGGTCTCGCACAACCCGAAGTACTTCACCTTGCCCGCGTCGACGAACTCCTTCACCGTGCCGGCGACGTCCTCGATCGGCACGCCGGGGTCGACCCGGTGCTGGTAGAGCAGGTCGATCGAGTCGACGCCCAGGTACCGCAGGCTGTTGTGCACGACCTCGCGGATGTGCTCGGGCCGGCTGTCGGTGCCGTAGTCGTGGGTGAAGCCGAACTTCGTCGCGATCACCACGTCGTCGCGGACGGACCTGAGCGCCTGGCCGACGACCTTCTCGTTGTCACCCCACCCGTACATCTCCGCGGTGTCGAAGAACGTGACGCCGAGGTCGTAGGCCCGCTGGATCGCCGCGGCACCGCCCTTCTCGTCACTCGCCCCGTAGGCGAGGTTGATTCCCATTGCGCCGTAACCGATCGAGGAGACGGTCAAACCCTGCTTGCCGAGCGTGCGCTGCTGCATCGAAGTGTCCTTCGCTTCAGTTCCGGATGTGTGTGCTGGATCAGGCGCCGAGCTCGGGAAAGCCGTCCGGGCGCGCGGTGAGGATGATGGACTTGGTGTCCAGGAAGGCGTTGAGGCCGACACGTCCACCCTCGCGGCCGATGCCGGACTGCTTGACGCCGCCGAACGACATGGTGAAGTCGCCGCGATAGGCGTTGTGCCCCACCGTTCCCGCCTGCAGGCGGCGGGCGACGTCCAGGCCGCGGGCGTGGTCGTTGGTGAACACCGACGAGTTCAGCCCGTAGATGCTGTCGTTGGCGAGCTCGACCGCGTGGTCCTCGTCGTCGGCGGGCACCACCGCGAGCACGGGACCGAAGATCTCCTCCTGCGCGATGGTCGAGGAGTTGTCGACGTTGCCGAACACCGTGGGCTCGAAGTAGAAACCGCGGTCGAGCCCGGCGGGCAGCCCACCGCCGGTCGCGAGGGTCGCGCCGTCCTCGACGCCCCTGGCCACGTACTGCGCGACCTTGTCCCGCTGCTTGGCCATCGCGAGCGGGCCCATCTGGGTCTCCTGGTCGAACGGGTCGCCCACCCGGACCGCGCCGAAGTGGTGCGCCAGCGCCTCGACGAACTCGTCGTGCCGGGACCGCGTCACGATGATCCGGGACAGGGAGGCGCAGAACTGCCCGGTGATGTTGGTCTGGTGCAGCGCGAGTTCCTTCGCGGCGGACTCGAGGTCGTAGTCGTCGAGGACGACTGCCGCGGACTTGCCGCCGAGCTCGAGAGTCATGTGCGCCAGGCGTTCGCCGAGGATGGACCCGATGCGGCGGCCAGCGGCGGTGGATCCCGTGAACGCGATCTTGTCGACTCTCGGGTCGCGCACCAGTTGCTCCGAGACGGACCGGTCGGCCGCGGTGACGACGTTGAGGACCCCGGCGGGCAGGCCCGCCGCCATGGCCGCCTCCGCCAGCAGATAGCCGTCTCCCGGGGCTTCGCGGGCCGACTTCACCACGACCGTGCACCCGGCGAGCAACGCGGGTGCGACCTTCCACACCATCAGCCCGAGCGGCGCGTTCCACGGCACGATCGCGCCGACCACGCCCACCGGTTCGTGCGCGATGATGCCGTACTCGCCGCCCCACGCCGGCCGGACGGGTTCGTCGAACTCGAACGTCGACGCCATGTCGGCGTAGAAGTCGAACGCGAACCCCGCACCGGCCGCCATCGCGGTCGCCGTGCTCTGGACGACCCCGGACTCGCGGGGCCAGATCTGGCCCACGTCGGACTCGCGGTCACGCAGCTCCTGCGCGATGCGCCGCAGGTACTCGGCCCGCTGGGCGGGACGCAGCCGTGGCCAGGGCCCGCGGTCGAACGCCTGCCGAGCCGCACCGATCGCCCGTGCCATGTCGGCTTCCTGCGCGACGGCGACGTCCACCCAGGACAGTTCGGTGGAGGCGTCGATGATCTCCACCGTCGCTGACGACGAGGGCGTTGCCCATTCGCCGTCGATGTAGAGACGGTCCGCGTTCTTCAGAGCTGACGGAAGGCCGTCGATCCGCGCCATGGGAGACTCCCGGGTTCCGGTTCCGCACCTGCGGCGGAAGGTGGTGGTGGCAGGCCCTGATCGGCTTGCTCACTCAGCTTTTCCCGGTTCGGGGATCCGCTACAGGTCCCGGACTTCCCGGTACGGGCCAACCTGGGTCTGCCAGTACCAGGTTCGGCCGCCAGGCGCCGCCTCCCGGCTCGTCCATGCGCTGTCAACACGACGTTGACAGCGCGCTGCTGTACTGCCCCGCGACAGAGCGGAGGTCTCAGATCCCATGCAGGTACCCGAAATCGTCGACGTCCAGCCGCGCAGAGCCAGAAGGGCGGCGGACAGCTTCATCCCCGTCGGATGGATCACGAACGCGCCCGAGGCGGCGGACGCCGTGCTGTGCGCACTGGAGGGGTCCCCGGACCTGGTGATCGTCGCCGCGACGGAACGGCACCGCAGCGACGTGGTGCTCGCCGTGGCGGACGTGGTGGACGACGTCTTCGTCAGCGCGCTCCTCGCCGTCTGCGAGGAGTCCTCGAACCCCCGGCAGCGCATCGTGCTGGTGAGCGGGCCGCTGCAGCGGCGGCACCTCTCCCGGGTGATCCAGGCCGGCGTCGTCTGCGTGCTCAGCCACCACGAGGCCACCCCCGCCCGCATCGCCGGTGCCATCTACACCTGCCACAACGGCCACGCCCAGTTGCCGGCGCAGCTCATCCGCTCACTGCTCGACGACATCCGCCACGCGCAGCAGGACCTGCTCGCCTTCCAGAACCTCGCGCCCGGTGGGCTCACCACGCGCGAGGTCGAGGTGCTGCGCCACATCTCGCACGGCGACGACACCGCCGAGGTGGCCGCGAAGCTGAGCTACTCGGAGCGGACGATCAAGAAGATCCTCCAGACCATGCTGACGCGCCTGCAACTGCAGAACCGCGCGCACGCCGTCTCCTACGCGATCCGGGCCGGAGCCATCTGAGCCGGCCCCAACGGCTCCCGCTTGACCGCGATGCCCGCCACCACCCCCGCCGCCGCCGCCGTGCCGCGCACCGGCTTGCCCCACTCGTGCGGAAGCGCGACGACTCCCGGTTTCAGCAACGGCAGTCCGTCGAACATGGCGGTGATCTCACGCGGTTCGCGCGGGTACGTCGGACCGCCGATGAGCTCCGCCGCCTCGCCGCCCTCGAAGCGTCGCGTCAGGTGCGACGCCGCGAACACGCTGTCCAGCGCCAGTTCTTCGCTGTAGCGCGGCAGCAGGCGGTCGACGACGGGGACGAGGTGCAGCAGCCCCACCGCCACCACGCCGACGGGGTGGCGCAGGTCGAGCATGCCGGTCATCCGGGCCATGCCGATCACCCCCGGCACGTCCGTCACGTCGTGGCACAACAGGTAGCGGTGTTCGGTGTCAGCGATCACGCGCTTCGCCCGTTCGACCACCCCGGGGTCGTGGTCGACGTGGACCACCCGGACCGCGCGCCCGGCGAGCCCGCCCATCTCGTGCGGGCTGCCCGCGCCGGGCAGCCCGCAGCCGAGGTCCAGGAACTGCCTGATGCCGCGGTCGAGCATGAAATCGACCGCCTGCGTGAGAAACGCGCGTTCCAGGTTCAGCACTCGCCGTGCCGCCGAGGCGGCGTTCTCGCCGATACCCGCGGCCATCATCCCGCGACCTCCCGAAGAATGCGCTGTGCCAGAGGAGCGATGTCAATGAAACGGAGACCGATGAAGACGCCTGATGGCCCGGTCCGCAGGATTTCTCAAATGGCGCCGACGCGCATGGCATAAGAGACCGCGTGCGCGCGGTTGCGCAACTGGAGCCGGGTCAGCACGTCCTGAATGATCTTCTTGATGGTGCGCTCGGAATAGTTCAGCTCCTCGGCGATGCGCATCGTGTCGTATCCGTCGGCGAGCCGACGGATCACCTCCACCTCGCGTTCGGCGAGCCCGCTGAACAGGACGCCCTGAGGCATCAGCACGCCGCTCTGCGCCGCGCGCACCTCGTCCACCAGCCACCGCGCGAGCTGGTCGGGCACCACCGCCCTGCCCTCGGTGCTGGCCAGCACCGCGCGCACCACCTGGAGCGCCGTGACGTCCCCGTAGCGCAGCACGCTCACCACCCCGGCCCCGAAGAGCCGCGGCAGGAACCGCTCCCGCAGCAGGCCCGCGACCAGCACGATCCGCTGACCGGTGTACTCCCAGCCCGCCATCTCCTCCGCCACGGCATCGGTCACCTGGTCGGCGAGGACCACGACGATGTCCGCGTCCCGGCGCTCTGCCGGCGTCAGCACGTCCGGGTCGTGGCCGGCGAGTGTCCTCAGCACCTCGCGGGCCCAGCCGACGTCACCGGACAACACCGTCACGGCCACTCGAACAGGGCCGGCCGCCCCGTCCGGCACCACCTGGGAACCCATCACCGCACCTCCGCCGCCGAACACATTGCGCACCGAAGAGAAACACGCCTCTGTCAACGTGCGGTCGACGCGTTGTCAACGAGTCAGCGGAAGCCGCTTGGGCAATCCCGGGAGGTCGCGAGCGGTGAAACAGGAGGCGTGTTCGAATCGAGACGGACGATCTGCGCGGCCGGGCCGGTCAGGCGGTGCACAAAGGGCAACCAACACAGCCCGAAATGCTCTTCGCGCGAGAGGTCCGCAAGCGTGCCGTCCCGTACCATGCGGCCATGATCTCGTTCAACCTGTCCAAGGCGAGCGAGAGACCTCCCCTTGCCGAGCGAGGTCTGGCTCTGGCGGTGCTCGGTCCGGTGCGGGCGTGGCGCGACGGGGTGGAGCTGGATCTCGGGTCACCACAGCAGCGACTGACCCTCGCCGTGCTGGCGCTCGCCCGCGGCAGGGTGGTGCAGGTACCCGAGATCATCCAGGCGCTGTGGGGAGAGCGCGAACCGCAGGCCGCGCGCGGCACGGTGCGGACCTACATCAGCCGGTTGCGCCGGGTGTTCGACACGGACCCGGCGACGCCGAACCCGCTGCTCTCGGTCGGCAACGCCTACCAGCTCAAGGTCGACGACGAGGCTTTCGACCTCGGGCGCTTCCTCGCGGCCCGGCAGGCGGCCGTCGAGGTGAGGACGCACGAGGACCCGCGCGGCGCGGCGACGTTGCTGCGCGACGCCATCGACGAGTGGCGCGACGACGCCCTCGCGGGCCTGCAGGGCGAGTGGGCCGAGACCGAACGGCAGCGGCTGCAGCGCCTGGGCGTCCAGACCGTCGAGACGCTCGCCGAGTTGGAACTCGAACTGGGCCACAGCGCGGAGGTCGTGGAACGGCTGACCGCGATCACCGAGGCCGAACCGCTGCGGGAACGCGCCCACGAGTTGCTGATGCTCGCCCTCTACCGCGACAACCGCGCGGCCGAGGCGTTGACCGCGTTCGAGCGGCTGCGCCTCACCCTGCGCGACGAGCTCGGCGTGGACCCCGGCCCCTCGCTGCGGACGCTGCACGAACGCATCCTCAACGCCGACGTCGCGTTGCTGCCGAGGTCCGCGGACGCGGTCCCGCAGGTTCCGGCGATCAGGCCCGCGCAGCTGCCGGCCGCCCTGCCCCTGTTCGTCGGCAGGAAGGCCGAGCTCGACGACCTGACCGAACGGCTCGCCACCGCACCGGCTCCGGGTGTCGCGGTCGTGCACGGCACCGCGGGGGTCGGCAAGACGACCTTCGCGGTGTACTGGGCCAACCAGGCCGCACCGTCCTATCCGGACGGTCAGCTGCACGTGAACCTCCGCGGCTTCGAGGCCGGCTCCGCCAGGAAACCGGAGGAGGTGCTCGGCGAACTGCTCGACGCCCTCGGTGTGCCGAAGACGAACCGGCCCACCAGCGTGGACGCCCTGACGGCCCTCTACCGCAGCGCGCTGGTCGACCGGCGGGTGCTCGTCCTGCTCGACAACGCACGGGCGAGCTCCCAGGTGCTGCCGTTGCTGCCCGGCGGAAAGGGCTGTCTCGCCCTCGTCACCAGTCGCGTCGAACTGACCGGGCTGGTCGCCGCCACCGGCGCGCACGCGATCAAGCTGGATCTGATGGACGACGAGGAGACCAGGGAGCTGATGAAGGCCCGGCTCGGCGCGAGCCGGGTCACGGCGGAACCCGAGGCCGTCCGGGAGATCGCGGACATCTGCGACCGGCTCCCCCTCGCGCTGGCGGTGGTCTGCGCGCGCATCGCCGGCAATCCCCGGCTCTCGCTCGGCGACGCCCTGCGCCAGCTCACGCAGCATGCCGAGAACAGGCTGGACGTGCTGAGCGCCTCCGACCCCGGCACGGACCTCCGCTCGTTGCTGTCGTGGTCCTACCTCGCCCTGACCCCCAGGGCGGCGCGGCTGTTCCGGTGCCTGTCGCTGTTGCCGGGCCCCGCGTTCACCGCGCAGGCGGCGGCCAGTCTCATCGGGCAGCCCCTGAGGGAGACCATCTCGGCGGTGCAGGAGCTGGCAGCGGCGTTCGTGCTCACGCCGTACGGATGCGGGTACAGCTGGCACGACGTCATCCGTGAGTACTCCGCGGAACTGCTGGCGGAGACCGAATCCGCCGAGGAGATCCACGCCGCGCACCGCAGGCTCCTCGACCACTGCCTGTTGCTCGTCCGAGCCGCCACGAGGGGGATGGACCCGCACACCGAGGACGGGCCGTCCCCGCTGGAGATCACGGCCGGCGCGCTGCCGGTCGGGGAACTCGACGAGCAGACCGCCGTGGCGACGTTCAACGGCATCCACCAGAACGTGCTGGCCCTCGTCGCCCGCGCCGCCGAGATCGGGTTCGAGCAACACGCCTGGCACCTCACCTGGTACCTGCGCCGCTACCTCGACTGGGCGGGCCGCATCGACGACCTGGCCTCCAGCAACAGGATCGCGCTGCAGGCGGCTCAGCGAACCGGCGACCAGCGCGGCATGGGCTACGCGCACCGAGGGCTCGCCCGCGTGGCCTGGTGGAGCAACGACATCGCCACGTGCCTCGCCCACCTCGACGACGCGGCAGCGGTGTTCGCGGCCGTCGGCGACCTCCTCGCGGAGGCTTACGTGCACCGCCAGGCGGTCGGTGTGCTGGCCGCCGTCAAGCGGAACGACGAGGCGCTGGAACGGATCGAGCTCGCACGGAAGCTCTACTCGGCGGCGAACCGGATGGACCTCGAACGCGGCGTGCTCAGCACAGCCGCCAAATGCCTGTTCCAGCAGGGCCGCTACGCGGAGGCGATCGAGGCCGCCCACGTCGCCCGGGAGCGCAACCAGCGCCTGGGCACCTTCGAGGACCTGTCCACCGCCCTGATCGTGCTCGCCTACGCCAACGCGCACCTCGGCAACTACCGGACGGCCATCGGGTTCATGGAGCAGAACCTGGCGATCCAGCACGGCGGCGACGAGTTCTCCGGCCCCAACTACGCGGCGAGCAGGCGGGGTCAGCTGACCATCGAGTCGATCCAGTTCGGGCGGATGCTCTTCGCCGCGGGAGAACACGAGCGGGCGGGACTGGTGCAGCGGCAGGCGTTGCGGCGGTTGCGCGGCGAGCTGGCCGAGATCTGGTCGCTGACCTGTCCGTCCGATGTGGACCAGCAGGAGCTGCTGGCGGACGTCGACGCGTTGCTGGCGGCGGACCGGCTGGACCGCGACTGGCACGCCACCTGCGAGGCGATCCTGCACAGGGCGGATCGCCTGAACAACTCGGTCGGCTCCCTGCACTGGGTGCAGGACGAGCTTCCCCCGCCGGCGTGATCGGCGGGGGCGCGGCCGCAGCAGGGCGGCCGCGACCGACTCACAGGTAGCTCGCCGGCCCGAACTCCAGGCTCCGCAGGACCAGGCTCGCGTGGAACGCCATGGCCTCGCGGTCGTCGTGTTCCACCGCCGTCGCCAACTCCTCGCAGGCCACCATCGAGGTCAGGAGGTCCACGACCTCCTCCGCGCCGGCGTGGTCGTGCCGCCGCGTCAACTCCCGATGACAGTCGAGCAGCAGGGTCTCCTCGGCCAGCCGCGGTTTCGAGACCGCCATGTCAACCGTCCTTTCGGGAGAGTTGCCCGGGACCACGGCGCGCCGGACTCACCGGGGACTGGTCGCGGACGCGGTACACGCCGTCGTCATCGACCCTGCGCGCCAGCAGGTCCCAGTCCGCGAGGCCGAGCGTCAAAGTGTTCTCGACGGACCGGACGGCGCCGGGAACGGCCCGGAACGACCGGCCGGCGGGCCTGCCCAGCCAGTGGTTCGCGGCGTCGGGCACGATCCCGAGGTCCACGACCAGGACCGCGTGCTCCCGCGAGCGGATCGTGACCTCGTCGACGACCAGCAGCAGCGCGTGGCTGAGCCGGTCCGGTCCGAGCGCCAGCAACTCGGCGACCGTCCGGCCCGCGAGCGCCGGATCGTCCACAAAGGTCACCCTGGCCTCGTCCCCCGCGGGTGGCACCCGGCCGATCCTGGCCTTCACGTGCGCCCAGACACCGTGGTCGGAGAAATCGGTGCGGATCACCGGCACCCAGGGCGTGCTCGGCAGCCTTGACGTCATGCCTCATGGTCACAACGAACTCCGGCCGCGCGGGGCCGTTCTCCTCGGGTCAGCACTTCGGCTCACGGTTCCGGACACGTTCGTACCCCCGGCGGGGAGATCTCCCGGCAGCCCGAAGGGGGAACCGGCCCCGCCTCGAACCGGTTCCCCCCTCGGATCATCCACGCACCAGGGCGTCAGCCGGCCAGATCAGCCCGCCAGGAGACGACACCCGGGATGCTGTGGAAGCCCGCCGCACCCTCCGGACCGGTGCAGTCGGAAGTGCGGTAGGTGAACACCCGCGACACCTCGACCGCCACCACGACGTCGGCCCCGGCGGGAACGAGGTGGCAGGCGCCGTCGAGCGGGAACTTCTTGACGAACGTCCACGGCTGCCCTTTGTAGAACTGGATTCCGTCGTTGCTCGCGGAAGCCGGAACCGACAGAACGCCCAGGCCGGCGACGAGCGAGAAGGCCACCGCGGTGAGCCGGGTCAAGGTCCTGTACATCTCACACCCCTCAACGAAGAGACGTCGAACACCGCGACGGACGCTATTCACGCGGAAGCTCGCGGAGCAACGCCGATTCCGGTGTCAGCGCACCTGGTCACGAACTCCGGCACTCGGAGACAACACTCCGTTTCACCACAGGAGAATTCGTCGATGCCTGGGCCTCGGTGGCGCCAGACACCGACGAATTCCTGTTCGGCGTTGTTGCCGACCGATCTGCCCGCACGGTCTGCTCACGCCGGGTTGCCGGCTCCCTGTTCCGGCAACGCGCCGATGGTGGCAGGAGGCCGGGCGGACCGGCATCCGTGAGATCACCGGCGTCCACGACGGCTCACCGGTTCTCGCACCGGATGCGCCATCAGGCCACCCGGCGGCCGGTAGCTTTCCGAACAGGACGTTCGAGATGAAGAGCCGTTCGCGGAACGGATTCGGCGCGACGACAATCGCTCCACATCGGACGGACGCGCTCAGGTTTCCAGGAGGTTCAATGCGTGATCTGGCACCGACTTTGCTGTCCTGGGACCGGTTCGCGGTCGCGTCCGTCGTCGCCGTGCGGGGCAGTGCGCCCCGCCCGGTCGGCGCGGCGATGGCCGTGGGACCGTCCGGCGAGGTGATCGGCAGCGTGTCCGGCGGCTGCGTGGAGGCCGAGGTCCACGACCTGGCCTGCCGGGTACTCGCCTCAGGCGTGCCGGCGCTCGCCTCGTTCGGCTACTCCGACGACACGGCGTTCGCCGTCGGCCTCACCTGCGGCGGCTCGCTCGACGTGCTCGTGCAACGCGACACCCCGCCGTTGCGCGCCGCCCTCACCGCCTCCGGCGAGGGAGTACCGCTCTCTGTGCGCTTCGAGGCCGACGGCCGGACGTTCACCGAATCCTGGCTGCCGCCACCCCGCCTGCTGGTGTTCGGCGCCATCGACCACGCCGCCGCCGTCGCCGAGATCGGCCGCTTCCTCGGCTACCACGTGACCGTGTGCGACGCACGCCCCGTGTTCGCCACCCCGGCCCGCTTCCCCGCGGCCCACTCAGTCGTCGTCGACTGGCCCCACCGCTACCTGGCCACCACGCACACCGACGCGTCCACCGCCGTCGTCGTGCTCACCCACGACCCCAAGTTCGACATCCCCGTTCTCGCGGAAGCCCTGTCGCGGGACGTCGCCTTCGTCGGCGCCCTCGGCTCCCGCCGCACCCACGCCGAGCGGCTGGACAAGCTCCGCGCCGAAGGCGTGCCGGAGACGTCGCTGGCCCGGCTCCACTCCCCCGTCGGCCTCGACCTCGGCGGACGCAGCCCCGCCGAGACCGCGGTGTCGATCGCCGCCGAACTCGTCGCCGTACGGCACGGCGGCACCGGCCTGCCGCTGACGATCCTCACCACGCCGATCCACCGCAGCGCCCTGACCGGGCAGCACTGCTGACGTCAGCCGTTGCCGATGAGGTCCAGTGCCCCGGCGAGCAGGTCGACGAGCTCGTCGGTGTTCCGCAGCGCCTGGTTGCGCAGCACGTTCCGCTGCATCTGCACGCCGGTGCAGACGGCGATCAGCAGGGCGGCTCGGCCGACCGCGTCGGCACCGGGCAGCGCGCCGGCGAGGTCGCGCTGGTAGTGGCGTTCGAGATGGCCGCGCATGATCTCCACGGCCCGTTCGTTGCCCGCCGAGCGAATGGTGAGCAGCAGTCCCTTGGCCTGGTCCAGCGGCGCGTCGTCGAGCAACGCCTTGGCGACCACGCGGTTCTGGCCCGGCACCATCATCAGCGGGTGCCGGTAGGTCTCCTCGACCGCGCGCGCGAACAACGCCTCCTTCGACCCGAAGTACCGCGTGATCAGCCGGGGGTCCACGCCCGCGTCCCGGCCGATGTCCCGCGTGCTGGCGCCGTCGTAGCCGTTGCCGGCGAACGCGGTGATGGCGGCATCGAGGATGTCCCGCTGCGTCGCCTCCGCGTCCCGTACCCGCCGGACGGAGTCTTCCCTGGTCACGCGTCCAGTGTAGCCCCAGGGCGTGACATGTCCTCAGTTGAGGACTACGCTTGTCCTCAGGTGAGGACATAGCTCCTCGGCTTCGGAAGGACAGCAGAGACATGACCATCCCGACCCGGTTCCTCGGACTCGACCGCCTGGAGGCCGGCGCCGTCGGCTACGGCGCCATGAGCTTCGCCAACCCCTACGGCCAGAGCGGCGACTACTCGCCCGACGACGTGGCGAAGCAGATCATCGACCGCGCCGGGGACCTGGGCGTCACGATGATCGACACCGCCGACGGCTACGGCGACAGCGAGGAGATCATCGGAAGGGCGATCGCCGGGCGCCGCGACGAGTTCGTGATCGCCACCAAGTTCGGCATCGTCTCCGCCCCCTTCGGCGGGGCCGAGGCACGCATCGACGGCAGCCCCGCCTACGCGCGGCAGCAACTGGAGCGGTCACTGCGACGCCTCGGAGTCGATCACGTCGACCTGTACTACCAGCACCGCGTCGACCCGACGGTGCCGATCGAGGACACCATCGGCGCCATGGCCGAGTTCGTCGCCGAGGGCAAGGTCCGGCACCTGGGCCTGTCGGAGGCGGCGCCGGACACCATCCGCCGGGCCGCGGCGGTGCACCCGATCACCGCGCTGCAGACCGAGTGGTCGTTGTGGGAACGCGGGATCGAGGACGAGATCCTCCCGCTGACCCGGGAGCTCGGCATCGGGATCGTGCCCTACAGCCCGCTGGGCCGCGGTGCGCTCACCGGCGCCATCACCTCCCGCGAGGACCTGAAGGACACCGACCACCGGCGCGGCCTGCCCTGGTACTCCGCGGAGAACATCGACCGGAACCTGTCCACAGTGGACGTGGTGCGCGGCATCGCCGCCGAGGTGGACGCCACCCCCGGCCAGGTCGCTCTCGCCTGGCTGATGGCCAAGGCGCCCGACGTCGTCCCGATCCCCGGCACGCGCCGGCCGGGCTTCTTCGAGGAGAACAGCCTCGCCGCCACCGTGACGCTGACCGACGCCCACATCGCCGCGATGGAAGGCATCTCGGTCATCGGTGACCGCGAACACGGCTCGGCGGTGGCGGCTCGGAACTGGTTCAACGGCACGACCCCGACCCGCTGACGACCGCGCCGTCGTCGCCTCACGGTTCACCCGAACAGGTGGCGACGACGGCGCGGGCCCGTCACGCCGGATTCGCGGCGTGCCCCGTCAGGTGGGGCTGGG
>NZ_JBHXLO010000004.1:0-371917 GCF_042721395.1 Lentzea sp. NPDC058450
GCTGCGCGACGATAGAGATTGGGGCTTGACTTCGGGGCCCTTGCGAGGTGCTGGTCGGCCGGAAAGGCCGGGCTGAAAAGCGCCCGGCCGAGCTCGAGAGGCTAGCACCTCGCACCCAAAGTCAAGCCCCAATCTCTTCGGGTGCGTGGTTGCGTTTGTGCTGGTAGGTCACCACACCGCTTGATCGATGTGCGGTGCTCGTACGGGCTCGCCTTCGGCTTCGCGTGGGCATGGGTGCGTGCGTGTTTGTGCGTGAGTGTGGCCCTCCACCTCTTGGGCGGAGGGCCACTTGTGCGTGTGTGTCAGGCCTCCTCTACGCGGAGGGTGGCCATCGCGCGTTCGGTTTCCCAGAAGGCGCGTACGGATTTGATGAGGCCGTCCTCGCCCACGTTGTAGACGAAGACTCCCTCGGTGTCCACGCGGGCGTTGCCTGGGAGGAAGGCGCTGATGGTGCCCACGTTCGCGCATTCGGTGCCTGCTGCGAACGAGTCGTGGATGGCGAACTCGAAGCGTTCCACGTTGGCGATGGCCAGGTCCCAGAAGGCGGCGATGGCCTCCTTGCCGTGGTGGCCCTTGCCTTCCTGGTCGAACATGGACGGGCCCACCGGGTCTTCTACCACGGCGTCCTCGGCGAAGAGGGCCAGCCAGTCTTCCTTGCGGCCTTGTGAGACGGCTTCCATGGAGCGCCAGGAGGCCACTCGGGCCGGGGTTTCGGTCTTGGAGGCCGTCCAGGTGACTGCGGCGGCTGTGGTCATGCGAGTTCTCCGATCACTTCGTCGGCGAAGCGCCGAAGTCCGTCCTTTTTGGCCTGGAGGGTGCCGTCGAAGCCCACGCCGTAGAAGAGCCAGGGGACGACGATGGTGTCGGTTACGCCTACCTCGGCGAGTTGTTTGTAGCCGTCCAGGCCGAAGCGGTCGATGCAGACCGCCTGGATCTCGAAGGGGCGTTCGAAGGCGCCCAGGTCTTCTAGGGTGGCGATTACCTGTTTGAGTTCGTCGTACTTGATCATGGCCGAGGTCCAGCCGTCGCCTACGCGTGCGGCTCGTTTGAGGGCGGCCGGGGTGTGGCCGCCCACGTAGAACGGCACCGGGGCGGTGGGGGCCGGGGACATTTGGAGGCGGTCGAAGTCGAAGTAGTCGCCGTGGTACTCGACCATGCCGCCGGCCAGGACGAGTTTGAGGATGTCGATCATCTCGTCTACGCGCGGGCCGCGGTTCTTGAACGGGACGCCGCACCACTCGAATTCCTCGGGGGACCAGCCGAGGCCCACGCCGAAGCCGAAGCGGTTGCCGGTCATGTGGGCGACTGAGCCGACTTGGCGGGCTAGGAGTAGTGGGTTGCGGGAGCCCAGTTTGAGGACCTGGGTGTAGAAGTTGATGCGGGACGTGACCGCGCCCATTGCCGCTGCCGCTACGAACGGGTCCACCCAGGGGGTGTCCGCGTTCCACATTCGGGAGCCGTCCGGGGTGTACGGGTAGTCGGCGGAGACCTTTTCGGAGAAGAAGAGGGAGTCCGGCAGGGCTATTGAGGCGTAGCCGCACTCTTCTGCGCACTGGGCCAGCTCGGTGAGTTGGTCGAGCGGGCTCATGGCGATGCCTACGGTGAACTTCACGGCTTCTCCGATCCGACTACCCACATGGCGAAGAACTGGGAGCCGCCGCCGTAGGCGTGGCCCAGGGCTACTCGTGCACCGTCCACCTGGTGGTCTCCTGCCGTGCCCATGACCTGCATCGCCGCTTCGGCGAAGCGGAGGAGGCCTGAGGCGCCGATCGGGTTGGACGAGAGGACGCCGCCGCTCGGGTTGACCGGGAGGCGGCCCTTGATCTCGGTTTCGCCTGCCTCGGTGAGCTTCCAGCCCTGGCCGATGTCGGTGAAGCCGAGGTTCTCGAGCCACATCGGTTCGAACCAGGAGAACGGGACGTAGATCTCCGCGGCGTCCACTTCGGACAGCGGGTCGGTGATGCCCGCCTGCTTCCAGAGCGCTCGGGCTGCGTCGCGGCCCGCCTGGGGGTTGACCTGGTCTCGTCCGGCGAACGTCGTGGGCTCGGTGCGCATCGCGGTGGCGCGGATCCAGGCCGCCTTGCCGGAGGTGGGTTCCGAGGAGATGACCACCGCGCAGGCGCCGTCGGAGGACGGGCACGTCTCGTCGTAGCGGATCGGGTCCCACAGCATCGTGGAGGCTTGGACCGATTCCACGGTGATGTCGGGTTGTTTGAGGTGGGCGTACGGGTTGCGCGCGCCGTTGCGGCGGTCTTTGGCGGCGACCATGGCGCCCACGTGTTCGGGGGCGCCCGCCCGGCGGATGTAGGAGCGGACGTGCGGGGCGAAGTAGCCGCCCGCGCCCGCGTGGACGGGCATGGTGAAGGGAGTGGGTACGGAGAGCGCCCACATGGCGTTCGACTCGGACTGCTTTTCGAATGCCACGGCCAGTACGCGGTTGTGGACGCCGGACTGGACGAGGGAGGCGGCCACGTTGCCGGTGCTGCCGCCGACGGAGCCGGCGGTGTGCACGCGCAGCAAGGGTTTGCCGACCGCGCCCAGGGCGTCGGCGAGGAAGAGTTCGGGCATCATGACGCCCTCGAAGAGGTCGGGGGCCTTGCCCAGGACCACGGCGTCGATGTCGGGCCAGTCGACGCCCGCGTCGGCCATCGCGCGGTCGATCGCCTCGCGGCACAGGCCCGCCATCGAGACGTCCAGGCGCTTCGCCGCGTGGTGCGTCTGGCCGGTGCCGACCACTGCTGCCGGTCGCATCACGCACGCCCTTCCATGACGCAGACGAGGTTCTGTTGGAGCAGGGGGCCGCTGGTGGCGTGGCCCAGGACCTTCTCGGCGGTGCCGTCGTGGATGCGGCGGGCGGCCTCGCCGATGCGGGCGAGGCCGGCGGAGAACATCGGGTTGCCCGCGAGGACGCCGCCGGACGGGTTGACGCTCACGTCGTCGCCGAGGCCGAGCGCCTGGCGCAGCAGGATCTCCTGGTGGGTGAAAGGCGCGTGCAGCTCGGCGACCTGGACGCCGTCCGTGCCCGCCGCCTTGCCCGCGGCGACGGTGGACGGCGAGGTCGTGAGGTCGCGGGTGCCGAACGATGGGGAGTCGGTGCGGTGCTCGAAGCCGGTGATCCACGCCGGGCGTTCGCACAGCTCGCGGGCGCGGTCACCGGCGGCCAGCACGATCGTGGCCGCGCCGTCAGTGATCGGGGCGCAGTCGTGGCGCCGCAACGGGTCCGCTACGTAGGGCAGCGACAGGAGTTCGTCGGCCTCCACTTCGCCGGAGAGCTGGGCGAGTGGGTTCGAGAGGGCGTTGCGACGGCTTTGCGCGGCTACCGAGGCCATCGCGCGTTCGTCCCACAGGCCGGTCTCGATGCCCATGCGCGCCTGGATGCCCGCCAGCCCCAGCGTGTCCGGCCACAGTGGAGTGACGACGTACGGGTCGAGCTGCATCGCCATCACGCGGCGGAGCTGCCCGGCCGAGGACTTGCCGAAGCCGTAGACGAGGGCGGTGTCGATCTCACCGCACAGCAGCTTGACCCAGGCCTCGTACAACGCCCAGGCGGCGTCCATCTCGACGTGCGACTCGGCGATCGGCGGGAACGCCCCGATCGCGTCGACGGCCGAGACGAACGAGAACGCGCGGCCCGCCAGGTAGTCCGACGAGCCCGAGCACCAGAACCCGATGTCGGTCTTGGTGAGGCCGAGGCCGCCGAGCACCTCGTGGAAGATCGGGACCAGCATCTCGACACCGTTGGTGGTGCCGTCGGTCTCGCGCACGCAGGGCGTCTGCGCGAAGCCGACTACCGCAATGTCACGCACGCGAGCCTCACAGGTGCTGGGAGTAGGAGTCGAACGGCGCGTCCGGCTCACCGGACGGCTTGAAGTGGTCGATGTTCTGCATCGTCGGGCCCCACTCCTCGCGCGGCTTCCACACGCCCTCGACGCGCATGCCCATCCGCACGTCCTCCGGCGCGACGCCGAGCAGCAGGTGCAGGAACGGGATGTCCGCGCCGTCGAGCAGCACGTAAGCCGAGACGTACGGCGGTGGGATGCGCTGGCCCAGGAACGGGACGTTGACCACGCAGTACGTCGTGATCGTGCCGCGGTCGGCGAGCTCGACCTGGTCCGTCGTCGGCACGCCGTCGGTCGGGCAGGCCGGGCGCGGCGGGAAGTAGACCTTCTCGCAGGACGGGCAGCGCTGGCCGAGCAGCCTGCCCTCCATGAGACCGCGCAGGAACGGGTCCTCGGTCGGCGACGCCGAGTGCGTGTAGTGCAGGTTGACCGGCGTGGTCACCATCGTGACGTCGTCGGCGTCCGTTGGTTCGTCGGCCGGGGAGTCGGAGAGCTCGAAGCACTCGATGTCGGTGATCGCGCCGACCCGTTCGTCGCGCCATCGCACCCGTACGCGCGCGCCGGTGGAGATCTGGTCCGGGGTGCCCGCGTCGACGGCGTGCAGCAGCGAGGTGTCCGCGCCGTCGAGCTGGATGAGCGCCCACGCGAACGGCCGGTCGAGCGGCTGTCCTTCGAGGGGCTCGGGAATCCACGACCACCCGCGCACGACACCGGTCGCCGCCACGCCCACGAACTCGTGGAGGCGTTCGGCGGTCACGGGGTCGTACTCGAGCGGCGGCACGTGCACGCGCCCGTCGGAACCCCGGATCCCGGTCACCTTGCGGCGGCGCAGATCCGAGAGGAACCGGCCCAGCGTCGGGCCGAGCGAACGCGTGTAGTCGAAGCCAACGTCGAGCGGAGCACTCAGCGGCCGAGTCACAGATCAAAGTGAAACAGGTTCTCGAAATGGTGGCAAGATGGGTGCATGAAGCTCGGTCTGCAGCTCGGGTACTGGGGTGCTCAGCCGCCCCTGAACGCCGCCGAACTCGTGGCGGCGGCGGAGGAGTTCGGCTTCGACGCGGTGTTCGCCGCCGAGGCGTGGGGATCGGACGCGTTCACCCCGTTGGCGTGGTGGGGATCCGAGACCTCCAGGGTGCGGCTGGGGACGTCCGTCGTCCAGATGTCGGCTCGCACGCCGGCCGCGTGCGCGATGCACGCGCTGACGCTCGATCACCTGTCGGGCGGGCGGTTCATCCTCGGGCTCGGCGTGTCCGGGCCGCAGGTCGTGGAGGGCTGGTACGGGCGGCCGTTCGCGAAACCCCTTGCCAGGACCAGGGAGTACGTGTCGATCCTGCGTCAGGTGATGGCGCGCGAGGCGCCCGTGCGCAACGACGGCCCGCACTACCCGTTGCCCTACCAGGGGCCGGGGGCGCTGGGGCTCGGCAAGCCGTTGAAGCCGATCACCCATCCGCTGCGCGCTGACCTGCCCATCTGGCTCGGGGCCGAGGGGCCGAAGAACGTCGCGCTGACGTCGGAGATCGCGGACGGGTGGCTCGCCATCTACTACGCGCCGCGGCTCGCCGACATGTACAACGAATGGCTCGACGACGGGTTCGCCAAGTCGGGCCGCAGCAGGGAGAACTTCGAGGTCGCGGCCACGTGCCAGGTCGTCGTGACGGACGATCCGGCGTCTGTGCGGGCGATGCTGAAGCCCTTCGTCGCTTTGTACATCGGCGGAATGGGCGCGCCCGGCATGAACTTCCACGCCGAGGTCTTCACGCGGATGGGCTACGGCGAGGTCGTGACTGACATCGGCAGGCTGTTCCAGGCCGGGCGCAAGGACGAGGCGGCGCAGGTGGTTCCGGACGAGCTGGTGTCCGAGATCAGCATCGTCGGGACAGCCGAGCGGGTGCGCGAGGAGGTCCGCCGGTGGGAGAAGGCGGGCGTCACGACACTGCTCGTCGGATGTCGCGACGTTGCCTCGATCAAGGCCGTCGCGGAGGCTTGTCAGTAGGTGAAACGCGTTCTACTTTGAGGGTGTGGTCACAGGACTCTGGAACATCGCTGCCGATCAGCCGGACCTGACCGCGCTGGTCGATCCGAGTGGTCGCGAGATCACCTACTCCGAGCTCGCGGGCGACGCGAACCGCTACGGGCGCGGGTTCCGGGCCCTGGGCCTGAACCCCGGTGACAGCGTCGTGCTGATGCTGCCCAACAGCGCCGAACTGGTGGCCGTCTACTTCGCGGCCTACCAGACCGGTCTCTACGTCGTGATGGCCAACTGGCACCTGACCGGGGCCGAGGTCGCGTACCTCGTGCAGGACAGCGGTGCCAAGGCCGTCGTGGCCCACGAGCGGTTCGCGGCGGCCGCCGTGGAGGCCGCCGCGAGCCTTCCCGCCGAGGCGAGGTTCGCGGTCGGTGAGATCGACGGGTTCACGCCGTTGAGCGGACTCGGGGCCGACGGCGAAGGCAGGCCCGACGGCCGCACCACCGGGTCGCCGATGCTCTACACCTCCGGCACGACCGGACGGCCGAAGGGCGTGCGCAGGCCGTTGACCGGCGCCGATCCCGACGACGTGCCGCCGAACGCCGCCTGGTTCTTCGGCATCTTCGGGATCAAGCCGCACGACGGGCACGTGCACCTCTGCGGATCACCGCTCTACCACACGGCCGTGCTCAACTTCGTGACCATCTCGATCCAGCTGGGCCACACCGCGGTGCTGATGGACCACTGGGCGCCCGAGGAGATGCTGCGGCTGATCGAGCGCCACAAGGTGACCCACAGCCACATGGTGCCGACCCAGTTCCACCGGTTGCTGGCTCTGCCCGACGACGTGAAGGCGCGCTACGACATGTCGTCGTTGCGGTCGATGATCCACGGCGCGGCGCCGTGCCCGCTCGAAGTCAAGCGCCGCATGCTCGACTGGTGGGGCCCGGTCGTGATCGAGTACTACGCCGCCACCGAGGGCGGCGGCACGGCGATCACCGCTCAGGAGTGGCTGAAGAAGCCCGGATCGGTCGGGCTGCCGTGGCCGACGTCCGAGATCAAGATCCTCGGCGAGGACGGCACCGAACTGCCGGTGGGGGAGCAGGGGCTCGTCTACATGCGGATGGGCACCTCGACGTTCGAGTACCACAAGGACGCCGAGAAGACCCGGGCCGCGCGCGTCGGCAAGCTGTTCACGTTGCAGGACATCGGGTATCTCGACGAGGACGGCTACCTGTTCCTGTGCGACCGCAAGAACGACATGATCATCTCCGGTGGGGTGAACATCTACCCGGCCGAGATCGAGGGCGAGCTGATCTGCCACCCGAAGGTCGCGGACGTGGCGGTGTTCGGGGTGCCGCACCCGGACTGGGGCGAGGCGATCAAGGCCGTCGTGCAGCCGACCGATGGCGTGGAGGGGTCCGAGGCGCTGACCGAGGAGCTGCTGGAGTTCGCGCGCACCCGGCTCGCCAAGTTCAAGCTGCCCCGGACCGTCGAGTACCGGGCCGAGCTGCCCCGCGACCCGAACGGCAAGCTGTACAAGCGGAAGCTGCGCGATGCGTGACGCGATCAGGATGTCGGCCGGCGAGGTCGAGGAGTTCCTGCGCGGGCAGAAGACGTTGATCGTGGCGACCATCGGCCGCACCGGGCTGCCGCACCTCGCGCCGATGTGGTTCGCGTGGGTGGACGGCGAGATCGTCTTCTGCACCGACCGCAAGTCGCAGAAGATCCTGAACCTCCAACGGGATCCGCGCTGCAGCGTGCTGGCCGAGACCGGGGAGTCATACGACCAGCTGCGCGGCGTGCACATGGAGGGCGTCACCGAGTTCACCGACCTCGGGCCGGTCGTGGACGCCGTGGTGGCGCGCAACTTCGGCGAGGTCGGCGACGACCCGGCCGCCCGTGAGGCGTTGAAGAAGGCGATGGCCCGGCGCGTCGCCGTGATCTTCCGTCCGACCAAGACCGCCAGCTGGGACCACCGCAAGACGATGTCGGGAGTGACACCGTGAACCTGAACCGCCGTCAGGTGCTCGCCGGAGCCGGGCTCGCGCTGGCTTCGGGACTGGTCAGGACCGGGACGGCGTCGGCCGACCTCGGTGAGTTCGACGTCGTCGTGGTGGGCGCCGGTGCGGCCGGCATGACCGCCGCGCTGACCGCCGCCAAGCGCGGGCTGAGCTGCGTGGTCGTGGAGAAGGCGCCGACGTACGGCGGCTCGGCGGCGCGGTCCGGCGCGGGCATCTGGATCCCGAACAACGAGATCATCCTCGCCGCCGGCATCCCGGACACCCCCGCGAAGGCCACGCAGTACCTGGCGGCCGTCGTCGGCGACATCCCGTTGGCGCGGCAGCAGGCCTACCTCGCGCACGGGCCGCAGATGATCTCGTTCGTCATGCGCAACAGCCCGTTGCGGTTCCGGCACATGGACGGCTACAGCGACTACTACCCGGAACTCCCCGGCGGCATCGCGCGAGGTCGTTCGATCGAACCGGAGATGCTCGACGGCCGCGTCCTCGGCGCCGAACTGGCCAACCTCAACGCGCCCTACCTGACGCCGCCCGCCGGCCTGGTCATCTACGGCGCCGACTACAAGTGGCTCGCCCTGGCACTGGTGAACGCCAAGGGCGCGGCCACGGCAGCGGCGGCGCTGGCCCGGGGCACCGCCGCCGCGCTGGCGGGCCAGAAGCCGTTGACGATGGGCCAGGCCCTGGCCGGCGGCCTGCGGGCGGGCCTGCTGCAGTCGAACGTCCCGGTCTGGCTGAACACCGGCCTCGACGACCTGATCGTCGAGAACGGCGCCGTCCGCGGCGTGCTGACCTCACGAGGTGCTGTGCGCGCCCGCCGCGGCGTGATCATGGGCTCCGGCGGCTTCGAGCACAACGCGGCCATGCGCGCCCAGTACCAGCGCCAGCCGATCGGTACTCAGTGGACGGTCGGCGCCAAGGAGAACACCGGCGACGGTCACCGCGCCGGCCTGCGCGCGGGCGCCGCCGTCGACCTGATGGACGACGCCTGGTGGGGCCCGGCCATCCCGACCCCCGGCTCACCGTACTTCTGCCTCGCCGAGCGCACCCTGCCCGGCGGCCTGATGATCAACGCGGCGGGCCGGCGCTTCGTGAACGAGGCCGGGCCGTACAGCGACGTCGTGCACACCATGTACGACAAGAACCCCACCGACCCGTGCATCCCGGCCTGGCTCATCGTCGACCAGAACTACCGCAACAGGTACCTGTTCGCCGACGTGGCCCCGGCCCTGCCGCTCCCGGACGGCTGGTACCAGTCGGGCGCGGTGGTGAAGAACTGGTCGCTGGACGGCCTCGCCTCCGCCATCGGCGTGCCGGGCGCCGCGCTGAAGGCGACCGTCAGCCGCTTCAACGGCCAGGCCATGACCGGCCGCGACGCGGACTTCCACCGCGGCGACAGCGCCTACGACCACTACTACACCGACCCGGCCGTCTTCCCGAACTCGTGCCTCGCCCCGCTGTGGCTGGCGCCGTTCTACGCGTTCAAGATCGTGCCCGGCGACCTCGGCACGAAGGGCGGCCTGGTGACGGACGCCCGTGCGCGCGTGCTGCGGCCGGACGGCTCGGTCATCCCCGGCCTGTACGCGGCGGGCAACGTGAGCTCGGCCGTGATGGGCCGCAGCTACGCCGGAGCGGGCTCGACCATCGGGCCCGCGATGACGTTCGGCTACATCGCCGCGAACGACATCTAGCAGCGGCAGCGCGCGGGCACGTCGGCGAACGTCAGCGCGGCGCCGACCTGCACGAACGGCCAGCCACCGGTCTCCGCCAGCAGGAGATCGGTGGTCAGGCTGTCCCCGGCCACCATGCACACGGTCCTGCCGTCCGTCAGCGCGGTCCTGACCGCGTCGGTGAACCCAGGCGTGCCCTTGGGGTGGCCGACCTCGCCCGACACGAAGATCCGCGCGAACCGGTCGGCCAGGCCCGACAGCCCGATCTTGGCGCGCTGCAACGACCGGCAGCCGTCGGTGGCGAGCCACAGCTCGTGCCGCAGCGCCAGTGAGTCCAAAGCGGACTCTACGCCGGGGAACGGCCGAACCAACGCCCTGCGCAGCCGCCGGAACGCCAGTGCGGCGGTCTGCGCTTCGGCCGCACTCCCCAGGTCCGCCAGCGCCAGCCGCCACGCCCGCACGTCGTTGCCCACCAACGCGGCGATGACGTCCTGGGGCATCGGCAGTTCGTGGAAGTCGGCCCAGAGCGCCTCCCAGGACGCGACCCGTTCGACCTCGCGGTGCGTGACGGTCCGGTTCTCCCGCCACTCCCGCCGGGCCGCGGCCAGCACGACGTCGACCGCCTGCTCGGTGGTCGGGATCGCGAGCTCACCGAGCACCGCGGCGATGGCGGCGCGGGCCGCCGAGCCGTCCGGGATCAGGCAGTCGTCGAGGTCGATGATGACAACGGAGGTGCTCACGTACGGGAAAGCTACCGGCCCTTGAACTCCGGCTTGCGCTTTTCCGCGAATGCCCGGGGTCCTTCCTTGGCGTCCTCGCTGGAGAACACCTCCATGCCGAGCCGGGCGTCCACTGTGAACGCCTCGTTCTCGTGCATGACCTCGGTCTCCCGCATGGTCTGCAGGATCTTCTGCACCGCGATGGGCCCGTTCGCGGTGATCAGCCCGGCCAGTTCGAGGGCCTTGTCCAGCGCCTGGCCGTCCGGCACCACGTGGCCGATCAGGCCGATCTCCTTGGCCTCGGCCGCCCTGATGTGCCGTCCGGTCAGCAGCAGGTCCGCCGCCACCGTGTACGGGATCTGGCGGGGCAGCCGCACCGCCGAGCCGCCCATCGGGAACAGGCCCCAGCGCGCCTCGGAGACGCCGAACCGCGCGCTCTCGCCCGCCACCCGGATGTCCGTCGCCTGAAGGATCTCGGTGCCGCCGGCGACCGCCGGGCCCTCCACCGCCGCGATGAGCGGTTTCGTCAATCGACGTCCTTTCAGCAGCGGTTCGATGACGGAGAAGTCGAACTTGCCGGCGTTCTCGCTGGGGTGGTTGGACGTCATCGCCTTGAGGTCCGCGCCCGCGCAGAAGGAGCCGCCCGCGCCGGTCAGGACGCAGACGCGCACGTCCGGATCGGTGTCGACGCGGTCCCACGCGTCCTTCATGATGGCCAACATGGGGCCGGACAAGGCGTTGCGGACCTCGGGCCGGTTCATCGTGACGACCAAGACGTTGCCGACCAAGTCCACCAACGCGTGTGGTTCTGTCGTGGTCGTCATTCGCGCGCCTCCTGGATCGAGTCTGACCGCACGGGGGATTGTCCAGAACAGTAACACGTTCTACTTTGCGTGCTATGGCCCTCAACGTCGCAGACCTCGTTGAACACGCCGCCGACACCGTGCCCGACCGGACCGCGCTCGTGTGCGGGGCCAAGAGGGTCACCTACGCCGAGCTCGAGTCGCGAGCCAACAAACTGGCTCACCACCTGGCAAAGAACGGCGTGACGCAGGGTGCGCACGTGGGGCTCTACGCGCGCAACTCGATCGAGCTGGTCGAAGCCATGATCGCGGTCTACAAGCTGCGTGCCGTGGCCATCAACGTGAACTACCGCTACACCAAGAACGAGTTGCAATACCTCTTCGGCGAGGCGGACCTGACCGCTCTCGTGCACGAACGGCGTTATGCGCCGCTGGTCGCGGAGGTCGGCGCGCCCGGCCACACCGTCGTGATCGACGACGAGACCGAGGAACCCTTCGAGGGCGCCGACTACGAGACGGCCCTGAGCGCCGAGTCGGGTGACCGGGACTTCTCCCCGCGCAGTCCTGACGACCTCTACATCCTGTTCACCGGCGGCACGACCGGCATGCCCAAGGGCGTGATGTGGCGGCACGAGGACGTGTGGCGCACGCTCGGCGGCGGCATCGACTTCGTCACCGGCGAACGGCTGGCCGACGAGTGGCACCAGGCCAGGGCGGGCAAGGACTACGGCCTGATCCGGTTGTGCCTGCCGCCGCTGATCCACGGCGCCGCGCAGTGGGCCGTGCTGGGCGCGTTGTTCAGCGGCAGCACGGTGGTGCTGGTGCCCAAGTTCGACCCCGTCGAGATCTGGCAGGTGATCGAAAGGGAAAAGGTCCAGGTCGCCGTCATCACCGGCGACGCCATGGGCCGGCCGTTGATCGAGGAGTTCCAGCGCGGCACGTACGACGCCTCGTCGCTCTACATCCTCAACAGCAGCGCCGCGCTCTTCTCGTACACGGTGAAGAAGCAGTACCACGAGCACCTGCCGCACACGACGTTGCTGGAGTCCATCGGGTCCAGCGAGACCGGGTCCACCGGCATCGGCGCGGTGCCCAAGGAGATGGTGAAGACCGACGGCACCAAAGTGAAGCTCAACGAGGACACCATCGTCATCGACGAGGACGGCAACAAACTGGAGCCGTCGCCCGGTGTCATCGGCAAGCTGGCGCGTGGCGGGCACATCCCGATCGGCTACTACAAGGACCCCGAGAAGACCGCGCGGATGTTCGTGGAGGTCGACGGCAGGCGGTTCACCGTGCCCGGCGACTTCGCCCGGTTCGAGGAGGACGGCGACATCACGTTGCTGGGGCGCGGCAACACCTGCGTCAACACCGGCGGCGAGAAGGTCTTCCCGGAAGAGGTCGAGGGAGTGCTGAAGTCGCACCCCGACGTGTTCGACGCGCTCGTGATCGGCGTCCCCGACGACACGCTCGGCCAACGCGTCGGAGCGATCATCCAGCCGCGTGACGGCACCACGCCGACACTGTCCGAACTGGACGCTCACGTCCGCGAGTCGCTGGCGGGCTACAAGGTACCGCGCTCGTTGTGGCTGGTGCCCGAGATCGGCCGCACCCCGAGCGGCAAACCCGACTACCAGTGGGCGAAGCGCCACGTGGAGGACCATGCGCACCAGCCTGTGTGACGAGCTGGGCATCGAGCACCCCGTCTTCGGCTTCACGCCGTCCGAGCACGTGGCGGCGGCGATCAGCCGGGCGGGCGGGCTCGGTGTCCTCGGGTGCGTGCGGTTCAACGACGCGGAGGACCTCGACCGCGCGTTGACGTGGATGGACGAGAACACCGACGGCAAGCCGTACGGGGTCGACATCGTGATGCCCGCGAAGATCCCGGCCGAGGGCACGCAGATCGACCTCGCCACGCTCATCCCGCAGAGCCACAAGGACTTCGTGGCGCAGACGTTGCTGAAGCTCGGCGTGCCCCCGCTGCCGGACGGCGAGGAGGGCGAGGGCGTGCTGGGCTGGCTGCACTCGGTCGCGCGGTCGCACGTGGACGTCGCCCTCGAACACCCGATCCGGCTCATCGCGAACGCCCTGGGCTCACCGCCGACGGACGTCATCGAACGCGTGCACGCGGCAGGCGTTCCGGTGGCCGCGCTGGCGGGCAAGGCCGAACACGCGCGACGGCACGTGGCCAACGGCGTCGACATCGTGGTGGCACAGGGCTACGAGGCGGGCGGCCACACCGGTGAGATCGCGTCGATGGTGCTCGTGCCGGAGATCGTGGACGCGGTCGACGTCCCGGTGCTCGCCGCCGGTGGCATCGGCTCGGGCCGGCAGGCGGCCGCGGCACTGGCGCTCGGCGCGTCCGGCGTGTGGATGGGTTCGTACTGGCTCACCACGGCCGAGTACGCCCTGGGCAACTCCAGCACGCAGGAGGCGCTGCTCGCCGCCGGGTCGAGCGACACCGTGCGCACCCGCGTCTACACCGGCAAGCCGGCGCGGCTGCTCAGGACCCGCTGGACCGAGGCGTGGACGGAACCGGACGCGCCCGAGCCGTTGCCGATGCCGTTGCAGAACCTGCTGGTCAGCGAGGCGCACCACCGGATCGCCCGCTCGGGCGACCCGTCGGTGGTGTCGATGCCGGTCGGGCAGATCGTCGGGCGGATGAACGAGGTGCGGCCCGTCGCCGACGTGATGACGGACCTGCTGAGCGAGTACGACCAGGCCGTGGAACGGCTGAACAAGGCTCGCTGATCACATCGCGGCACTGAGTTTCAGGAGCTGGGCGGTCGCACCGCCCAGCTCGAACTCGTTGCGCTTGGCCGCGGTGAAGTAGCGGTGCACGTCGTGGCTCATGTCGATACCGGTGCCGCCGTGGACGTGCACGGCCGTGTGCGCCACGCGGTGCCCGGCGTCGGCGGCCCAGAACTTCGCGGTCGCCACCTCGGCCTCGGCGTCGAGACCCTCGGACAGTCGCCAGGCGGCCTGCCAGAGCGTGAGCCGGATGGCGGCCACGTCGATGTAGGCGTCGGCGAGCCGTTGGGCCACGGCCTGGAAACTGCCGATCGGGCGTTCGAACTGCACGCGGGTCCGGGCGTACTCCGCCGTCAGTTCCAGCGCGCGTTCGGTGACGCCCAGCTGGTGGGCGCACAGTCCCAGCGTGTAGCGGGTGACCAGCCAGTCCGGCGTGAGGCCGGGGACGACCTCGCCACCCGTGAACGCGAACGAGCCCGCCTCCGAGCCGTCGACGAGTTCCTGCGGTGTGATCTCCAGGTCCTCCGCGGCGACCACGAAGACCTGGTCGCCCTGGGCGACGAGGAAGGCCGCCGCTGCGGAGGCGGACGGCACGGTCGTCAGCTCGCCGTCGGTCTCCTGAAGTGCCACGGACAGCACGGTTCCCGGGGTCAGCCAGCGTTCGCGTTGGCCCGCGGTGCCGAACTCGGCGAGCGCGGACGACGCGACCGTCGTCGGCAGGTAAGGCGCGGGGGAGACCGCACGGCCCAGTTCGACCAGCACCGCGCACTGCTCCAGGACGCCGAACTCGTCGGGCTGCTCCGGCACGACCCCGGACTTGACCAGGTCGAGCCACGGGGTGTCGGACGAGTCGAGGATCTTGCGGGTCAGCGCGGCCAGTTCGCGCTGGGCCTCGGTCAGGGTGAAGTCCACGGAAGTCTCCTCTACCGGGGCACGGCGGGCAGTCCCAGGCCCACGCGCGCGATGATGTCCCGCTGGATCTCGTTGGTGCCGCCGCCGAACGTGAGGATCAGCGCCGAGCGGTGCATGCGTTCGACCCGGCCGTGCAGCAACGCTCCCGGTGAGCCGGCGCGCACGATCCCGTTGGCGCCCAGCACCTCCATCAGCAGCCGGTAGCCCTCGGTCGCGAACTCGGTGCCGAACACCTTGGTCGCCGACGCCTCCGCCGGGGACGGCGCCTCGTCGGAACCGGAGGCGATCCGCCAGTTGACGAGCTTGAGGAACTCGGTCTTGGCGTGCACGCGGGCGAGGTGCAGGCGCACCCACTCGTGCTGGGCGGCACCGGTTTCGTCCGCCCATTGACGAACTTCGCGCAGCGCGGTCTGCAGCGGCGCGGCCGAGCACAGGGCGACGCGTTCGTGGTTGAGCTGGTTGGTGATGAGCTTCCAGCCCTTGTGCTCCTCGCCGATGAGGTTGCCGACCGGCACGCGCACGTTGTCGTAGAAGGTCGCGCTGGTCGTGGGCCCCGACATGGTCGGCACCGGCGTCCAGGAGAAGCCGGGGTCGGTGGTCGGCACCATGATGATGCTGAGGCCCCGGTGCCGCTTCGACTCCTGGTCGGTCCGGCAGGCGAGCCACACGTAGTCGGCGTACTGGATGAGGCTGGTCCACATCTTCTGGCCGTTGATCACGTACTCGTCGCCCTCGCGGACGGCCCGCGTGCGCAGCGCGGCGAGGTCGGTGCCCGCCTCCGGTTCGGAGTAGCCGATGGCGAAGTGCAGCTCGCCGGACGCGATTCTCGGCAGGTAGAAGGCCTTCTGCTCGGGCGTGCCGTAGGTCATGATCGTCGGCCCGATGGAGTTGAGCGTCAGGAACGGCACGGGCGCGCCGGCGGCGGACGCCTCGTCCAGGAAGATCAGCTGCTCGATCATCGGCCGGTCGCGGCCGCCGTACTCCTCGGGCCAGCCGATGGTCAGCCAGCCGTCCAGCCCCATCCGGCGGACGGTGTCCTTGTAGACCTCGGCGTCGCCGTAGTCGCTGCCTCCGGCGAGCCCGGCTCGGCGTTCGGGCGTCATGAGCGCGGCGAAGTACGCCCGCAACTCCTGGCGCAACTGCTCCTGTTCGGGCGTGAAACCGATGCGCATGACCGCTACTCTAGAACAAGTTCTACTTCATGTCAGGAGGCCGCGATGAAGGTCGGCGTGGACCCTTCGCTGTGCGAGGCGCACGGGGAGTGCATGACCATCCTGCCCGAGGTGTTCGACCTCGACGACGAGGAAGTTTTGCAGATCCGGGACGGTGAGCTGGCGTCGGCGGAGGAAGGTCCGGCCGAACGCGCGGTGGCGTCCTGCCCCAAGGGCGCGCTCCGCCTCTCACGCTGATGGGCCTTGTCAAGAACAGGAACAGATTCTAGTGTCCGACGGGTTACTTCGGCCGTGAGCTCAGCGAGGAGTGATACCGGTGAAGGCTGCCGTGCTCAACCAGGTAGGCGACGACAAGCTCGAGCTCCGCGACGACGTGACCACCACACCCGTGGGGCCCGCCGAGATCCGCATCAAGATCAAGGCGTGCGGTGTCTGCCACAGTGATCTGTCCGCAATGGACGGAACGTTGCCCGCGCTGGCACCCGGCGTCGTGGGTCACGAGGGCGCCGGTGAGATCGCCGAGGTCGGGAGCGCCGTCACGTCGCTCGCGGTCGGTGACCACGTGGCGATCACGTTCGTGCCGCCGTGCGGGAAGTGCGCCCAATGCGTTACGGGGCAAGCACATCTGTGCCTGATCCACACGATCTCCGCGTTCACCTCGCCCCGGTTCGTCGTCGGCGGCAACCCGGCGTTCGGGTACGCGGGGCTCGGCGCGTTCGCCGAGGAGATGGTCGTGCCGGCCGACGCGGCCGTGAAGATCGACGACGACGTGCCGTGGGACGTCGCCGCCCTGCTGTCGTGCGGAATCCTGACCGGCGTCGGCGCGGTGCTCAACACCGCCAAGGTCGAACCGGGCTCCAGCGTCGCCGTGATCGGCTGCGGTGGTGTCGGGGTCGCGGTGCTTCAGGGCGCCCGGCTCGCGGCCGCGGCCCGGATCGTCGCCGTCGACCCCGTGCTGGAGAAGCACGAGGTGGCGCAGAAGTTCGGCGCGACGCACGCGACGACGCCGGACGGCATCGCGGACCTCAACAACCAGCTGAACTTCGGGATGGGCTTCGACTACGTGTTCGACGTCGTCGGCCTGCCCGCGACGATCCGGCAGGCGTGGGACCTGACCCGGCGCGGCGGCCACACGGTGATCGTCGGCGCGGGGCGGGCGGACGCGATGGTGTCGTTCAGCGCCCAGGAACTGTTCCTGCACGACAAGACGCTGCACGGCTCGTTCTACGGCACGGCGAACTTCCGCCGGGACATCCCGCGGATGATCGCGCTGTGGCGGCAGGGACGTCTCGACCTCGAAGGCATGATCAGCAAGCGGATCAGGCTCGAGGACGTGAACGAGGGCCTGCAGGCGTTGCGTGGCGGCGGATCCCTGATCCGCCAGGTGATTCTCTTCGATTAGGAGTCTCTTGTGGACCTTGCGGGGAAGGTCGCCGTGGTCACCGGCGCCGGTGCCGGGCTCGGCCGTGCGGAAGCGCTGGAGCTCGCGCGCGCCGGAGCGTCGATCGTGCTCAACGACCTGCCGGGATCGGCCGACGCCGCCGCGGCCGAGATCGAGGAGCTGGGCGGCAAGTGCGTCGTGGTCGAGGGTGACGTGGGTGAGCGGGCGACCGCCGACGCCCTCGTCACCACCGCTGTGGAGCAGTTCGGCGGGCTGCACGTGCTGGTGAACAACGCGGGCGTGCTGCGCGACCGGATGCTGTTCAACATGACCGACGAGGAGTGGGACCTGGTCGTCCGGGTGCACCTGCGCGGCCACTTCCTGTTGTCGCGCAACGCCGTCGCGCTGTGGAAGCAGCAGTCGAAGTCGGCCGGCGCACCCGTGTACGGGCGGATCGTCAACACCGCGTCCGAGGCGTTCCTGCTCGGGTCGGAGGGGCAGGCCAACTACGCGGCGGCCAAGGCGGGCATCGCGGCGCTGACCGTCGCGACCGCCCGTGGCACAAGTCGTTACGGCGTGCGCGCCAACGCGATCTGCCCGCGCGCCCGCACCCAGATGACCGCGCACGTGTTCGGGGATGCTCCTGACGGCGACGACTCGCTCGACCCGTCGCACGTGGCCCGGTTCGTCGCGCACCTCGCCGGGCCGTCCGGAGACAAGATCAACGGTCAGGTCTTCGTCGTCCACGGCGGCATGGTCGCGCTGATGGCACCCCCGACCGTCGAGCAGAAGTTTGACGCGTTGGCGGATCTCGACGGCTACTTCGCCGATCGCGATCCACAAAGGACGTTCGCTTGCACGGAAACGATGGCCCTGTAGGAGGAGCTGTGTCGCTCACCGTCCAACCGCACCGCGAGACCCTGGGCCTCAAGGACGGCCGGCTCCTCATCGGAGGCGAGTTCCGCGAGGCGGACGAGACCTGGACCCACCACCACCCCGCCACCGGCGAGGAGATCGGCAGCTTCGCCGTCGCCTCCGCGCAGGACGTGGACGCGGCGGTGCTGGCGGCCCGCAAGGCGTTCGACGAGGGCACCTGGCCGCGGTCGCGCGCCTCGGAACGCATCAAGATCCTGCGCCGCTACGGCGACCTGCTCCGCGAGCACGCCGACGAGCTGCGCGGCCTGCAGGCGCTGGACAACGGCGTGCCGCTGTCGTTCGGGCAGATCTACGCCACCTCGGTCGGCATCGCGGCCGACATCTTCGACCACCACGCTGGCTGGATCGACAAGGTCGGCGGCCAGACGCTGCCGCCGTACCAGGGCGGCGACCACCTGGCGATGACGTTCCGCGAACCGGTCGGCGTCGTCGCGGCGATCCTGCCGTGGAACGCGCCGTTCGTGCTGTTCGCCCAGAAGCTCGCGCCCGCACTGGCCGCCGGCTGCACGGTCGTGGTGAAGCCGTCGGAGTACGCGTCGTTCTGCGTGATCCGCATGGTGGAGCTGCTGATCGAGGCCGGTCTGCCGGAGGGCGTGGTCAACCTCGTCACCGGCCCCGGCACGCCGACCGGCGAAGCCCTGATCACCCACCCCGGCATCGACAAGATCAGCTTCACCGGCAGCCGCGCGGTCGGCCGCCGGATCGTCGAGGCGTCCGCCGGCACGATGAAGCGGGTGTCGCTGGAGCTGGGCGGCAAGTCGCCCGCGATCGTGTTCGCCGACGCCCCGAACGTCGGGCTGGCCGCCATGACCTGCATGGGCATGGTCACGATGGGCCTGTCCGGCCAGGCGTGCGTCGCGCACACCCGCGCGTTGGTGCAGCGCGAGGCCCAGGACGAGTTCATCGCGATGGCGCAGATGCTCGCGGGCGCCGTGACGTTCGGCGACCCGTTCGACCCGGCCGTGCTCGCCAGCCCGTTGATCAACGCGCGCCAGCTCGACCGCGTCCTCGGCTACATCGCCCAGGGCCAGGAGGCGGGCGCCCGTCTCGTCACCGGCGGCGCGCGTCTCGACGGCGACTACGCCTCGGGCAACTTCGTGGCACCGACGATCTTCGCCGACGCCACCAACGACATGGCCATCGCCCGTGACGAGATCTTCGGCCCGGTGCTGACCGTCGTCCCGTTCGACACGGAAGAAGAAGCGATCCGCATCGCCAACGACACCGACTACGGCCTGGGCGCGGGCGTCTACACCAACGACGTGCGCCGCGCGTTCCGCGTCTCGAAGTCGCTGCGGGTGGGAATGGTCGGCATCAACGGCTTCCAGCTCGAACCGCACATCCCGTTCGGCGGCTACAAGCAGTCGGGCCTGGGGCGCGAGGGCGGGCAGAGCGCGTACGAGGCCTACACCGAGCTGAAGACCGTGATGATGCCGCTGACCGACGAGATGATGTAGATGCGCCTGTCCGGAAAGGTCGCCCTGATCACCGGCGCCGCCCGTGGTCAGGGAGCGGCCGCCGCCCGTCGCTTCGTGGCCGAGGGTGCGTCGGTGATGATCACCGACGTGCTCGACGACCAGGGCAAGGAGTTGGCGTCATCGCTCGGTGCGGAGTACTGCCACCTCGACGTGTCGTCGGAGTCGGAGTGGGCCTCTGCCGTCGAGTTCACCGAGTCGACGTTCGGCCACGTGTCCGTGCTCGTCAACAACGCCGGGATCCTGCACTTCTCGGCGTTGGCGGACACGACGCTGGCCGACTACCAGCGGGTGATCGGCATCAACCAGGTCGGGACGTTCCTCGGCATGCGGTCCGTGGTCGGTTCGATGAAGTCGGCCGGTGGAGGGTCGATCGTGAACGTGTCGTCGGTCGAGGGGCTCGGCGGGATGCCGTACCTGACGGCGTACACGGCGTCGAAGTTCGCGATCCGCGGCATGACCAAGGTGGCCGCGATGGAGTTGGGGCAGTTCGGGATCCGCGTCAACTCCGTGCATCCCGGCGCGATCGACACACCGATGGTGAGCGAGGCTCTTGGCCGGCCGATCGACGTGTCGCCGATCGGGAAGAAGCTGGCTCTGCGGCGGATCGGGCAGCCGGAGGACGTGGCCAACGTCGTGTTGTTCTTGGCCAGCGACGACAGTGCTTACTGCACGGGTGGGGAGTTCGTGGTGGACGGAGGGGCTACCGCGACGCATGCGCTGAGCGGGTGACAACGCGGCGAGTTCGGGGTTGGCGTTCGGTGGGTCACGTAGAACAGTCCGGTGGCTGACGGAAGCAGACTCACCTTCACGCCGACCTGGCCCACGTGTGCGGCCGACGACTGCACCGGCAGGCGGGTCGACACCTCCTCGGCGTGCCTCGAACACCTCCGTGGCAGCGAACTGGACTTGTTTCTCGATCGAGTCGTGCCCGGCGGGGATCTGGATCTGCGGGGAACCACCTTCAGCCCGAAGCTTCTCGACCGGCTTCTGCTGGCTTTGAGCAGGAATGACGGCCCTCGGATTGGCCGCGCTGACTTCTCCTACTGCACTTTCCAGCGCTATTGGGAGAAGGACGGATTCGGCTACCGCGCAGAAGGGGTCATTCCGTTCGAGCAAGCCGTCTTCGGCGGTGCCGCGAGGTTCTCGGGAGCCACGTTCGAGGGGGCCGTGTCGTTCTACGACACGAGTTTCAAGGCCTGGGCGACCTTCGAAGGAGCGGTGTTCCGCGGCCGCGTCAACTTCTACGGCGTGGAGGTCGATGACGACGCGCTGTTCGCTGAGGCGCGCTTCGAGGAGGACGCCCGCTTCGGCCTGTCGGGTGGGAAGTTGGTGGACCTGCGTGCCTCGATCTTCGTGAAGGCAGCCGTGTTCAGGGTGCGGGGGCGGGAGCTCTCGGCGTACGAGGCGCGGTTCGAGGCCGGGGTCGAGCTTCAGATCCAGGACGCTGCTGTGAGCCTGGAGCGCACGTACTTCGGCGCGCCGTCATCGGTGAGCGGGGTGGACTCGACGCCCAGGCTGTTGTCGCTGCAGGGCACCGACGTGTCCGAGTTGACGATCGCGGACGTCGACCTGAGCCGGTGCCGCTTCTCGGGCGCGCACCAGTTGGACAAGTTGCGGCTCGAAGGCTGGACGCCGTTCGCCGAGCCGCCGAAGAGCTGGCGCTGGGGGCGTCGTCAGGTGCTGGCCGAGGAGCACCCGTGGCGTCTCACTCTCAGCAAGAACGCGGGCTGGGCTGACATCGACGGGAAGAACGTCGGGGCCGAGCGGCTCGCGGTGATGTACCGGTCGTTGCGCAAAGCCCTGGAGGACGGCAAGAACGAGGCCGGGGCCGGCGACTTCTACTACGGCGAGATGGAGGCCCGGCGGCACTCACGGACCACCAAGGGTGGTGAGCGCGCGGTGCTGTGGGCGTACTGGTTGCTGTCGGGGTACGGGCAGCGGGCCAGCCGGGCGTTCGGGGCGTTGGCCGTGTTGGTGGGGTTGTTGTTCGTGCTGCTGACCGCGTACGGGCTGCCGGACGGCACGGCGTTGCAGCAGATGATCGGGACCATCCCGCCTGCTGTCGCGGGCCAACCGCAGCAGGTGACGTTGGAGGTCAAGCCGGGGCCTGCGACGTTGCCGGCGGACCGGTGGACGGCCGACCGGATGAGCAAGGCCGTGCGCATCGCGCTGGGTTCGGTGGTGTTCCGCGAGGCTGACCAGCGGCTGACGCCTGCCGGTGTGTGGACGGTGATGGCAGGGCGGGCGTTCGGGCCGTTGCTGCTGGCGCTCGCGGTGCTGGCGATCAGGGCTCGCGTCAAGCGGTGATGGGCTCCCTTGCGTGGTTCAGGGCGGCCTGGTTACGGTAAGGAAACTGAACCGGTAAGAAAAGTGAACTGGGAGGACACCGTGGCTGACGTCCGGACCGTCGCCGACCTGGCCCGTGAGGTCGCGCCCAAGACCGAGGCCGGGGGTGCTCTGGCACCGGAGCTGCTGGCGGCCATTGGGGAGTCCGGGCTGTTCAGGGCCGGTGTGCCGGCGAACCTCGGTGGGGTGGAGTTGCCGCCTGCGGAGACGTTGGCCGCTGCCATGGAGATCGCTCGTGGGGATGCGTCGGCTGGGTGGTGCGTGTCGATCGCGGCCACGTCGGGGCTGCTGGGTGCGTATCTGCCGGAGGACGGGGCGCGGGAGGTCTTCGGGGATCCGCGGTCGGTGGCGGCCGGGGTGTGGGCGCCCAAGGGGCGTGGGGTGTCGGTCGACGGGGGTGTGGTGGTGTCCGGGCAGTGGTCGTTCTGTTCGGGGATCGGGCACGCCGACTGGTTGTTCGCCGGGTTCGTGCACGAGAAGACGTTGAAGGTGGCCGCGATTCCGCGGGCCGAGCTGGAGGTGCTCGACACCTGGCACACGACCGGGTTGCGGGGGACCGGCAGTCACGACTGCGTGGCTCGGGAGGTGTTCGTGCCGCAGCGGCGGGTGCTGTCCGTTTTGGACGGTCCACTGGGTGGTGGGGCGCTGTACCGCTTTCCGGTATTCGGGTTCTTCGCGTTGTCGGTTGCGGCGGCGGCGCTCGGCAACGCGTTCGGGGCGTTGGACGACTTCGTGGGCTTGGCCGTTGAACGGAGTCCGCTCGGGTCCAGTCGCACGCTGGCCGAGCGCGGGTCCACGCAGGCCGCGGTGGCGTCGGCTACCGCGTCGGTGAAGGCGGCGAGGGCCTACTTCTTCGAGGCTATCGCGGAGGCTTGGGAGGCGGCGCAGGCCGGTGAGGTGCCGGTCGAGCTGAAGGCCGGGTTGCGGCTGGCGGCCACGCACGCGGCTCGCACGGCGCGAGTGGTTGTGTCGGAGTTGTACGATCTCGCTGGTAGTGGGGCGATCTACGACGGGGCGGCGTTGCAGCGCAGGTTCCGGGACGCGCACACGGCGTCGGCGCACTTCCAGGTCAACGCGGCCTCGTTCGAGCTGCCCGGCAAGGTGTTGCTGGGCGTCCAGGCGCAGACGGAGCAGCTGTGAGCTCGGTCGGTGTGGTGACGCCGTTCTGGCTGGACCGGCCGCCGGTCGAGGCGCTGGACATCGCCCTGGCGGCCAACGACACGGGCTTCGGCACGCTGTGGATCGGCGAGATGGCGACCTTCGACGCGTTCGCCCTGGCCACCGCGGTGGGACTGAGGACGTCCAGGATCTCGCTGAAGATCGGGCCGCTCGCCGTGGGCGTGCGCAGCCCGGTGGCGCTCGCGCTGGGACTGTCCACAGTGGTCGCCACCACGGGCAGGACGGCCAGTCTGGCGCTCGGTGCGTCGAGTCCTCGGATCGTGACGGGGTGGCACGGCCGCGAGTGGGAACCCGTGCGCCGCATGAAGGAGACGATCAGGGACACCCGCGCGCTGCTCGACGGCAACCGCGTGTCGGGGTTCCGGCTCCAGCAACCGGTGCCGGGCACGTCGATCTCGGTGGCCGCGTTCGGACCGGCGATGACGAAGGTGGCGGCGGCAGAGGGCGACGAGGTGGTGCTCAACCTGGTCAGCGCCGACCACGTGGCAGCCGTTCGAGACCGCCTGGCCGCTGCGCGGACGGCAGGTGGCGGGACGGCGGCCGCTGGTTCGTCAGCCGCCCCGCCGCCCATCGACCCGGCCACCGCCCCACCGCCCCCGCCCCTGGCCGTCTGGATTCCAGCCGCTCTCGACCCCGGCCCCACCACCCTCCGCCAGCTCCGCGCGCAGCTGGCCGTCTACCTCGCCCCACCCGGCTACGGCGAGATGTTCACCGCCCTCGGCCACGGCGACCTCGTCGACCAGGCCAGGCAGGGCAAACCCCGCGCCGAACTCGCCGCCGAAATCCCGCGTGACCTGCTCGAACAGGTCGGCGCGATCGGCTCGGCCCAGACCATCGCCGACCGCGTCGCCGCGTACCACGAGGCCGGCGCCGAGCACGTCGGACTGGTCCCGGCGACGGCGGAGGATCCGGCCGGGCGCAGACTGCTCACCACGCTCTCCCCGCTGCTCACGAAGGGACGCCGATGACCGACCCCACAGCCCTCGGCCGCCGGTTCCGCGGCGAGTCCGTCGGGCGCGCGCTCGACCTGGTGGGGGAGAAGTGGACGCTGCTGATCCTCCGCGAGGCCTTCTTCGGGGTGAAGCGGTACGGGCAGTTCGTGCGCAACCTGAGCATCCCGCGGCCCACGTTGTCGGCGCGGCTGAAGACGCTGGTCGAGGCCGGGCTGCTGGAACGGGTGCCGTACGCGGAGGACCGCGAGGAGTACCGGCTCACCCCGGCGGGGCTGGAGTTGTTCCCCGCCATCGTGATCCTCATGAAGTGGGGCGACGCGCACGTGCCCGACCCCGACGGGCCGCCGATCGTGCTGGAGCACAACGCGTGCGGCAGGACGGTGGACGCCTTCCTGGCGTGCCGGTGCTGCGGCGAGGAGATCACCGCCCACGACGTGACGGCCCGCGAGGGCTGACAGCGGGCTGCCAGCGCGCTGCCAGCGGGCAGGCGCACAGTTCTCCCCGAGGGACTCAGGGAGGAACGATGGCACTCGCGATCAGGGCTGAAGGCCTGGTCAAGCACTACGGGGAGACCAAGGCGCTGGACGGCGTCGACCTCGAGGTGCCGGAGGGGAAGGTCGTGGGCGTGCTCGGGCCGAACGGCGCGGGCAAGACCACGGCGGTGCGGGTGCTGGCGACGTTGCTGCGCCCGGACGCGGGGCACGCGACCGTGCACGGGCACGACGTCGTGAAGGACCCGAGGGCGGTCAGGTCGCTCATCGGGCTGACCGGGCAGTACGCGTCGGTGGACGAGGACCTGTCCGGCACGGAGAACCTCGTGCTGCTCGCACGGCTGCTGGACCATTCGCGCGCGGGGGCGAAGGCGAAGGCCGCGGAGCTGTTGGAGCAGTTCGAGCTCACCGATGCCGCGCACCGGGCCGCCAAGACGTACTCGGGCGGCATGCGGCGGCGGCTCGACCTCGCGGCCAGCCTGGTCGGCAACCCGTCCGTGCTGTACCTGGACGAGCCGACCACAGGCCTCGACCCGCACGCCCGCAACGAGGTGTGGGCGGTGGTGCGCAAGCTCGTCGCGAACGGCGTGACGGTCCTGCTCACCACGCAGTACCTGGAGGAGGCCGACCAGCTCGCCGACTCGATCACGGTGTTCGACCACGGCCGCGTCGTGGCCGAGGGCAGGCCGGACGAGCTGAAGCGGCGCGTCGGCGGGCAGACGTTGCAGGTGCGGCCGACGTCGATGCGCGACCTCGACGCGGTCTACCGGATCCTCGGCGACCTCACCGGGGCACGACCGACCCGCGACGACGACACGGGACTGCTGACGGCGCCGGTGAACGACCCGGTGCTGTTGTCCACTTTGGTCAGGAAGCTCGACGACGCGGGCATCACCGCCGATGAACTGGCGCTGCGACTGCCCTCGCTGGACGAGGTCTTCCTGGCGCTCACCGGCAAGCAGAACGAGGGGAGCCTGGTATGAGCACCATCGCGTTGGATCAGGGTGTGCGCCACGGCTTCTCGCTGGCCTGGCGGGGAATCCTCAAGATCCGCAAGAACCCCGAGCAGCTGATGGACGTCACGCTGGCGCCGATCATCTTCCTGGTGATGTTCACGTACCTGTTCGGCGGCGCGCTCGCCGGCAACACGGACGCGTACCTCCAGATGCTCGTGCCGGGCATCATGGTGATGAACATCCTGCAGGCCAGCATGACCGCGGGCGTGCAGATGAACACGGACGTCTCCAAGGGCGTGTTCGACAGGTTCCGCTCGATGCCGATCGCACGGTCGGCGCCGTTGGTCGGCGCGGTGCTCGCGGACATCGTGCGGTACGTCGTGTGCATCGTCGTGCTGCTGGTGGTCGCCACGGTCATGGGCTTCCGGGTCCAGACGGGACCGGCCGAGCTGCTCATCGCGGCCGGCCTGACGATCGCGTTCGGACTGTGCTTCTGCTGGGCCTCGGTGTTCGTGGGCATGCTGCTCAAGACGCCGCAGGCGGTGCAGGGCCTGATGTTCGTGCTGATCATGCCGCTCACGTTCGGCAGCAACGTCTTCGTCGGCACCTCGACGATGCCGGGCTGGCTCAAGGCGTGGGCGGACGTCAGCCCGGTCAGCCTGCTGTCGGACGCGCTGCGCGGCCTGCTGAACGGCGGCGCGATCGCCGGGCCGCTCACGGGGTCGCTGATCTGGATGGTCGGCGTGGTCGCGGTGTTCTTCCCGCTCGCGATGTGGGCGTACCGCAAGCGCGTGTGACCGGACGAAACGAGGCGGGTCTCAGCCGACGCTGAGGCCCGCCTCCGCGCGCACCTGGCGCAACGCCTCGGCCTTGGTGATCGTCAACGGCTCGGGCTCGCCCAGGTCGGCGACCATCCGCCGCACGTCCGGGTCGCCCAGGTCGAGCCGGCCGCGGATCAGCTGGGCCAGCGCGAGCAACCGCACCGCCGCGTCCGTGCGGCCCTGCGCCTGCCGGACGCGAGCCAGGAGCTCGGTCACGCCCGAGAGGTCCGGCATGTCGCCGCGGTCCGACGTGGTGCCGACCGCGACCGCCACGCACTCCGCCGCCTCGTCCGGCTTGCCCTCGGCGAGCGCGATCCGCGCGTCCAGGATCGCCGACCACTCCGTCACGAACGGGCCCAGGAACGCCGCGACCAAGGCGGCGTCCTTGAACCGCGTGCTCAGCTCACGAGCCTCCGGAATGCGGTCCGAACGCAGCATGACCTCGGCCTTCGCGTAGCCGATCATCAGGTTCAGCTGGTCGTTGCCGGCGTCGTGGACGTACTGCTCGGCCTGGGCGACCTCGCGCGCGGCCGCCTCGGTGTCACCGAACCGCGCGTACTCGACCGCGAGCCGCCACCGCTGCTGCACGGAGTCCTCGACGGACCCGAGCTCCCGCGCCACCTCGATGCCCTGCTGGTACAGGGCGATCGCCGCCAGGTTGTCGCCGGTGTGCGAGATGAACGCGGCCTTCATGCCGAGCGTCATCGCCGACCCCCACCGGTCGCCGACCGCGACGAACTGGTCGTACGCGCGGTCCCGGGCCTGTTCGGCACCGGCCAGGTCGCCGTCCTCGCTGAGGATGAAGCTCATCGCCCAGTCGGCGCCCGCCCGCGCCCACGCGTCCTCGCTCGCCGCCGCGCGGTGCACCTCCCGGCGCGCGAGCTCCTTGTTCTGGCTCAGGAAAGCCAGCATCGGCAACGCGATCGCGAGCGACGGGTACTTCTGGGTGGCACCCGTGTTCACGCAGTCCTCGATGACCTGCGAGGCCTCGATCGGCTCCGGCAGACCGGGGATCGCGGTCATGATCAGCCGCATGGCCCTGAACGTCGCGACGACGTCCGCCGGCAGGTCGTCGGCCAGCGCGAGCACCTCGCGCACCGACCGTTCCGACCGCTCGTTGTCGCCCTTGATCAGCCAGTACCAGAACACCCCGCCGAGGATGTCGGCCGCGAGACCGGACTCCCGGTCGTCGATCGCGCCGCGCAACGCGGCCACGACGTTGTCCTGCTCCGCCTGGTAGACCTTGATCGCCTCGATCTGCCGCGCGGTGCGCACGAACGGCTCCCAGCGCGCGGTCAGGTCCCGGTAGTAGCGCCGGAACCGGCCGACGAACTCGCGCTTCTCCCCGGAAGCTTCGAGCTGTTCCGCCGCGTACACCCGGATCGTCTCCAGCATCCGGTACCGCGCCTCGCCGTCCAGTTCGACGACGTCCACGATGGACTTCTCGACCAGTGACGTCAGCACGTACAGCGCGTCCTCGCCGCAGACCGCCTCGATCGCCGCGAGGTCCGCGCCCGCCGGGAACACCGCGAGCCGGCGGGCGAGCACCAGCTCGTCGGAGGTCAGCAGGTCCCAGCTCCACTCCACGACCGCGCGCAACGTCCGCTGCCGCGGCAACGCCGTCCGGCTGCCCGAGGTGAGCAGCCGGAACCTGTCGTCCAGCCGTTGCGTGATCTGGCGGATCGTCATGGACCGCAACCGTGCAGCCGCGAGCTCCAGCGCGAGCGGCATGCCGTCGAGCCTGCGGCACACCAGTTTCACGTCCTCCACAGTGGACTCGTCCAGCCGGAACCCCGGCTTGACCGCGTTCGCCCGGTCCACGAACAGCCGTACCGCGCCGAAGTCCGCCACGTCCGCCTGGCCGTTCGGCACGGCCAGCGGCCCGATCGGGCACAACGACTCGCCGTCGATCGCGAGCGGTTCCCGGCTGGTCGCGATGATCTTGAGGTTCGGCACCCGGCGCAGCAGCCGGCTCGTGAACTCCGCGGCCGCCGCGATCAGGTGCTCGCAGTTGTCCAGCACCAGCACCGACTCGCCCGCGCCGAGCACCTCGGCGATGCGGTCCATGCCCTCGTTGGGCCGCCGCATCGGGTCGGTCGTGGTCATCCGCAGCTCGAACGCCTTGAGCACCACGCCGGGCAGGTCCTCGGCGGCGTGGATGCCGGCGAGCGCCGCGAACCACACGCGTCCCTTGCCGTGCAACGGATGCCGCGCCGCGACCTCGGTGGCGAGCCGCGTCTTCCCGGCACCGCCGGGCCCGACCAGCGTCACCAGCCGGGCCTGCCCGAGCAACGCCGAGATCTCCCGCAGCTCCTCGTCCCGCCCGACGAAGCTGGTGAGCCGCACCGGCAGCCGGTCGACCACCGGCCGCGGCCCGAGCTCCCCGCGCAACGCCGCGAGGTGCACGTCCTGCAGCTCCTGCGACGGATCGACGCCCAGCTCGTCGGCCAGCCGATCGCGCACCTCCGCGTACACGTGCAGCGCGTCGGACTGCCTGCCCTGCGCGCACAACGCCCGCATCAGCAACCCGGCCAGCCGTTCGCGCAACGGGTGCTTCTCGTGCAACGCCGTCAGCGCCGCCACGTCCAGCTCGCCGCGATCTTCCTCGGCCGCGAGCCGCGCCTCGTCCAGCCGTGCGGCGACAGGCCCGGCGAACGGCGCCTCCCGCACGTCCGCGAGCGCCTCGCCGCGCCACAACGCCAGCGCCTCGTCCACCTGCCCGGCCGCGCGCAACCGGTCGAACCGGAACACGTCGACGTCCTCGGCGGCCACGCCCAGCCGGTACCCGCCAGGTTCCAGCGCCACCGGGCAGACCTTGCGCAGCCGCGACACGAGCGACTGCAGGGCGTTCGCGCCGTCGGCGGGCGGCTGCTCGCCCCACAGGTCGTCGATCAGCGTCGTCGCCGGGACCGGGCGGCCGGGGTCGAGCGCGAGGCGTGCCACCAGCATGCGGACGCGGGCACCACCGATGTCGACCGGTGTGCCGTCCTCCGCCTCGACCACCGTCGGGCCCAGCAATGCCACGCGCACGGCTCCAGTTTCCCAGATCACCCGCGGCGATCAGGCGAGAACGCCCAGTGCGCGCGTCAACGCGTCCATGATCACCCGCTCGAACGCCTCGTCCGAGCTGCCGCGCGGGACCCGTTCGGTCAGCATGATCGAGTAGAGGTACGCCTGGTAGGCGGCCAGTCTGACGCGCGCGGAGTCGGTGAACTCGAAGCCGTAGGCCGCCAGGAGGTCGCGGTCGTCCTCGATGGTGCCGAACAGGGCGAGCGACACGAACTCCGCGACCGGATCGCCCCAGAACGCCCGTTCGCCGTCGACCAGTCCGGAAAGTCCGGTGTCGGCGAGGACGTTGCCGTCCCACAGGTCGAAGTGCACGAGGGCGGGGCGCCGCACCTCGTCGAACGCCTTCGCGTGGCGGCTCAGGTCGGTCGTCGGCAGCCGCACGCCGAATCGTTCGGCGTCGGCGAGCACGGCGGCGTACATGTGCTGGAACGCTTCTGTCCACGTGCCGTGCAGGCCCAGCTGCGGGTAGCCGTAGCCGGGGCCGGTGATCTCGTGCACCGCCCGGACCGCCTCGCCGAGCTGGCGGCGGATCAGCGGGCGGTCGACGTCCCGGCCGAACACGGGTTCGCCGGGCAGGAACGTGGCCAGGAGTGCGGTGGCGTCGTCGGTGTGGACGATCTCGGGGACGGGCGCGACCTTCGACGCCAGCCGGCAGAACATCGCCTCGGTGCTGATCAGCTGCCGTTCGTAGGTGAGGCCGGGCGGGCCTTCCGGCGCGATCTTCAGCACGAACTCGCCTTCGCGGGACGAGACCCGGAACACGGAGTTGTAGGTGCCGCCGCCCAGCGGGGTCGTGGTCGCGCCGGAAAGTCCTGCGGTTTCGAGGATGCGTTCCAAGGTCACCTCCGCCAATGTAGTGAGCATGGGGACGTTCCGGGGGACCGCCGAACTCGCGTGGCGATGGGTGTTGGACCAGGTCCAGGAGGACGACGACGGGGTGTGGATCCCGGAGTTCCCCGGCGGCGACCTGTTGCCGGAGTGGCGGGCGGGGATGTACGCCGGGGTCGGCGGGCTCGCGCACGTGCTGGCGGAGATCCGGCTCGTCCGGGCGTGGACGGCGCAGGAGGAGGAACTGGCGGAGGCCATCGCGGCTCGGGTGCGTGCCGATCGGTCCGGCCAACCCAGCTTCTTCAACGGGCTGGTCAGCTCGATCAGCGTGCTCACGGCGCTGGGCGCCGCCGGTGCCGACGAGGCCGTCGCCCGGATGCTCGACCTGGCCACACCGGACGGCTGGGCGCACGAGAGGTTCGGTCCGCCGCAGTACCACGAGGGTGCGCGCGTGCACGACCTGACGGTGGGCACGGCCGGGGTGTTGCTGGGCGCGGTGTGGGCCCATCGGCACGGGGTGGCGGGTGCTCGGGACCTCGCGGGCGTGGCGGCCGACGTGCTGCTCGCGGAACGGGAGGAGGTGCCGGGCGGGCTGAACTGGCGGATGGTGCCGGTCCGGTTCTGTCTGGAGCAACGGGAGTTCCCGAACTTCTCGCACGGGCTCGCGGGCGTCGCGACGGCGCTCGCGCTGGGCGGAGCGGAGTTCGGGCGTCCGGATCTCGTCGCTGCCGCGGCTGCGGGCGCCGAGCACCTGGTGACGCTGGGCGACACTTCCGATGGCGGTTTCCGCGTGCCGGTGCGCGTACCCCTGCTGGAGGAGTTCGACGAGTTCTTCTACGGCTGGTGCCACGGACCGACCGGAACCTCCTTGCTGTGGCCCGCTCTGCGGCACGCCGGAGTGTCCGAAGTGGCCGGTGTGGACGTGGGGGAGTGGCGTCGCCGCGGGCTGCACAGCATCGTCGTGTCCGGCCTGCCCGAACGGAGGTACCCGGGGTTCTGGGACAACGACGGCCGGTGCTGCGGCACGGCGGGCGTCGGCGACGGGCTGCTCGATTCCGGGCAGCACACGGACTTCGCGCTGCGCCTGGCCGACGTCGTGGTGGACCACGCCGTGCGCGACGGGGCGGGCGTGTGCTGGCGGTTCCTGGAGCACCGCAACGACGACCCGGTGCTACCACCTGGAATCGGCTGGATGCAGGGAGCGGCGGGCATCGCCGGGTTCCTGTTCCACGCCGACCGGGTGGCCGACGGCGATGCGCGGTCCGTGCCGCGCATCGACACCTGGTGGGCGCTTTAGGCCGGCTGCCAGCCCAGTTCCGGGCCGAGCTTCGTCGCGATGTCGGTGAGGATCTGCACGTAGTCCTCGTGCTCGAAGCTGAACGGCAGCGCGAACGCCACCTCGTCGACCTCCTGGAAGCCGGCGTGCGCGTACAGCCGTTCGGCGATCTCCGCGGACGTGCCGACGATGTCGCCCTCGAACATGAAGTCGCGCGGCCCGAACGTCTTGCCCACCCGGTCCGCGCGGCCGGCGACGTACGCCTCGTACTTCGCGCGCTGCTCCGGGGTGGCCGAATCCGTCGGGATCACGACCAGGCCCTGGGAGACGCGGCCGCCGCCGTGCTCGCGGAACGTCTTGATCAGCGTGCGCTGGGTCTCCGCGAAGTCCAGCGAGCCCTCGGACTGGATCACGTTGCTGGCCAGCAGGTTCAGCCCGTTCTCCCCGGCCCAGCGCGCCGACCGCAGGCTGCCGCCGCCGTACCAGATCCGGTCGCGCAGCCCGGCGGCGTGCGGCTGGACGCGGTCGGACCACACCTCGATGCCCTCGACGCCGCTGAACGACGCGACCTTCTCGCCGCCGACGAAGTCCAGCAGCCGCTTCACCCTGTCGTAGCTGAAGTTCTCGACGTCCGCGGTCTCCGGGTAGAGCGCGCCCTTGACGTCGTCCCAGTGCATCGGCGGCCCGACGCTCACGCCGGGGTTGAGCCTGCCGCCGGACAGCACGTCGACCGTCGCGAGGTCCTCGGCCAGGCGCAGCGGGTTCTCCCAGCCGAGCGGGATCACCGCGGTGCCGAGCTGGATGCGGCTGGTCCGCTGCGAGGCGGCGGCGAGCACCGCCACCGGCGACGAGATGCCGAACTGCAGGTGCCGGTGCCGCACCCACGCGCTGTCGAACCCGAGCTCCTCGCCGAGCACGATCACGTCGAGCGTGGACCGGTGACCCGCGCCCGGATCCTGCTCGTCGAACAGCCCGATGGTGAGAAAACCGAGCTTTCGCAACGGCTCTGACTTCCGCGGCACGGAACCCTCCTTCAGCGTCTCCCTCCGAGTTTAGGTGACGTCTCAACTAAGTCCGGATGCTGAGACGAAGGTGACGGCGAAGCTGCACTTTTGCGCGTTCAGCCGGTACTGCGGCAGCACGCCCGGTCCGCACGACGCCGTGCCGAGGCCGTGCTGGGCCAGGTCGAGGTTGAGAAACACCTGGTCACGGGGCTGGAGCTCGTCGGTGTGGGTGGCGCGGTCGAGGTCCTCGCTGGTCCAGCGGCGGGCGGTGAAGTCGAACGTCGGCTCGCCCTCGATCCGCAGCCCGCCGATGGTGAGCCACCGGGCGTCGGCGCGGTTGCCGTTCTCCTGCGGGAACACGTACGGCGTCTGCAACGCGTCCACGGTCGTCGTGAACCGGCCGATCCGCGCGGCCTGGCGGCTGTCCGCGTACGCCTCACCTGGGCCTTTGCCGAACCACTCGACGGCGTCGGCCGCCGGGAGCGCCATCCGCAGGCCGAGGCGGGGGAGCGTGCACGGCCACTCGCCGTCGGGCGTGACGTCGACCTGGAGACGCAGCCGGTCGGCCGAGGCGGTCCAGTGGTAGTCGGCGAACAGGCCGAAGCCCCAGGCCGGTGGTGCCACACGGGTGCGGACGACCAGCCCGGACTCGTGGGTGTCGACGTCGATCACGCGGTGCTGGAGGCGGTGCAGGCCCGCGTTGCGCCAGGCCTTCTCGTCGGGGTGGTCGCCGCCTCGGTCGTTGTCGGTGGGGGCGCGCCAGAGGTCGAGGCGAGGGCCGGTCAGGGCGAGGTCGCCGAGCCGGGTCAGCAGGCCGGTGACCTCGTCGAACTCGGCCAGGCCGGACAGGGACGCCGAGCCCGCGAACGGAGTGGGCGTGGCCTCGGAGATCGGGAGCTGGCCCCAGGCGACGAGGTGCCCCGCCTCGGCCCACGCGGTGGGGGAGACGAGCGAGGCGCGGATGGTGAGCCACGCTTCGCCGGTGGTGGGAGGCAGGGCGGGGAGGGGGAGATCGGCGTGATCGCCTGCCACCGGCCACTGACCTTCGCCCGTGGCGGCCTCGCCATCGCCGAGCGTGCCCGAGGCGACCTCCACCCCTTCTTCCTCCAGCACCCAGTCGAACCTCAGGTGCTCCAGCCCCACGTGGTCGTAGAGGTTCGTCACCCGGATACCGCCGTCGACCCCGCTGATCCGCACCGGTTCGAAGACCTTGGCGAACTCCAGCAGCCCCGGCGACGGCGTCCGGTCGGGGAACACCAGCCCGTCGATCACGAAGTTGCCGTCGTGCAACGGCTCCCCGAAGTCGCCGCCGTACGCGAAGTGGCCGTCCCGCGCGATTCCGTGGTCGATCCACTCCCAGATGAACCCGCCCTGCACCGTCGGATACCGCTCGAACAGCTCGCGGTACTCGAGCATGCCGCCCGGCCCGTTGCCCATGGCGTGCGCGAACTCGCACAGCACGAACGGCAGGCCGTGCGCCTCGGTGCGGCCGATCTCGTCGACCTCCTCGTGCGAGGCGTACATGCGGCTGTAGACGTCGACGTACGCGCAGTCGTGGTCGCCCTCGTAGTGGATCGGGCGGGACGGGTCGCGGTCGCGGGCCCACTCGGCCATCGCCGCGAGGTTCGCGCCGGTGTGCGACTCGTTGCCCAACGACCACAGGACGATCGACGGGTGGTTCTTGTCGCGTTCGACCATCCGGCGCATCCGGTCCACATAGGACTCGGTCCAGCGCGGGTCGGAGCTGGGGTTGCCGGACCAGCCGAGCTCGCCGAAGCCGTGCGTCTCCAGATCGCACTCGTCGATCACCCACAGGCCGTACTCGTCGCACAACGACAGGAAGTACGGGTCCGGCGGGTAGTGGCTGGTGCGCACGGCGTTCACGTTGTGCCGCTTCATCATCAGCACGTCGGCCAGGGCCACCTCGCGCGGCACCGCGCGGCCGTGGTCGGGGTGGTGCTCGTGCCGGTTCACGCCGCGGAACACGACACGAGCACCGTTCACCGTGAGCACGCCGTCGGTGATCGCGACCGTGCGGAAACCGATCCGCACCGGCACGCGCTCCACGTCGGTGTGCACGATGCCGTGGTAGAGCCGAGGGCGCTCGGCACTCCACGGTTCGACGGGCAGCGAAAGTGACTGCCCTGGAAGGAGGTCGCGCACGTCGAGCTCGGGCACGGACAGCAGGCCGCCCTCGACGGACAAGGTGCCGGAGCCGGAGACGTGGTCGTAGGAGGCGTGGATCTCGTAGTCCGCGACCCCGCCGCGCGGCCGGGACAGCAGCGTCACCGAGCGGAAGATCCCGGACATCCACCACATGTCCTGGTCTTCGAGGTAGCTGCTGGCCGACCACTGGTGCACCCGCACCACCAGCACGTTTCCGGTGGCGCGCAGCAGGTGCCCGATCTCGAACTCGGTCGGCAGCCTGCTGCCGCGCGTCACGCCCAGCTCGACGCCGTTGAGCCACACCAGGCCGCACGAGTCGACGCCGTCGAACCGCAGCACAGCGGGTTCGGCAGGCCAGCCGGAAGGCAGGTCGAAGGTCAGCCGGTGATCACCGGTGGGGTTCTCCGTTGGTACGAAAGGCGGTTCGACCGGGAACGGGTAGCGCACGTTGGTGTACGCGGGCGACCCGTGCCCCTGCAGCTGCCAGTGGCCGGGGACGGTGATCGTGTCCCAGCCGCTGTCGTCGAAGTCGTCGGCCTCGGCGCCCAGCGGCACGGAAGCGTGAGGTGACAGCCGGAAGCACCACTCCCCGTCCAGCGACAGCGAGGCCGCGTCGGACGTGAAGAAGGAGCGAGGCGCCACCGAACCGGTGCCGGGACCCATGTCTTCGAGGTAGGTCAAGGTGTTCAGCCCTTCACGGCGCCGGCGGCGATGTTGCGGATGAAGTGACGGGCCCCGATCAGGAACACGATCACCAGCGGCACGATCGCCACCAGCGTCCCTGCCATCACGACCGCGTAGTCCTGCAGGTACAGGCCGTTGAGCTGCGACAACGCGACCTGCAACGTCGTGTGGTTCGAGTCGATCAGCACGACCAGCGGCCACAGGTAGTCGTTCCACGCGTTGACGAACGTGAAGATCCCGAGGAACGCCAGCGCGGGCCGCAGCACCGGCAGCCCGACCGACAGGTAGGTGCGGAAGAAGCCCGCGCCGTCGACCCGCGCCGCCTCCAGGATCTCGTCGGAGATCGCGCCGCGCGCGTACTGCCGCATCCAGAAGATGCCGAACGCGTTGGCGGCGGCCGGGATGATCAGCGCGTTCAGACTGCCGACCAGGCCGAACTTCGCCATCAGGTCGAACTGAGGGATCGCCGCGAGCTGCGTCGGCACCACGAACGTCGCCAGCAGGATGCCGAAGAGGACGTTGCTGCCGGGGAAGTCGTACTTGGCGAACGTGAAGGCCGCCAACGAGTCGAAGAACAGCACCAGCAGAGTCGTCGCGATCGCCACGACCAGCGTGTTGAGCAACGACCCGAAGAAGTCGATCTTGGCGAACACCTCGCCGATGTTCTCGAGGAGGTGCCCGCCGAACCAGAACGTCGGCGGCGACGAGTAGATGTCCGCGGTGGTGTTCGAAGCCATCACCGCGAGCTGGTAGTAGGGGAACAACGTGATCAGCGCGCCGACCGCCATCGCGCCGTAGGTGAGGATCGTGCCTGGAGTGGTCCGGTTCACCGGTCGCCTCCGTTCGCGCGGGCCGGGCGCTGCACGAGCCGCCAGTTGAGGATCGAGAACAGCACGACGACCACGAAGATGCCCCACGCGATCGCGGCGCCGTAGCCGAAGTCGTTGTCCGCGAACGCGGTGTTGTAGAAGTAGAGGACCATCGTCATGCCCGCGCCCTCGGGGCCGCCGCGGTCGCCGAGCAGGATCTGCGACTCGGTGAAGATCTGCAGGCCGCCGATCGCCGACATCACCACGGAGAACAGCAACACCGGGCGCAGCAACGGAAGCGTGACGCGGAAGAACGTCTGCACGGGCCCGGCTCCGTCGAGCTTCGCGGCCTCGTAGACGTCCTGGGGCAACGCCTGGAGCCCGGCCAGCAGGATGATCGCGTTGTAGCCGGTCCACCGCCAGATGATCATCAACGAGATCGCGATCCGGATCGCCCACGGGTCGGTCAGCCACTGCACCGGGTCGACGCCGATCAGGCCCAGGAACCAGTTCAGGACACCGAACTCGCTGGAGAAGAACGAGCCGAACACCAGTGACATCGCCACGATCGACGTGACGTTGGGCAGGAAGTACGCCACCCGCAGGAAACCCTTGTGGCGCACCGAGGAGTTGAGCCCCAGCGCCACGAGCATCGACAGGATCAACATCGGGATCGTCGACATCACCCAGATGACCAGGGTGTTGCCGATGGCGTCCCAGAACGCGGTGTCGGTGAGCAGGAACTTGAAGTTCTCCAGCCCGACGAACTTCATCTCGCTGACGCCGTTCCAGCGCTGCAACGACAACCACAGCGAGTACACGACGGGGTAGACGCCGAAGATCGCGAACAGCACGAAGAACGGCGCGATCGCCAGGTACTGCGGCAGGTACTTCCACCTGCGGTTCGCGGCGACGGCGGTCATGCGAGCACCCCTTGCCGGCGCAGCAGCCGGTCGACAGCGGTCCGCGCGTCCTGCCACGCCTGCTCCGGGTCCTTGCCCGCGGACTCGACGTTGGTCAGCTCGTCGGTGTAGGTGTCGGAGATCGTGATGTCCCAGGGGGAGAAGTAGACGGGCTCGACCTTCTCCGCGATCTCGCCGAACACCTGGATCGAGGACTGCCCGCCGAAGAACTCCTCCGGCGCCAGCACCGACGGGTCCGAGTAGACCGCCGGGCTGGACGGGAACAGGCCCAGTTCGAGGTAGGCCGCCGCCTGGTTCTCCGGCGACATCAGCCACTTCACGATCTCGTACGCGCCCTGCGGATCGGGGCAGTACCTCGTGATCGCGAGGAACGAGCCGCCCTGGTTGCCGGGACCGCCGGGCGCCTGGCAGACGTGCCACTGGCCGGACGTGCTCGGCGCGGACTGCTTGAGGTTGCCGGTGATCCAGGAGGCGTTGACGAACGCGACCTCCTTGCCGTTGGTCCAGGCCGCACGCCGGTCCACGCCCTCGCCGGTGGCCGACCCCGCGTAGCCCGCGGTGAGCCCCATCCGGAACGCCTTGACCGCGCGGTCCCACGCCCGCCGCACCTGCGACTGGTCCTCCAGGTACCGGTTCTGCCGGTCGAGGTACTTCTGCTTCTCCTGGGCGAGCGAGTACGTGAACACCATCTTCGTGTCGGTGATCAGATACCGGCCGGGCAGCTTGTCCTTGACCCGCAGGGCGAACTCGAAGTAGTCGTCCCAGGTGGACAGTGCGGCGGCGACCGCGGCCGGCTCGGTCGGCAGGCCCGCCTCGCCGAACAGGTCGTGCCGGTAGTAGAGCGCGGCCGGTCCGGTGTCGATCGGGAAGCCGAGCTGGAAGCCGTCGGGGCTGCGGCCCGCCTGCCACTTCCACGGCAGGTAGTTCGGCTCGTCCTGCTTCGCGCCGAGCGCGTTGAGGTCGGCGAACCGGTCCGTGGCGCTGAAGTAGGTGGAGATGCCGTCGCCGAGCATCGTGATGTCCGGCAGGTAGGCCTCACCGGACAGGGCGGCGAGCAGCCGCCGGTTCAGTTCGCCGCTCACCTTGGACGGGGTGAGGTGCTGCGCGGGGAAGCGCTGCACGGCCTGGCCGAGCACCTTCTCCGACACGCCGTTCGTCGAGTACCAGAGCGTGATCTTGCCCGGGTTGGCGGTGGTCGGGCTGGTGCACGCGGTGGTGCCCAGCGCGGTTGCGCCGAGTGCCGCCGCGCCGGCCAGGAACCTGCGTCGAGTCAACGTCATCGGGGACCCTCCGGAGAGCCCGTGAACGCTCCCGTGAACGTTCACGGATGGCGCGAAGCATGAGCCGGTCGAGTGAGCCTGTCAACCCTCAGGCAGATTCGCGCACCAAGAGAACGGCGCTGACCTGGAGTTCTTCCGAAGGCAACGGCGGTTCGCCCGCGACCAGGCGGCCGGCCTGCTCTATCGCGAGGGTGCCGATCCGGCGGGTGTCGAGGGCGACGCTCGTGAGCGCCGGATCGACGACCGTGCCGAGCTGCAGGCCGTCGAACCCGATCACCGCCAGGTCCTTCGGGACGGCCTTGCCGAGCCTGCGGGCGGCCTTGAGCGCGCCCATCGCGATCACGTCGTTGTAGGTGAAGACCGCGGTGAGGTCGGGGTGCTCGTCCAGCAGCCGGCGCAACGCCTCGGCGCCGCCGTCGACCGACTGCACGGCGTTGCCCACGACGGGCGCGTGCAGGCCGTGCCCGGTCATGGCGGCCTCGAACCAGTCGCGGCGCAGGCTCGGGTCGGCGCGGCCCGCGTGGTCGAGCATGCCGATCCGGCGGTGACCCGCGGCGACGAGGTGGTCGATGGCCGCGTGCACGCCCTGTTCGCCGTCGATGCGGATCGAGCTGAATCGCGGTTCGTGGTGGTCGCGGCCGATCAGCACGGCGGGCATGCCGCCGAGGTGCCGGTCCAGTTCGGACTCGGGCAGGCTGAAGTAGCCGACCACGGCGTCCACCTGGGACGCGACGACCTCCAGCGTGCCGCGTTCCTCGGCGATGCTGTCGGCGGTGTCGTAGACGATCACGTGCCAGCCGTGCGAGCGCGCGGCTTCGAGCGCGCCGGCCGCGACCTCGGTGAAGAACGGGTTGAGCAGGTCGGGGATGACCAGGCCGATCGTGGTGCTGTCCTGCCGGACCAGGCCGCGGGCGAACCGGCTCGGCCGGTAGCCGAGCTCCTTGGCCGCGTCGAGGACCCGCTGCTTCGTGCCCGCGTCGATCTCGCCCTTGTCGTTGAGCGCCCGCGACACCGTCTGCCGCGAGACCCCGGCGACCCGCGCGACGTCGTTGATCGTGACGCGCTTGCTCATGATCACCTCTCGTCCGACTGCGACCGAGTATGCAGGGCGTCGAGCACCGCGGTGATCGCGGCGCGCGAGTCGCGGCGGATGGCGGCGGTGATCCGCCGCGTCACCGGTAGCTCCTTCGTGACCACGTTGAACCGCCGGTCCACGGCCAGCGCGGGCAGCACCGCGACCGCCAGACCGGCCTCGACGTGCTGGAGCGTGAGCATGTAGTTGCTGAACCGGCCGGCGATCCTGGGCTCGAACCCCGCCTGCCGGCAGAGCCTGGTCGCGAGGTTCGCCATGTAGGAGCCGGGGATGTCGAACGCCCACGGCTCGTCCTTGCACGCGGCCAGGTCGTTCTTGGGCTGTCCCGGCGGGGAGACGAGCACGATCGGGTCCTCGCCGAGCGGCACGACGTCGATGTCCTTCGGCACCGGCAGCTCGACGAAGTCGGTGGTCGTGATGATCACGTCCACCTCTCCCGCCAGCAGCGCGGGCATGCTGGCGTGCGGTTCCAGCTCCAGGATCTCGACATCGAGGTGCGGGTGGTCGAGCCGGCCGAGCGCGGGGACGACGAGCGTGTGGATCGAGCTCTGGAACGCGCCGAGCCGGATCAGGCCCGACGGTTCCTGGCTGAGGCCGCGCAGCTCGGCCTCGACCGCGTCCATCTGGTCGAGGATCGAGCGCGCCCTCCTGGCGAGGATCAGCCCGGCCGAGGTGAGCCGGACGCGCCGCCCGGTCCGTTCGAGCAGCTGCGTGCGCGTCTCGCTCTCCAGCACCGCGAGCTGCTGGGACACGCTCGACGCGCTCAGGTTCGCGGCCTGGGCCACGGCCCGCACGGTGCCCAGCGCGTCGAGCTGGCTGAGCAGGCGCAGGCGCCACGGGTTGAGCGTCATGCTGTGCAGTATTTCCGAACAGCGAGCGTGGGATTGTGAGATGGACCTGTTGCTCGGTTGCTTTTAGCGTTTTGAGCCATGGACACCTTCTGGGACGACGTCGACCGCCACCTCGTCCGCTACGGCGGAACGTTCACGCGCGAGATCATCGACAGCGCGTCGGGAAGTCACCTGTTCACCGAGGACGGCCGCCGCGTCCTCGACTTCACGTCCGGGCAGATGAGCGCGATCCTCGGCCACTCGCACCCGCGCATCGTGGAGACCGTCCAACGCCAGATCGCGAACCTCGACCACCTGTTCAGCGGCATGCTCAGCCGCCCGGTCGTGGACCTGGCCCGGAGGCTGGCGGGCACGCTGCCCCCGTCGTTGTCCAAGGTGCAGCTGCTGACCACGGGCGCCGAGTCCAACGAGGCCGCGCTGAGGATGGCCAAGCTCGTCACCGGCAAGCACGAGGTGGTCGCCTTCGCGCGGTCCTGGCACGGCATGACCGCCGCCGCGGCCGCCGCCACCTACAGCGCGGGCCGCAAGGGCTACGGCCCCGCCACCCCCGGCAACTTCGCGATCCCCGCGCCGTCCGGAGACTGGCAGGCGCAGCTCGACCTGGCGTTCGACCTGATCGACGCCCAGTCCGTCGGCTCCCTGGCCGCCTGCATCGTCGAGCCGATCCTCAGCTCTGGCGGCATCTTGGAACCGCCGCTGGGCTACTTCGCCGCGTTGCAGCAGAAGTGTCGTGAGCGCGGCATGCTGCTGATCTTCGACGAGGCGCAGACCGGCCTGTGCCGCACCGGCACCTGGTACGCGTTCGAACGCGACGGCGTCGTCCCGGACATCCTGACGTTGTCGAAGACGCTGGGCGCCGGGTTGCCGCTGGCGGCCGTGATCACGTCCGACGAGATCGAGGCGGAGGCGCACGCCCGGGGCTATCTCTTCTTCACCACGCACGTGTCGGACCCGTTGGTCGCCGCCGTCGGCAACACGGTGCTGGACGTGCTCGAAGAGGAACGGCTGGACGAGCGGGCGGCGAAGCTCGGGGCGTTCCTGCGGTCCGGTTTGGACGACATCGCCTCGCGGCACTCGCTGGTGTCGGACGTGCGCGGGCGCGGGTTGCTGGTGGGGCTGGAGATCGCGGACGAGTCGCTGAGCGCCCCGATCACGCAGAAGTGCCTGGAGCTGGGGCTGCACATGAACATCGTGCAGATCCCCGGGATGGGCGGGGTGTTCCGGATCGCTCCGCCGCTGACGGCGACCGAGGACGAGCTGGGGGAGGGCATCGCGGTCCTCGACCAGGCGATCGCGGCCGCCTGACCTGTGGTTCTGGCCATCTGGCCACCTCCTCGGCCGGTCAGCCGAGGCAGGTGGCCGGTGATCCTCCTACGATCGACCGCGTGGGGGAATCGCGTCGCGGCCTGCTGGTCGTCTTCACCGTCGTGCTGTGCGTCGAGATCTTCGTCGTCACCGGGCGGATCATCGGCTTCGACCGGGCGATCCACCTGAGCAACACCCGCGGCATCGGGGTCGGCGACACGTCGCTCACCCACCCGCTGGTCGTGATCGTCGAGGTGGCCGCGATGCTGGTCCTCGTGTTCGCCCACGCGTGGCGGTCACGGGCGTCGGTCGCCGTGCCGTCGATCCTCGTGTTGCTGGCCGTCGTCGAACACTCCGCGTTCTACCGCCCGCACCCGGCGTTGAACCGCTCGGACGCCCTTCAGCTCGTGCTGTTCCTGACCCTCGTCATGGTCGGCGCCGGCCTGCTGTTGCGTCTGCGGGAACGGTCGCGGGCGGCGCTGGCCCTCGCCGCGGAGGACCAGGCTCGCCGCGACGAGCGCCTCGACATGGCCCGGGAACTGCACGACGTGGTGGCGCACCACGTCACCGGCATGCTGGTGCAGGCGCAGGCCGCTCTCGTGGTGGCGGCACAGGACAAGGACAAGGCGTGCGCGATGCTGCCGGGCATCGTCGAGGGTGGCACGGACGCGTTGGGGGCGATGAGCGCGATGGTGAGAACGTTGCGGGACAACGGAACCGCGACGGCGACCACCGACCTGACGGCCGACCTGCACCAGCTCGCGGAGAAGTCCGGGCTGCCGGTGCGCACCCACGTCGAGCTGGCCGAGGTGCGGCCGGAGCTGGGTCGGTCGGTGCTGCGGATCGTGCAGGAGGCGCTGACCAACGTCCGCAAGCACGCCTTCGACGCGACGAGCGTGGAGGTGGAGGTGCGGTCGACCGCCGACGCCGTGCTGCTGTCCGTTGTGGACAACGGCAGGACGCGACCGGCGCACTCGGGCGGGTTCGGGCTGGTGGGTATGCGGGAACGGGTGAGTGAACTGGGCGGGCGGTTCTTCGCGGGCGCCACGGGGGACGGCTGGCTCGTCACCGCCGAGCTGCCGCTGGAGGTGCGCGCGTGATCTCCGTGCTCATCGCCGAGGACCAGGACATGGTGCGCGCCGGGTTCCGGCTGATCCTGGAGGCGCAGCCGGACATCGGCGTCGTTGCGGACGTGCCGGACGGGGTGAGCGCGGTGCAGCAGGCCCGCGCGCTGGAGCCGGACGTGTGCCTGGTGGACGTGCGGATGCCCGGGCTGGACGGCCTGGAGGTCACCCGGCAGCTCGCCCCGCACACCCGCGTCGTCGTCGTGACGACGTTCGACAGCGACGACGTGCTGAACAAGGCCCTGGACCTCGGTGCGTGCGGGTTCCTCACGAAGGACGCGAGCCCCGGGCTGCTGGTCGAGGCGGTCAGGTCGGCGGCGCGCGGGGACGTCCTGGTCTCGCCCCAGGTCGTGCTGCGGGTGCTGCGCAGGTCCACGCCGCCGGTCGCCTCCGCCGACGCCCAGGTGCTGACCGAACGCGAGCTGGAGGTCGTGCGGCACGTCGCGAAAGGATTGAGCAACAACGAGATCGCGCCTCTGATGAAGGTCTCGGTGTCGTCGGTGAAGGCCTATCTCGCGTCGGTGCAGACCAAGGTCGGTGCGCGCAACCGCGTGGAGATCGTCGCGTGGGCGTTCCGCGCGCACGTGGTGGCCGGCTGACCATGGCCGTCCGGCCAGTCCCCTCGCGTCCGGTTGCCCGAACGGCCATGATCTTGGTGCTGTCCGGCCGATCTGGCGCCGCGGCTCGTCCCGGCAGTGTTCGGAGGTGTGAAGAACCTCTGGGGCGCAACAGTTCTCGGCCTGCTCGTCTGGGTGCTCGTGCGCAGCTTCGGCACCGGCGTGATCGACCTCCGCGTCTACCTCGCGGGCGGCGAGGCGTGGCTCGGCGGCACCAGCCTGTACACCGCTGACTTCCACGCCTACAAGGGTTTGCCGTTCACCTACCCGCCGTTCTCGGCGACGCTGTTCAGCGCCCTGACGCCGTTGCCGCTGGCCGTGGCGGCACTGCTGTTCTCGGTGCTGGGCATCGGGTTGTTCACGGTGGCCGCACGGGTGTGGGCGGGGTTCGGTCTGATCGCGGTGTTCCTGGTGCTCGAACCGATGCGCACCACGCTCGACCTGGGACAGATCAACCTGGTGCTGCTCGGTCTCGTGGCGCTGGACTGCCTGCTGCCGCGCACCTTCTGGCCGCGGGGGATGCTCGTCGGGCTGGCCGCGGCGATCAAGCTGACCCCGGCGATCTTCGTGCTGTTCTTCCTGTGCCGGGGGCGGTGGCGGCCGGCCCTGACCGCCGTGGCGACGTTCGGGGCGTGCGCCGTGCTCGCGCCCGGCCAGGCGAGGCAGTTCTGGCTGCACGCGATGCTCGACCCCGAACGCGTCGGCGGCCTCGCCTACACGTCGAACCAGTCGGTGCGCGGCTTGCTGGTCCGGATCGGCGCGCCGGAGTTCGCGTGGTTCGTCGCGGTGGCGGCGGTGCTGGCGTTGACGCTCGTGGTGCTGCCCCGGTTGCGGGACGACCTGACGGCCCTCGTGGCGACGGCGGCGGCGGGTCTGCTGATCTCGCCGGTGTCGTGGTCGCACCACTGGGTGTGGATCGCGCCCGCGTTGATGTTGTTGCGCGGCAGGGTGAGGATCTTGGTGGCCGCGGTGTTCGCCGTCGGACCGCACTGGCTGTTGCCGTCGGCGGGGGACAAGGAACTGGCGTGGACGTGGTGGCAGCACGTCGTCGGCAACACCTACGTGTGGCTCGCGCTCGCGTTCCTGGTCTGGTGCGCGGTGCGGCCGGGCGCGCTCACCCGGCCGCGTTCGCTCGATCAGGCGCTGAGTGCGCGGGAGTCCTCGATCGCCGCCCGCCGCGCGAGCCGGTGGGCCCGCCGGATCTCGGCCTCGCCGAAGCGCCGCCGGTCCTCGTCCGTCACCGGCACCACCGGGGGCACACCTCGCGGCGTGCCGAGTTCGTCGACGGCCACCAGCACGATGTAGGCCGACGCCACGTGCACCGCCGGGACCGTGCTGTCCCAGCGGTCGGCGAGCGCCCGGACCCCGATCTCCATCGAGGTCGCGCCCGCCCAGTTGACCTGGGCGTGCAGGTGCAGCACGTCACCGACGCGCACCGGCACCCGGAACGTCATCTCGTCGATCGCCACGGTGACCGCGGCACCCTCGGAGTGGCGGGCCGACACCACCCCGGCCAGCGAGTCGGCGAGTTTCATCAGCACCCCGCCGTGGACGGTGCCCATCAGGTTGGTGTCGTTGTTGTCCATGATCTGCGACAGCGTCAGCCGCGACTCGGCGGGTGACCTTCCGGGCAGCACTGGGTGAATCACAAGCTCTCTCCTCGCGAGCGTGCGGATGGAACGCCGGCGGCAGGTCTTCGGACTCGTGGGCGTACCGCTCGCTCCTACCGGCCACCGCTTCCCAGGCTGGTGCCACGTCAGTCAGCCTTCGCCGCGTCTTCGGCGCTCAGCAGGTCACCTCGCGGCACCGGCCCCACACCCCGGTACAACCAGTACAGGGGTGTGGGGCCGGTACCCCGATGCGACCGTCTGAACACCGAAGACGGGGCAAAGGCTGACTGCCGCGGCACCACCCAGTGCTTCCTGGCAGCTTTCGTTCCCACTCACCGCTGCGGGGCAGTCCCGGACTCACACCGGGTTCCCTCTTGCCTCGCTCCCGTTGCCGGGGAGCGAACCGTCAGCCCGGTCAGCCTAACCCGCACGCGCGAACGGGGGCCCCGGCGCGTGGCCGGGACCCCCGTTCGCGCAGGTCACTAGCGGGCGAACTGGAACCAGTTCACGTTCGCCAGGTCACCGCCCGTGCCGCCGGCCGCCACCAGGTACAGCCGGTGCACGCCGGTCGCACCCGACGCGGCGGCCGTGCGGCTCGTCCACGTCTGCCAGCCGCCCGTGCTCGCCGCGGGCACCGTCGCGACCACCGGGCCGGTCGGGCTGTCGAGGCGGAACTGCAGCGTGCCGTTCGCCGTGGAGCCCGACGCGAGGCGCGTGGTCACCGACGTCGGCGGCGTGGCACCGAAGTCGACGTCCGCGTAGGCCACGTAGTCGCCCGGCGTCAGGTAGCCGACGTTCTGGCCGCAGCCCGAGTCGGTGCACCGCTCGACCTGCGTGCCGCGCTGCTCGTCGTAGTACGAGGCGCCGATGATGTTGTAGGCGTTCTGCGTGGCCGGGAACTGCGTGCCGAAGCCGTACGGGAACAGCGGTGCCTTGCCGTCGCCGACGTTGATCGGCTGCTGCGAGGCGCTCTGCATCCACGTGAACGGCAGCGTGCCGGTCGGCTTGTAGTCGCCGAAGAGCACGTCCGCGACGCCGTTGCCCTCGGTGCCGGGCAGCCAGGCCGCGACGAGCGCGGTCCACTGCGGCAGCTGCGCCGCGATGTCCAGCGGGCGGCCGGACACGAGCACCACGACGACCGGGACACCGGTGGCGCGCAACGTGTTCAGCGTCGCGATGTCCTCGGCGTCGAGGCCCAGGCCGCCGGGCCGGTCGCCCGCGCCCTCGGTGTACGGGGTCTCACCGATGACGGCGATCGCGGCGTTGTACGTGCCGTCGATGCCGGTGCCGTTGCGGTTGTACGTCACCGTCGTGGACGTCGACACGGCGCCGCGGATGCCTTGCAGCACAGTGGTTCCCGGCGTCACCGCGCCGCTGCCGCCCTGCCACGAGATCGTCCAGCCGCCGCTCTGGTAGCCGATGTTGTCCGCGCTCTTGCCCGCCACGAAGATCTTCGACGCGGTCTTGGACAACGGCAGCACGCCGTTCTGGTTCTTCAGCAGCACCTGCGACTTGCGCACGGCCTCACGGGCCAGGGCGCGGTGCGCGGCGTTGCCGACGGTCGGCGTGTAGGTGCGGTCGGTCAGCGGCTTCTCGAACAGGCCGAGCTCGAACTTCTTGGTGAGGATGCGGCGGTTGGCGTCGTCGATGCGCGACATCGGCACGCGGCCCGCCTGCACCTCCTGCTTGAGGTAGGTGATGAACTGCCGCCACTCGGTCGGCACCATGATCATGTCGAGGCCGGCGTTGATCGAGTCGCGCACCTCGGCCGCGGTGAAGCCGGGCTGGCCGTCGATCTGGTCGATGGCGTTCCAGTCCGAGACGACGAGGCCGCTGAAGCCGAGCTCGTTCTTCAGCACGTCGGTGATCAGGTACTTGTGGCCGTGCAGCTTCGTGCCGTTCCAGCTGCTGTAGGTGATCATCACCGAGCCGACGCCCTTGGCGATGGCGTCGCGGAACGGCGGCAGGTGTGTCGCCCGCAGCTCGGCCTCGCTGACCTGCGTGTTGCCCTGGTCGGTGCCGTTGGTCGTGCCGCCGTCGCCGATGTAGTGCTTGGCCGTCGCGAGCACCGAACCGGGGTCGGACAGCTTCGAGCCCTGCAGACCGGTGATCATCGTGGTCATCGCGGTGGCGTCCTGCGGCGTCTCACCGAACGACTCGTAGGTGCGGCCCCAGCGGTCGTTGCGCGCGACGCACAGGCACGGCGCGAAGTCCCAGTCGATGCCGGTGCCCGACACCTCCTCGGCGGTCGCGCGGCCGATCCGCTGCACCAGACCGGGGTCGCGGGTCGCGCCCAGGCCGATGTTGTGCGGGAAGATCGTGGCGCCGACGACGTTGTTGTGCCCGTGCACGGCGTCCACGCCGTAGATCATCGGGATGCCCAGCGGGGTGGCGATCGCCGCGCGCTGGAAGTTGTCGTACATGTTGGCCCACGACGTGGCGTTGTTCGGCGACGGCGCGGAACCGCCACCGGACAGCAACGACCCGAGCCGGAAGTTCGTCAGGTCGGCGTTGCTGACCGCGTTCCGCTCGGCCTGCGTCATCTGCCCGACCTTCTCGTCGAGCGACATGCGGCCCAGCAGGTCGGCCACCCGAGCCGGGATCGGCTGCGTCGGGTCCTTGTAGATCGGGTCGGCCGCGGCGGCCGTACCGGTGGGGATGACGGCGGCACTGAGCAGAAGTGCGGCCGCGAGGAACTTTCTCACAGGGCAGACCTCCGAGGGACGAGGTCCTGTTTACCTTGCGGCACAACAGGGTTGTGCCGGAGCGTAACGTGCGTTAACCAAGTGGTATAGACCATCGGGGAACCGGAACCAGTACCGGTTCCCCGGCTGGTCCTACCGGCACCAGGACCGCACCGTCTCCGCGAACTCGGGGAACTCGGCCTTGGCGGCCGCCAGCACCTCGGCGGGCGTGCGCGGCGCGATCCCGGAGTGCTCCTCCGCCACGGCACGCAGTTCGGCGTTCTCCACCCCGCTGTCGGACCCGAACTCGACGGCCTCCTGCGGCCCCACCCCGCCCGCGAGCAGCCACAGGAACTCGCCCAGGCTCGTCGCGACCGGCCCGACCTCACCCTCCGACCCGAAGAACACCACGGGCTGCGCCGTCAACGGCCCCTCGCGCACCAGCCAGAGCGTGGCGAGCCCACCCGTCCCGTCCTGCCCGAAGACCCGGAACGCGTCCCCGTCCAGCTCCTTGTTGCCGGTCCACGACCGGATCCAGTCCGTCGTCTCCTCGGCCGAGTCGAACTCCTGGTACGGCTCGTAGTCCATGTTGCCCGGCGAGGGCTCGTCGGCCTTCTCGTCGTACTCCCACGGGAAGTCGATGCCGCTGAGAGCGGCCAGCGCGGCGGGGAAGGCGCGGTCGTCAGTGATCTGCACCCGCGCACGCTACTTCAACAGATCGCGCGGCCACGGCGTCTTGGTGCAGGAGAGGAGTCAGCCATGCCTATGCCCAGGTGGTGGGGCCACATCAACAAGCGCGTGTTCAACCCGCACGCGCTCAGGAGCGGCAAGTGGGCGGTGCTCACCCACGTCGGCCGCAGCTCGGGGATGCTCTACCGCACCCCGATGGAGGCCCATCCGGTCGACGGCGGCTACCTCGTCGTCCTCGTGTACGGGTCCAAGTCCGACTGGGTGCGCAACGTGATGGCGGCGGGCCGTGCGAAGCTCACCGTGGGCGGCCAGGACGTCGAGGTGACGGCGCCGCGCGTGGTGACCGAGGCGGAGGCGTTCGAGGCGCTGGCCCCTGACGTGAAGCGCCCGCCGAAGTCGCTGCGCATCAAGGAGTTCCTCCGGATGGACGTCCTCTAGTCGGTGTGCTCGGTGGCGAGCTTGCCCAGGGCCAGCCGGTTCGTCAGGCCCGTCTTGGTCAGCAGGCTCGACACGTGCTTCTCCACCGTGCGGCGGGAGAGGTGCAGCTGCGCCGCGATCTCGTTGTTCGCGAGCCGCGCGCCGAGCAGCCGCAGCACCTCGTACTCCCGCACGGTCACGCCCGCGAGCCGCAGCTCGTCGGGCACCTCGTCGACGCCGGAGCGGCGTTGCGTGACGCGGACGCCCATCAGCCGCAGCTGGGCCCGGCAGGCGCCCGCGACGGCCGGGATGCCGGCGTCGTGGAAGTGGTGTTCGGCGGCGCGCAGCCACGTCTCGGGGTCGCCCCAGCCGTCGCGGGCCGCCGCCTCGCTGACGAGCCGCAGGCCGAGGTGGCGGGCCATCGGGTAGAGCAGGCCCACGTCGCCGCTCTCGGCCACCTGGGCGGCGGCCAGGTCGTGGTCGCCCGCCGCGCCGGCCAGGACGGCGGAGGCGAGGAGGGCGAAGTGGTGGTCCCAGCGCAGGCCCGCGGCCGGGTCGGCGACCACGGTGTCGTACTCGGCCATGGTGAGGTCGCCGTCGACGGCGCGCAGCAGCAGCGACAGGCCCAGGCGGCCGGTCAGGTGGTAGGTGGTCGGGGTGGCGCGTTCGGCCTCCAACGCCGCCGCGAGGTCCGCGCGGGCTCTCGGCCGGTCCTCTTCCAGCAGCGAGCAGAAGGTCGCCGCCAGGCCGTGCAGGCGGGCGGTGTGCTGTTCGCCGCCCGGTTCGGAGAGCACGGACCAGGCTTCGGTCAACGTTGTCCGGTCGCCTCGGTGGCCCGCGAGCACGGCGCGCAGCACGGCCATGAACTGGCCGATCTCCTGGAGCCCCAGGCGTTTCGCGGCCGACGAGACGTCCTCGACGACGAGGGAGGCGGCGGCGAAGTCGGCGCGCAGGACCAGCTGCAGGCCGATGTTGACCTCGGACTGGTAGCGGGCGATCACCGCGCCGATCCGGGACGCCAGGTCGCGGGCCTGTTCGAGGCGGCCCACGTCGCCGGAGCGCAGGGCGTCGTCGAGGCCCAGGCGCACCAGGGCGTGGATCTCCCAGATCGGCAGGTCGTGGGCGATCGCGAACGCGCGGCTGCGTTCCAGGTACGCGGTGGCGCGGGCCGGGTCGCGGCGGCGGGTGAGCGCGCCGAGCAGTTGCCACGCCTGGCAGGCGACGACCGGGAGCGGCACGCGTTCGGCGACGGTGGCGGCGCGCAGGGCGATCTCCTCGGCGCGTTCGAGGCCGCCGGGTTCGGCGCGGTCGAGCTCCAGGTGGGCCGCCACGACGTCGACGGGCGCGCAGTCCTCGGGGGCCGCGTCGCCGAGCAGGGCGCGGGCGATCTCGACCTGGGCCAGGCCGTCGGACGTGCGGCCCGCGAGGTTCGCCGCCCACGCGAGCTGGGTGTGCAGGCGGGCGCGGTGCGGGCGGTCGAGGCCCGAGCTGTCGAAGCTCATCGCCAGCGCCCGGTCGACCTGGCCCGCCTCGGTGAGCGCCAGCAGTTGGGCCTCCAACGCCTCGAAGCGCTGCACCGGGTCCTCGACGAGTTCCAGCGACCTGTCGAGCAGGGTGACGGCCGACTGCGCGGCGCCCTGGGCGAGCGCCCGCCGTCCGGCCTCGGCGTAGAGCGATCCCGCCGCCGCGGTCTGGCCCGCCGCCTCGCGGAGCGTCGCGCAGAGGTGGCACCAGTCGCCGGGCACGCCGGGGTAGCGCTTCTCGACGGCGTCGGCGGCACGGGTGGCCAGCGACGCCTGGACGTCCTCGGGGATCAGGGTCAGCACGGCGTCGGCGACCAGCGCGTGCGTGAAGAGGTACCAGTCCGGCGTGTGGTCGTCGGGGCCGATCAGGTGCGCGACGGGCTCGCTCTGCAGGTACCGCAGGAGGGTTCGGTAGTCGAGTCCGGTGACCTCGCGGACGACCGTCAGCGGGAACCGCAGGCCGATCACGGCCGCGACCGACACGAACTCGCGCGCCTGGTCGTTCAGGCGTCCGAAGCGGCCCGCGACGCTGTGCACCAACGCGGACGGCGGCACCCCGGCGTCGCCCATGCTCCACACGTCACCGGTGCGCACGAGGTGTCCGTCCGAGACGATCTCGTCGAGCAGTTCCTCGACGAACAACGGCAACCCGCCGCTGCCCGCCCACAGCAGGTCCAGCGCGGGCGCGGGAACGGTGCCTTCGAGACACGCGCCGGCGAGCGCGGAGACCTGCTCGTGTCTCAGGCGGCGCAGTTCGATGAGGGTGGCCGAGTCGCGTTTGCTGGTGGCGCGGGCGAACTCCAGCGCCGCGCTGTCGTCGTCGCGCATCGTCGCGAGCAGCAACGTCGGCTGGTGCGAGATGTTGTCGATGACGTATTCGAGCACTGCCAACGTGTCCGGGTCGGCGTACTGCAGGTCGTCGATGACGACGGCGCAACCACCGTTGCGCCCCACCAGTTCGGTCAGTCGCAGCACACCCTCGGCGAGCACGATGAGCGAGCTGCCGGACGGGTCGTCGGCCGCGGTGCCCCAGTCGGGGTTGAGGCGGGCGAGTGCGGGGCGGTAGGGGCCCAAGGCGTCGATGTCGACGGTGGTGCCCAGGCGTTGCAGCGACAGCAACGCCTCGCTCAGACAGCGGAACGGGATCGTGCGGCTCATGGCGCTGCCGCGGCCGCGCATGATGCTCATCCCGCTCTGGTAGGCGAGGTCGGTCGCCGCGGAGGCGAGCCGGGACTTGCCGATCCCGGCTTCACCGGTCAGGAATACGACCTGACCCCTCCCCGTAGCGACTTTCGCCAACGTCGTCCTGATCAGTCCCAGTTCATGGTCACGACCGACGACGACTGGTGCACGCAATGCCACGTGCACATGCAATCACGTCACGCCACAAAAGGGTGACACACGGTCAGAAATCGGGCGTCAGTTTTCCGGCCGGCAACACGTGGAACCGTTTCCACCGCCGGTGACGGACACGACCGAGTCGAGCACGACGTCGGCGTTGGCCGGGGCCGCGGAAACGCTGGGAGCTGCGGCGATGACGCCCGCGGAGAGAACGACGCCGGTCAGCGCGGCGATCCGCATACCGATCTTCTTGGTGGTGGCGCGAACCGAGGCGGACTGGTCGTGGGTCTCCGGCAATCTCATTGCTTCTCCTGTTGGTGAGTAACGGTTTCCAGCTCTCCCCGGTGGATCCGGGGAAGATCAGTTCCCTGCTTCGAAGAGCAGGACGGACGGCGTGCGCTCCGGGAAACCCAGGCGCAGCAGGCCGATTCCGAGTCCGGCGAGTCCGGTGAGGAGTCCCGGTGTCGGCACGCGGTCGGGGGTGACGCAGCGGGGGCCGTCGCGCCGCAACGTCGCGAGCACCTCACCCGTACGGCGGTGCCTGCGTGCGGCGGACCAGCCGCTGACCGACACGTCCGCATGGCCGAGTTCCCCGTGGCACAAGGACAAGTCGTCGTCCGTCCATTTGGAAGCATCGTGCTGGCACCACTGGACCGGACCGGCGGGTCCGTCCGGGTAGCGCTCGGCCAGCTCACGTGCGTCGGAGCAGCCGATTTCCGCGTCCAGCGCGCGCATCGCCGCCGCCAGGCCGTGTTCCGGTTCGAACTCCGCCGCGGCACTTGCCAACCGAACGGTCGTGCGGGCCCACCGCGCGATCTCGTCGTCGCCCAGGAGTGTGGCGATCCTGGCGAGTCCGTAACCGATTCCGGCGAAGCCCGTGAGGCCACCGGAACCGACCGCGGCGATCATGTCGTCGTTGCCCTTGAGGCCCGCGAGGAGGTCGGGGACCGCGTTGAGCGCGCGGCGGGCGACGTCGGTGTAGCGGGTGACCTCGCTGATCTGCCCGAGTTGCGCGAGGAACAGCGCGACGCCGGTGTAGCCGTGTGCGAGCCCCGCGCCCATCGGGAGCACGAGCCAGCGGGTGTCGCCGACGGGTTCGAGGCCGATCCAGTTGACGCGTTCGGTGCCGTAGCTGGTGGTCACGATCCGGTCGGCGACGGCGCACGCCGCGGACAGCACCTCGTCGGTGCCGACGGCGTGCGGCTGCACCTGTCCGGGACCGGTTCCGGTGACCGCGATGCGGCGGGTGGCGAGCGACGCGGCGATGACCCACTCCTGGTCGTCGCGGTCGAACTCGTCGAACCCGGCGAGGCAGGCGAGCGCGTCCTCCAGGCCGGACGTGGCGAGCACGTCGTCGAGGCTTCCGTTCGCCGCGTGCAGGTCGTGGCCGTCGGCCCTGGTCGTGAAGAGCGGGACGTCACCGGCGTCGAGCTCCGCGGCTTCGAGCTCGGCCAGTCCGGGGAGCGTGGTGGTCGCGCACGCCGTGGTGAAGGCCTGGTGCCGGATTTTCGGCTGGCGCAGGAACTCCGGGGCGCGGGCGGCGGCCAGCAGGTCCGCGTACTGGGCCGTCGGCCGCGGCACGATCCGCACCGGCACCGACGCGCAGCCGGCCAGCAGTGCGGCGAACTCCGCGCTGTGGAAGGAGATCGCGTCGTAGGTCTGGCGGAACCCGGTCGTGATCGCGTCGGCGTGGTCGGCGGCCTCGACCGGCTCACCCTGCCAGGTGGGACGGTTGGTCGCCCCGGTCGTGATCTCCGGGCGCTGGGCGGCGCGCATGCGGTCGGTGCCGGTGTCGAGCCATTCCGTTGTGGTGCCGGAGGTCTCCTGGCCCGCGTCACCGCCGGCGCCGGAGATGTCGACCAGTCCGTGGCGCCCGGCCATCGCGGGCAGCAGACCTGTGCGGGCGACCGAACGGCCGAGCGCGACGACGGCGGGATCGGGCCGTTCACCCGGCAGCTGGGCCTGGAAGAGGGTCTCCACGTCGATCAGCAACGGCTGGTCGGCGCGGGTGATCACGTTCTGGTGGTGCATGTCGGTGGCGCGCACCAGGTGCAGCACGGCGAGCAGGCCGCCGAGGCGCAGGAAGTACGCGGAGGCGTCGGGGGTGGGCAGCGGCGCGGGCTCGACGTGCTCGGTCCAGCCGTAGCCGTCGGACGGCACCGCCTTCACCGTCGCGAGGCCGAGGTCGACGAGGTCGTTGACCAGTTCGACGACGTGGGCGAGGGCGAGGTGCGCGTCCACACCGCGCGGCTTGTAGACGATCCGCTGGCCGTCCTTGAGCTCCGCCACCGTGGTGGAACGCCCACCGCGGTGCCGGTCGCCGCCGGGGTGGGCGGCGGTGAGCGGGGACTTGGTGTTGAGCAGCGTGCCGGTGAGGCGGTCCTGGTCCTCGGCGTAGCGGGTGGCGAGCTCGGTGATGACCTCGACGGCGGCGTCGCGTTCGCGGTCCAGGTCGTTCGTGAGCACGGGGTAGCCGGCCAGGTGGTCCCGCTGGAGGAAGTCCTGGAACCGCGTGTGCTCGTCCGCGCCCTTGAGGTCCGTCGCCGTGGCGAGTTCGTGCACGAGGACGGGCGTGGCGATGCGGGCGAGCCTCGTGGTGAGGCGTTCGGCGCTGGCGGCGGTGAGGGCGTTCGCGTCGACGGCGTGCTCGGGCAGCGAGGCCAGGTTGGCGTGCAGGCGGGCGCTCGCCGCGCTCACCCACGGGGCCACGACGTGCGCGAACACGTCCGTGGGAGCGGGTGTGGCGCGGCAGGCGATCTCCATGAGACGAAGCGTGCCAGGGCGCTACCGGCGGGTCATGGGTGTAGAACACCACCATTGCCCCGCGCCTACGTACAGGCCACTACGCATCCTCACCCATGCCGCTCGCACCTCGCTTGAGCGGCCGCCTGGTTTCCCTTCGTCGCCGGCGGTCCTGAGCTGCCGTTTCCGAATGGTGGTAACCGCCACGGATGAGGTTTTCGCAGGTAGACGGCAAATTTGTGGCAGGCCGCAAACGGGGCCCGAAACACCAGGCAGTACCACTACACGGAGGTGCATTCCGATGGAGAAGATCGTCGACGCGACCGACCTGCTGACCATGGGCTTCGAGGACGACGCGCTGCTGATGGAGGACAACTCCCTCGGCCCGTCTGGGCCTGGGCCCCATCCCATTATCGCACGGGCCCTCGGTGTTGGCGGCGGCCGGCGGTCGGGCGCCCCACCGCAAGTCCCTTCTCAGGCAGGTGAGTGGAATGCGACGACGCGTAGCCCCGGACCCGATCCGGCGCGAGGCGGGCCTGCTGGCCGCCACACACGCCGACACCTACACCGTGCGCGCCGAACCGTACTGGTGGCACTTCGACCCGGTCGCGGACGTCCCGGCCCGCCGGCAGGGCTGGAAGATCCACGTGAGCGCCGCCCCGGCCCACGCCGCCGAGGTCCTGCGCCGAGTGGCCGCCGTCGTCACCCCGCTGTCCCTGCGCTGGAAGGCCGCGCGCTCGATCGACAAGCTGATGAACCTGAGCGCGCCCCCGTCACCCCTGACGCAGTCGGGCAAGTTCATCACCATCTACCCGCCCTCATCTTCCGACGTCGAGTCCTTGTGCCTCGCCCTGGACTCCGTCACCCGCGAGTTCGACGCGCCCGTGGTCCCTTCGGACCGCCGCTTCCGGCCGCACAGCAACGTCTACCTGCGGTTCGGGGCGTTCGTCGGCTCCAGCGTCTTCGATCCGGTCTCGCAGAGCCTCACCTATGTCTTGGTCGACCCGTCCGGCCGCCGCGTCGAGGACCGGCGTGCGCCTGGGGTCGCCGCACCCGACTGGATCGACGACACGGTTTCTTCTGTCGCGCGTCCGTTCTTGGAGCGGCCCGGCAGCGGGCTGTTCGGGCGCGAGATCGTGGTGCAGGGCGTGCTGCGGCAGTCGGTGAAGGGCGGCGTGTTCCGCGTGCTGCATCGGGGGGTGCCCGCTGTGCTGAAGGAAGCGCGCATCGGCACCACGCCTGACCGGCTCGGCCGTGACTCGCGCACCGCGTTGCTGAACGAATGGAAGCTGCTTCGGGTGCTGTCCGGCTCCGGGCTTGCACCTGAGCCGTTGGCCTTTTTTCATCAGGAGGACAACGCGTACCTCGTGCAGGAGTTCCTGCCGGGGCGGACGTTGCGGGCCGAGGTGGAGCGCTCGAACTACCGGTCTGTTGCGTCGGCTGCTTCGTTGGTCGAGCTGGTGGACCGGGTGGGGGAGCTGGTGCGGTCGGTCGAGGCCCTGGGGGTTCGGCTGCTGGATCTGACGCCCAACAACATCATGGTTGCCGGCTCGCGTCTGTCGGTGATCGATCTGGAGCATGCGGCGCTGGTGGACTCCGCGGAGCCGCCGTTTGTCGCGCACACGCCTGGGTATGTGCCGGCTGGTGCGCCTTGGGCGGGGGACAGCGAGTACGCGCTGGCGGCGATCGCGCACTTCGTGCTGACCGGGATCGATCCGTTCCTGGGGGCGAACGTCGACTATGCCGCGCACCTGCCAGCCGTGGTAGCTGCCTTCGCGCCCGCCGGTGTGGACGCGGAGTCGATCCACCTTCGGCCCCTGCGCGCTGATCGTGGACGGCAGAACGACCGACGGCTTGCTTCCGGGGAGGACGTGGGGACGAACGTCGACCATGCCGCGCACCTGCCGACGGCTGTGGCTGCCCTTTCGCCCGCCGGGGTGGACGCGGAGTCGATCCACCTTCGGCCTCTCCGAGGGGTGTGTGAGGCCGCCACGCTCATCGTCTCAGACAGGTCTGACAGTTTCGGCAGCTCGGAAGCCGACGGTGCGGACTTCGGCGTTGTCGAGTCGGGCGGTGCCGAGCCGGCGGTCATCGGTGCGGTCGGTGCCGACTCGACTGTCGAGGAAGCGGTCAAGGCCGGCGAGGAGCTCGTTCGGCTGGCCGAGTGGGACCGGTATCCCTGGCCCTGGCCTCAGCGGTGGGCGCCGGGAGCCATGCACCCCGCCTCGTTCATGGCGGGCACGGCCGGGATTGCGCGGTTCTACCTCGACCTGCACGAGGCCACCGGCGATCGGGCCTGGCTCGGGCACGCCGACAAGCTCATCAGCTGGACCGTCGACGCCCATCCCGTGGTGCCCGGGCAGACGCCGGCCGGGTTGTACTTCGGGCTCGGGGCGTTGCCCTGGCTCATGACGGAGCTGGCGGCCGCCGGGCACGAGCCGGAGTTGTGGCGGCAGGAGGCGTTGCGGTTCGCCGGTGAGCTCGACTCGGTCGAGGTGCACGGGTGGGACGTCACCCACGGGTGGGCCGGGGTCGGGTTGGCGAAGGTCGCGTTGCTTCGGGCGACGGGGGAAGGGGCCGGTGAGGTCTCGAAGGTCATCGCCAAGGTGCTGGGCGGGGTGTCCAACAAGGACGGCGGGCCTGCCTGGCCCAACAACGGGTCGGACTTCTACGGGTTCGCGCACGGGAGTGCCGGGGTCGCGTACTTCCTGTTGCACGCGGGGCTTGCCGTGGACGATCCGGTGGCGGTGGACTTGGCGGTTGCCACTGGGCGGGCGTTGCTGGGTAAAGCGGTGCCTGCGGGTGATGGGGTGTCCTGGCCGCACAAGGGTGGGAGCGACACCGTGTGGTCGCACTGGTGCAACGGGGCCGCCGGGGTTGGGATCTTGTTGCAGGCGTTGGCTGAGTTCACCGGGGACGCTGAGTTCGAGGACGGGGCGGTGGGCGCCGGGCGGGCGATCACCACGGCCCGGCCGTTCGGCAGTGCCTGCCGGTGTCACGGGCTGGCTGGGGACGGGGACTTCCTGCTCGATCTTGCAGTGAAGCACGAGGAGTTCCACGGCGGGGCCGTCCACATCGGACGCAAGTTGGACGCTTTGCGGTTTCGGGACGGGTTTGCGGTCAAGTGGGCTCCCGAGGGGCTCGGGGTGCCTCGGCCCGACTACATGCGCGGGTACACGGGTGTGCACGCGTTCCGGCTTCGGCTCGCTGGGCACGTCGCCCGGTCGCCGCTGACATTGCGACTGGAGGAACGGCCGTGAACCTCACCGATGTGCTGGTCCACGAGATGGTGGTGGACTGGGGAGGCAACCGCAAGGTCATCGCCCGGAGGGGTGGCGTCACGGTGTTCGAGTGCGTGGTGCGGCCGGCGCAGGGGATCACGTACGTCACGGAGTGCCTGCCGCAGCGGGACGATCCGGAGACGGTCGGGCATCTGGTGAGCGTGCTCGGGTACCTGCGCGGGCACGGCATGAGCGACATCGTGGTGGTGCACCCCGAGTTCTGGGACGTCGGAGGGTCGGACTGCGGGCGGATCGTGCCCATGTGGCTCCGGCTCGACGTTGAGATGATCGCGACATTCGAACGCGTTCTGCCGGTGGGGCACCGGATCGAGCCGCTCGGTGAGGTGGCCGGGGACGCGCACGACCGGCGGGTGTTCGACGAGGTGCTGTCCGGGCAGTACGGGCCCATGATCGACGAGGCGAGCCTCTCCGTCACGGCGCAGGGGACCGCTCGCGGGGCCATCGCTGTCACGCTGGACCGGGGTGTGCCGCTGATCGGGCACCTCGCGGTCGAGCAGGCGCTGCGCGGGGCAGGGCTCGGCAAGACGTTGCTGGTGCGCAGCATGCTCGCGCTCGCGGCGGCCGGGTACGCGGACTGCCGCCTCAACGTCATGGCGGACAACTTCACGGCCCGCCGGCTGTACCGGTCGATCGGGTTCGTGCAGGACCGCGCCACGCTCAAGGCGAGCCGGGTGACGTCATGAGCGTCACGGTGCTGTCGGTCGAGTCCGCGTGGATTCCGGGCGTGCTGGCGGACCTGCGGGCACGCCACGGGCAGGTGCGGTACTACCTGTCGGCGGGGCGGCCCCTGTGGCTCACGAACGACGACGAGAACGCCGACCTGACCACGGCGTTGCTGCGGTGCCACGACGAACGTGAGGCGCGGCTGCGCAAGGAGGTCGGGGCCGTCCGCGCGTGGCTGGCCGAGGGCGGCAAGCGCGCGGTCGTCGTCGAGATGTTCGCCGCACCCACGCGGGACGACGTGCGGTTCCTGCAGGAGTGCCGGATGCGGCTGGTACGCGGGGAAGCGCAGTCGATCACCGTGCTCCGGCACATCCGCGCGACGCTGCCGGCCGGTGGCGACGAGATCCTGGCCATGCTGAAGCTCGCCGGGGGAGCGGTGCCGGAGAAGGAATTCCGGCAGTGGCACCGAAACCACGATTGGGATGATGACATCATCCGAGCTGTCACGTCCACAAGGGACGGTCTGCGCACCTACGCCACGCCGATCACCCGCGACTTGCCGATCACGCCGGAGCTCGCGGCCGAGGTGGCCACGACCTCGCGCGTGCCCCTGTCGACCGCCGCGCTGATCACCGATCCGGCGCTGGCGCTGAAGGCGTTCACGGCCGGAGCCGCCGCCGAGGCGGCGGGACAAGGCCGAACCCTCAGCCGGTACGCGGGCAACCTCTACCGCGGCGCGCTGAAGACCGGCGCCATCCCGCACGCCACGGCCGCAGGCGCCTACCTCGCCGCGCTCGTCGCGGACCGCCGCCGCGTCTCCGGCCCACTGGCCGAGATCGTGCTCGGCCAGGCCTCGAAGTGGGAGGTCGCACCGGACCAGCGGGCCATGCTCGCCTACAGCCTCGGCCAGCTGCTCGCCAAGGACCCCGACCCGGCGCAACGGGCCTCGGCGGCGCGCTGCTTCGCGCACGCCAGGGAGCTCGACGTGCCGCTGGCCCAGGTCGCCGCCTCGTTCAACGGCGCCGCGCTCGCCCTCTACCGCGACCGCGACCTCGCCGGGGCCGTCACGACCATGCGCACGGCGCTGGAGCTGCTGGAAGGCCACGACACCGTCGCCGACCAGCAGGTGCAGCTGCTCACCAACCTCGCGAAGCTGCGCCGCGGCACGCCCGAGGCCGTCGGGCTCTACCGCCGGGCCTGGGGGATCGCCGACGACGTCGCCAACGCCACGTACGTCGCCTCCGACCTCGTGCGGGTGCTGCTGGAGGCAGAGGAGCAGGCCGAGGCGGAGACCGTCGCCACCCGGCTGCTGGAGCTGTTCGACCGCGCCGCGGACACCGGCCAGGCCAGTGAGAAGGCCGTGTCGGCGGTGTGCTTCCGGCTCGCCGACCGGCACCTCGCCGCAGGCGCCACGGCCGAGGCGGGCCGCTGGTACCTCGCCGGCATCAGCCGCATGCGGCGCGGCGCCCCCGACGTCGTCGACGCCGTCCTGCACAACCTCGGCGAGCAGCCGGAGGCGTTGCTCGGGGAACGTGCCGCGCACGCCCTCGTCGCCGACGACCTGCTGGCGCTGCGAGGGCTGCTGGCCGGTGTGGCATGACGGCGCTCTCGCCCGGCCGCGACCTGCTCGTCCTGACCAGGCCCGGTGAGCTCGGCGTCCTGGAGGTGGCGCCGGATGGCAGCGCCGATCTGGCCGCGACGCACTGGATCGCGGCCGGCGACTGGCACCTCGCGGGCTGGGCCGCCCCGCACCTGGTCGCGCTGCGCCGCCGCGGCGAGCTCGGCCTCCTCGACACCGGCCGCCGGATGCTGACCTCGACGCATCCGGTGGTCGGCCGCACCCTCCGCTACGACGGCGAGCAAGCCCTGCTCGCCGTCGTGCGCGATGGACGTCCGATGCTGTGCACCCACTGGCCCGCCGACGGCAGCTACCGGCTCATCGACGGCAGCGAAGGCGTGCGATCGGTGGCCGCGTGGGACCACGACACCCTCGTCTTCACGCACGACCGGGGCGTGACGATGATCCAGCACGGCGACCGGACCGACCTCGACGCGGTCTCGGCCGCCGGAGATGGTCCCATCATCTCGTTGACCGGCGCCGGTGACGTGCCGGGCGTCCTGGACCTCGCCACCGGACGAACCCGTTGGTACGCAAAGGGAAGCTCGGCCGTGGCCGTCTCGCCGTCCGGACTGCTCCTCACGACGACGTGGGCCGACCACCGGTACGTCTACCGCGTGCTCGACTCAGATGGTCACATCATCGGAACGCCCGTGCCCGATCACGGGATCGCCACCGACCTCGCCTTCACCGCCGACGAACGCCACCTGCTCGGCCACCACCAGTCACCCGCCGCGCCGCCCGCTCTCGTCCGCTGGAACATCCACAGTGGACGAATGAAGGCGCTGGAAGGCCAGCCGCGCGAAGAGATCACCGTCCGCTGGCGGCACCGCGACTCCAAGCAGTCCCCGGAGTGGGTCTACGAACCGGAACACGGCCACGGCGGCACGGTCCTGCACCTGCACGGCGGCCCGCGCAGCCAGCTCCGGCAGATCCACGAGCCGATGATCGCGGCATTCGTGCAGGCGGGCTGGACCGTCATCGGCATGAACTACCCCGGCAGCTCCGGCTACGGCGACGAGTTCCGCGACCAGGTCGTGGGCGACTGGGGCGGCGCCGACGCCGAGGCCGTCGCCGCAAGGCTCCGCGACCTGCGCAACGACCGACCGCTGTGCCTCTACGGCCAGAGCTACGGCGCCTACCTGGCCCTGCTCGCCGCCACCCCGGCACTCGTGGACGCCGTCGCGGTGTGGGCCCCGGTCACGGACATCGCGAAGCTCCTGGAGTCCGCGACAGGCCTGCACCGCCAGTGGCTCACGACCGAACTCGGCCCACTCGCCGACGACACCGACGAACTGGCCCGGCGCAGCCCGATCACCCGCCCGTCCACCGCACCACACCTGATCATCGGGCACAGCGCGGGCGACGACCGGGTCCCGGTCGAACAGTCGCGCGCCTTCGTCGCACGTCACGGGGCAAACCAACACCTGGAACAGCAGGGCAACGGCCACGAACCGGCGGACATGACCGCGTGGACCACCGCCGTCGTGGCGCACCTCGACGAGCTCGTGCGGCAGGAGGTGCCCGCGTGAAGACGTTGCTGTGGCAGGCAGGGGGGTGGCGGTTCGCCCTCTTCTGCCTGCTCGCGGTCCTGCAGGGCCTCGCCCCGGCCGCCGCCATCGCGGCCTCGGGCGTGCTCGTCGCGGGCCTTCCCGGCAACCTGGGACAGGCCACCCTCGGCCTCGCGCTGTTCGGCGCCGCCCTCCTCACCGGCACGATCCTGTCGGCGATCCTCGACCACGAAGCCGCCGTGCTCGACGGCAGGTTCGCCAAGATCATCCACGACACGGTCGCGCACGCCTCCCTGCGCACCGACGTCGCGAACCTGGTCGGCGAGCAGACGACGAAGGACCTCGGGGCGCTGGCCGAGTTCGAACGCGTCGACGGCTTCGTCGGCACCGCCACCGCGCTCAAGGAGCTGCTCAGGCAACGCGCCACCGGCATCGGCGCCGCCGTGGTGCTGGCGACGTTCGCCTGGTGGGCGCCGATCGTCATGTTCCTCGGCTGGCGCGGCCTGAGCTTCGGCGTGCGGAAGTGGCTCGACCACGGCATGAACCTCGGCGCCCAGCAGGGCCAGACCGAGATGCGCCGTGCGCGCTACCTCCGCGGCCTCGCCGTGGACAGCCCCGCGGCCAAGGAGATCCGCGTGTTCGGGCTGGCCGGCTGGCTCGTCCCGCTCTACCGGGACTCGTACCTGACCGCCCTCCAGGCCGTCTGGCAGGGCCGCAGGCTCGGCATGCGCACGGTGTTCGCCGCGACCGGCGGCGTGCTCACCGCACACCTCATCGTTCTCACCGCGATCGCGCAGACCACCACCACACCGGCGGAAATCGTCGTCTACGCCCAGGCCGTGCTCTCCACGAGCGCCCTCGGCTACGTCTTCGGCGCCGAGATCCCGCTGGCCCGCGCCCGCAAGGTCGCCGACCTGGCCCGGTCGATCGCCGGGCGACTGACCCCGGCCCCACCGCGCCCGCGCACCACGGCGAACGCCATCCAGCTCACGAACGTCCACTTCGGATATGCCGGAAAGCCTGTCCTGAAAGGGATCGACCTCGAAATCCCGAAAGGACAGTCGATCGCCGTCGTCGGCGAGAACGGCGCGGGCAAGAGCACGCTCGTCAACCTCCTGGCGGGCATCCACCGCCCGGACAGCGGCGAGATCAGGATGCCCGGCGAGGTCAGCGCGATCGTGCAACGCTTCACCCGCTTCGAGCTCTCGCTGGAGGACAACATCGCGTTCGGCCGAGGAGGCGCTCACAACGCACTCGACCGCGCGGGCGGGCTGGGCCTGCTCGACGACCTCCCGCACGGCTGGGACACCGTCCTGTCGTCGTCCCACCCGAACGGCCGCGACCTCTCCGGCGGCCAGTGGCAGAAGATCGCCCTGGCCAGGGCGTTGCGCGCGGTCGACGCGGGCGCGGAAGTCCTGATCATGGACGAACCCAGCGCCAACCTCGACGTCCTCGCGGAGGAAGAACTCTTCACGCGGTTCAGCGAACTGGCCGGCGAGATCACCACGATCCTGGTGTCGCACCGGCTCGCGTCCGTGAAGCACGCCGACCGCATCGTCGTGATCGCGGGCGGCCGCGTCGCCGAGGACGGCACCCATGCCGAACTCATGGCCGCGCAAGGAAAGTACGCCGCCATGTACTCGTTGCAGGCCGAGAGGTTCGCGGAGGTCAGCCATGCGTGAGATCCGCGTGCTCGTCGCGACGGCCTGGCGGGCCGACCGCCGGCTCACCCTCGCGATGATCGCCGAGCCGTTCGGCAACACCCTCGTGCTGCTGTCGGGCCTGTGGCTCGCGATGCTCACGAACGGCCTGATCCAGCACGACACCCGCCAGGTCGTCACGGGCATCGCCGCGCTGGTGCTCGGCGCCGGGCTGGGCTGGCAGCTCGACCTGTCCGCCAGCCAGTGGCGGATGGTGCTGGGGGAGAAGGTCGCGCACGCGTTCGACACCGAGATCGCGCGGCTGTGCGCCGAACTGCCCACGCTGGACCACTTCGAGCGCGCCGAATACCAGGACCATCTGGAAATCCTGCGGCAACGGCAGGGCCAGCTCGGCAACTCGATGAGCGCCCTCGCCGTCACGGTCAAGGCGATCTGCGCCGGGCTGACCGTGCTGGTGCTGCTGGTCGTCGCGCACCCGGCGATGCTCGCGCTGGTGCTGCTCGCGCTGCCCGCCCTGCTGATCACGAAGGCCCAGCAGCGGTGGCGCTCCCAGGCGGAGGACGACTCGGCGTTGCCCGGCCGCACCGCCCGCCACCTGCGCACCGTCGCCCAGGACCGGGACGCCGCCGTCGAGGTGAGGCTCTTCGGGCTCGCCGACGACCTCGAACGCCGCATCGGCACGCTCTGGACCGCCCAGCGCCGCCCGCTCGAACAGGCCGAACGAAAGGTCGCGCTCGCCTCGCTCGCCCAGCAGGTCCTCTACGTCATCGGCGTGGTCGCGGCCGTCGGATTCGTGCTGCACCAAGCACTTCAGGGCAACTCCGCGCCCGGCGACGTGGTGCTCGCGATCTACCTCAGCCAGCAGGTGCAGACCGCGGTCATCTGGCCGATCCAGGCCGTCGCGGGCTTCGGCCGCACCCTGCACACCGTCCGCCGCTTCCTCTGGCTCCAGGACCACGCCCGCACCGCGTCCGGCACCCTGCCCGCGCCGCACGAGATCGTCGAAGGCATCCGGCTGGAGAACGTGTCGTTCCGCTATCCCGGCACGGACAGGTGGGTGCTGCGCGACGTCTCGCTGACCATCCCGGCGGGGCGCGCGCTGGCGGTCGTCGGCGAGAACGGCGCGGGCAAGACCACCCTCGTCAAGCTCCTGACCAGGATGTACGAGCCCACCGAGGGCAGGATCACGGTCGACGGCGTGGACCTCGCCGACCTGGACGTCCACGCGTGGCGGGAGAGGCTCGCGGCGGCGTTCCAGGACTTCGCCCGCTTCGAGCTCACCGTCCAGCAGGCGGTCGGCGTCGGCGACCTGCCCCACCTCGACGACCCCGCGCACGTCCGCGCCGCGATCACCAGGGCGGGCGCCGACGTGCTGGCGCAGGACGCCCAGCTCGGCACGGCGTGGGGCGGCACGGATCTCTCCACCGGCCAGTGGCAACGGCTCGCGCTCGCCCGCGGCCTGGCGCGCACGACCCCGTTGGTGCGGTTCTTCGACGAACCGACCGCCTCGCTCGACGCGTTCACCGAGGATGCCCTGTTCGACAGCATGACCAGGGCCACCGACGGCGCGCACGGCATGATCACGGTCCTGGTCACGCACCGCTTCTCGACCGTCAGGTCCGCCGACCTGATCGTGGTGCTGGCCGGTGGCGGGGTCGCGGAACTCGGGTCGCACCAGGAGCTGCTGGGGCGGGGCGGGCACTACGCGCGGCTCTACCGGTCGCAGGCGGACGCGTTCGCCGATTAGCCTGCGGGGATGGACGTCCGGCAGCTGCGCTACTTCCTCGCCGTCGTGGACCACGGCAGCGTGAACAAGGCCGCGGCCGCCCTGCACGTCGCGCAACCGTCGCTGTCCCAGGCGATCCGGGCGCTCGAACGCGACCTCGGCATCGACCTGTTCCGGCGAGCGGGCCGCCGGTTGGTGCTGACGGACGCGGGCGAGGCGCTCATCGGACCGGCCCGGCAGGTCGTCCGCGTGCTCGCCACGGCCAGGGCGAGCGTCGCGGAGGTCGCGGACCTGCGGGTGGGGCGGGTCGAGATCGCCGCGATGCCGTCGCAGTCGGTCGAGCCGCTGGCGCGGATCATCAAGGCCGTCACGGAGAAGCATCCCGGGTTGTCGATCTCGGTGCGGTCGGCGTTCACGGCGGAGGACGTCGTCGACGAGGTCCGAAGTGGACGGACGGAGCTCGGGCTGCTCGGCGCGAGTGAGCCGCTGCAGGACTCACGGGTGCGGGTGACGCCGTTGGGCAGGCAACGGTTCGTGCTGGTCTGCCCGCACGACGGGCCGTTCGCGCCGGACACCGTGGTGCGGCACTCCGACCTCGCGGGGCTTCGGCTGATCGTCGGCCAGCCCGGCACCGGCATGCGGCGGGTCGTGGACGAGATCGCCGCGAGCGGCGTGGAGATCACCCAGGTCGTCGAGACCGAACACCGGGAGGCGATCCTGCCGCTCGTGCTCTGCGGTGTCGGGATGGCGGTGCTGGCCGAGTCGTGGGCGCCGCTCGCCCGGCAGGCCGGGGCGCTCGTGCTCGCCCTCGAACCCGCCCGGTACCTGCACCTCGCGCTCGTCGCGGGCCCCGGTGAGCTCAGCCCCGCCGCGAGCGCGTTCCTCGACGTCGCTCATAGCCAGAGCCTCTAACGCTGGGTGGACGCACGTCTTGGACGCGGGCGCTCGGATGGTGATGTCATCGGAGTCATGGTCACTCACCGCATCGCGCTCATCCCGGGAGACGGCATCGGCCAGGAGGTGACGCCCGCGGCCTGCCGGGTGCTCGACGCGGCCGGGCGGCGGCACGGGATCTCGTTCGCCTACGACGAGTTCGACTGGTCGTGCGCGCGGTACGTCGCGGAGGGCGCGATGATGCCCGCCGACGGGCTGGAGCAGATCCGGCACCACGACGCGGTGCTGCTCGGCGCCGTCGGGGATCCGTCGGTGCCGGACCACGTGTCGTTGTGGGGCCTGCTGATCCCGATCCGGCGGAGCTTCCGGCAGTACGTGAACCTGCGGCCGGTCAAGGTGTTCGCGGGGGTCGAGAGCCCGGTGCGCGGGGCGGCGGCGATGGACCTGGTCGTGGTGCGGGAGAACGTCGAGGGCGAGTACAGCGAGGTCGGTGGCCGGTTCGGGCGCGGTTTCCCGGAGGAGATGGCCGTCCAGGAGTCGGTCTTCACGCGGGCGGGCGTCGAGAGGATCGCCGCGTACGCGTTCCGGCTGGCCGGGGAGCGGCGCGGGCACGTGACTTCGGCGACCAAGTCGAACGGCATCGTGCACACCATGCCGTTCTGGGACGAGGTGGTCGCGGAGACCGCACTGTCCTTTCCGGACATCGACTGGACTTCCGAGCACATCGACGCCCTGTGCGCCAAGGTGGTGCTCGATCCGGCGAGGTTCGACGTGATCGTCGGCTCGAACCTGTTCGGGGACGTGCTCAGCGACCTCACCGCGGCCGTCGCGGGCAGCATCGGCATCGCGCCGTCCGCGAACATCAACCCCGAGCGCGACTTCCCGTCGATGTTCGAACCGGTGCACGGCTCCGCGCCCGACATCGCGGGCAAGGGCGTCGCGAACCCGCTGGGCGCGATCTGGACCGCCGCGCTGATGCTCGACCACCTCGGGAACGCCGAAGCCGCCGCGACCGTCGAACAGGCAATGGCCGACGTGCTGGCGCAGACCCCCGTCCGCACTCCTGACCTGGGCGGGACCGCCTCGACCGCGGAGTTCACCCAGGCCGTGCTGGACCGCGTGTCGTGAGCGTCCCGCTGCCGTTCGAGCGCAGGACCGTCAACTCGGATGGTGTGAACATCCGAGTGGGGATCGTCGGGGACGGGCCGCCGTTGCTGCTCCTGCACGGCTATCCGCAGACCCACGTCATCTGGCATCGGGTGGCGCCGAAGCTGGCCGAGGACTTCACCGTGGTGGTCACCGACCTGCGGGGGTACGGCGACAGCGACAAGCCCGCGCCCGGCCCGGACGACGCCGAGTACTCGAAGCGCGCGATGGCCGCGGACCAGCTGGCGGTGATGGCGGAGCTCGGCTTCGACCGGTTCGGGGTGGCGGGCCACGACCGCGGCGGACGGGTCGGCCACCGGCTCGCCCTGGACGCGCCCGAGGCGGTCACCAAGCTCGCGGTGCTGGACATCGTGCCCACCCGGCACGCCTTCGAGCACGCGGACAAGGACTTCGGCCTCGGCTACTTCCACTGGTTCTTCCTGGCCGCGCCCAACGGCATCCCCGAGCGCATGATCGGCGCCGACCCGAGGTTCTGGATCGAGGCGCGGATGCGGAGCCGGCATCACGGCGGCACCCCGTTCGACCCGGCGGCGATGGAGGAGTACGTGCGGTGCTTCTCCGACCCGGCCGCGATCGCCGCGTCCTGCTCCGACTACCGCGCCGCCGCCGGCGTCGACCTGGAACACGACCGCGAGGGCGGGATCGTGGAGGCGCCGGTGCTCGCGCTCTGGGGCGAGCACGGGTTCGTCGGCCGTCACTACGATGTTCTGAACATCTGGAAGGCCTACGCGCGGGACGTGCGCGGTCAGGCGCTCGACTGCGACCACTACCTGCCGGAGGAACGCCCCGGCGAGGTAGCGGCCGCGTTGAAGGACTTCTTCCGCTCCTGAGCTTGCATCCGGGGCTCGGGTACGGGTTTACCGTCGATGCATGAGCGAAGAGGTGTGGGCGCCGGCGGCGTGCACGTTGCCGACGGCGGAGAGACCGTGGACCTGGAGGTCATCAGGGACACGCTGCGGGCGGCCATCACGGCCGGGTGCGACGACCTGGTCGCGTGCTCGCACACGCCGGCGTGTCCGCTGCCGTTCGAGGGGCTGGGGGTGCGCGATGGCGGCTCGTGCTGCTGAGAAGAAGGTGGGCGGGCTCGCGGGGGTGGTGGCCGCGGTGAGCTTCGGGCAGGGGCTCGCGAGTGGGGTGGTGGTGGGCGTCTGTGTGATGGCACTTGGGCGGGGAACCGCGCGTGGTGGCGCTGGGCGGGGGCCGCGGTGTGGCGCTGCTCGGCCGGGGGAACTGGTGTGGCGGCGCCGAGCGAGGAGCGCCGCCGGGCGGGGAGCCGGGTGTCGTGGCGCCGGGCGGTGGCTGCGGTGGGGCGCCGCTGGTGCTGTGCGAGCCGGTGTGGTGGCGCGGGGCGGTGGCTACGGTGTGCGGCGGTGCTGTGCGAGCCGGTGCGAGTGGCGGGCCGTGCGGTTGCCGGGGTTATCGTCCTGATCAGCTGATCGGGAGGGTGTTTTGCCGGGGTTCGTCGCGGGGATGGAACGTCACCAGGTCGCCGTCTACCTCGGCGCGCTCGCGGCGGGCGGGGTGGCCGGGTGGCTCGCCCCCGGCGCGGGGCCCGCGTGGGAGCACGCCATCAACCCCGTGCTGGCGGTGCTGCTGTACGTGACTTTCCTGCAGGTTCCAGTGGCGGAACTGGGGCGGTCGTTGCGGTCCGGGCGGTTCCTGGCGGCGGCGCTGGTCGTGAACTTCGTAGTGGTGCCGTTGGTGGTGGGCGCGCTCTTCGCGTTTCTGCCCGACGATCAGGCCGTGCGCGTGGGTGTGTTGTTGGTGCTGCTCACGCCATGTGTGGACTACGTGATCGTGTTCAGCGGGCTTGCTGGTGGTGACAGCCGGCGATTGCTGGCGGCGACGCCGTTGTTGTTGCTGGCGCAGATGGTGTTGTTGCCCGGGTACCTGTGGGTGTTCCTCGGGGCGGACCTGGCGGTGGTGGAGCCTGGGCCGTTCGTCGAGGCGTTCGTGGTGCTGATCGTGGTGCCGCTGGTGCTGGCGTGGCTCACGCAGACGTTCGCGGCGCGGGTCATCGGCGCTGTCAGCACGTCGATGGTGCCGTTGATGGCGGCTACGTTGTTCACGGTGGTGGCGTCGCAGGTGCCGAAGCTCGGCGACCTCGGGCTGGTGGCGCGGGCGGTGCCGTTCTACGTGGTGTTCCTGGTGGTGATGGCGTTCGCAGGGCTGGCGGTCGCGCGGGTGTTCCGAGTGGACGGACCGGCCGGGCGGGCCATCGTGTTCACCGGGGCCACGCGCAACTCGCTGGTGGTGCTGCCGCTCGCGCTGGCGTTGCCGGGGGACGTCGCGGCCGTCGTCGTGGTCACGCAGACGATGGTCGAGGTGGTCGGGATGGTGGTGTACGTGAAGGTGGTGCCGCGGCTGGTGCCGTGAGGCGGCTGACCAGGAGCTCCCAGCCCGCGACGAGATCGTCGACGAGCCGGGACGGGTCCGGGGTCTGGCCGGGGTCCTGGAGGTAGAGCAGGATCGGGCCCTCCAGCGCGGCCACCAGTTGCACGGCGAGGGTGCCGCTCACGTCCGGGCAGGCCTCGGCCAGGAGCATCCGGACGTGGAACAGCGACGGGCTCGCGCCGGCCGGGACCGGCTTGGCGGGGTCGAGCGACGCGCGGGCCAGTGCCGTGTGGTCCAGCAGGAACTCCAGCCGGGCCCGGCCGTACGCGAGGAGGCGGTCCGCGGCCGGAGCGCCGGGCCCCACAGGTGCGGGCCCGGTCATCAGCCGGTGCTGGAAGCGCTTCTCCTCCTCGTCGAACAGGGCGTGGAAGATGCCCGCGCGGGTGCCGAAGCGGCGGAACACCGTGCCCTTGCCCAGGCCCGCGCGCTCGGCGAGGCCGTCCATCGTGACGGTGCAGGCGCCCAGTTCGGCGACCATCTGACGGGCGACGTCGAGCAGGTGGGCCCGGTTGCGGGCGGCGTCGGCCCGTTCCTCGCGGGGACGGCCGAACGGCAGCACTAGGCCTGCTGCAGCTGACGGTCGCGCAGCGGGGCGAGGGCGGTGCTCCAGGCCACGAGCTCGTCGAACATCGTCGACAGCGTGGCCACCTGGAAGTCCGACGGGTGGAAGTCGGTGAAGTTCGTGAACTCGGTGAACATCGACAGCGACACGCTCGTGCGCACGTCCGCCAGCTTGAGCTCGCCCGCGACGAGGCGGAGGTGCTCGACGGCCCTGGCGCCGCCGACGCCGCCGTACGACACGAAGCCGACGGCCTTGTTGTTCCACTCGGCGAACAGGTAGTCGATCGCGTTCTTGAGCACGCCGGACGTGGAGTGGTTGTACTCGGGCGTGACCATGACGAACCCGTCGAACTGAGCGATCTTCGCCGACCACGCCTTGGTGTGGTCGTGCTGGTACTGCTGCATCATCGGCGGCATCGGCTCGTCGAGGTGCGGCAGCGGGAAGTCCTTGAGGTCGACCAGTTCGAACGTCGCGTCGTCGCGCTGTTCCGCGTTCTCCAGCACCCACCGGGCGACCTGCTCGCCGTTCCGGCCGGGGCGGGTGCTGCCGATGATGATTCCGATGTGCGTCATGTGAGTCCCTCTGAGCTTCTCGGGGTAACCGGACTGCACCCCGCTTGCTTAAGTGGACTCTACCCCGCTTTGGTGGGTGATCGTCCAGTGTCCTGGGTCACGGCGGCGACGTCGCCCGAACGCCACCCGCTACAGCGGTCAGGAATCGAGAAGCACCGCGGGAGGGGTGGCGAATAGCGTTTCCGGCATGACCTCATTCGACGCGATCACCCTCGAAGTGGCCGACCTCGCGGCCGCCGAACGCTTCTACGCCAACGCTTTCGGGCTCGGCTCCCGGCTGCGCCTGCGTGCCTCGCAGGAGCCGGCGACCGGTTTCCGCGGCTTCACCCTCTCGCTCACGGTGGCGCAGCCCGGCGATGTCAACGTCCTGATCAACGGCGCGATCAAGGCCGGCGCGACGGTGCTCAAGCCCGCCGCCAAGTCGATCTGGGGCTACGGCGGTGTCGTGCAGGCGCCCGACGGCACGATCTGGAAGGTCGCGACGTCGGCCAAGAAGGACACCGCCCCGGTCACCGGCGCGGTCGAGGACGTCGTGCTGCTGATCGGTGCCACGGACGTCGCCGCGAGCAGGCAGTGCTACGTGGACCACGGGTTCGTCGTGGAGAAGAGCTTCGGCCGCATGTACGTGCAGTTCGCCGGGACCGGCGGCATCAAGCTGGGCCTGTACCGGCGGCGCGCGCTGGCCAAGGACGCGGGCGTCGCGCCGGAAGGTTCCGGTTCGCACCGCGTCGAGATGCACGGTGCCGGGCAGTTCACCGACCCCGACGGGTTCGCCTGGGCGTCAGGGCAGCCGGTCGGCCAGTTCGGCGCGTGAGCGGATGCCGAGCTTCGTGTAGACCTTGCGCAGGTGGTACTCGATGGTCTTCGGGCTCAGGAACAACGCGGCGGCGACCTCGCGGGTGGTCTTGCCCTCCGCGAGCAGCAAGGACACCTGCAACTCCTGCGGTGTCAGGGTTTCCTCCTCGTCGCGGCGCTTGATCGTCTCGCCGGTGGCGCCCAGTTCGACCGCGGCCAGGTCCGCCCATCTGGCCGCGCGGAGGCGCTCGAACGTCTCCAGCGCGGCGTGCAGGTGCGGGCGGGCGTCGGCCCGGCGGCGGGCCCGGCGCAGGCGGGCACCGTAGGCGAGATGCGTGCGGGCGGTCTCGAACTCGTCCAAAGTCCTTTCGTGGTAACGCAACGACGCCTCGAAGTGCGTTTCGAAATCCTCACCGAGCACGCCTGACGTCCGTTCGGCGCGCGCCATCGACCAGGGCTGGCCCTTGGCCGCCGCCTCGTCCCGGAAGCGCTCGGCGATGGGCACCGCCTCGTCGCGGCGGTGCAGCCGGACCAGGGCGTCGGTGAGCTCCGGAGCGGGGGACAGGTCGGGGTCGGTCAGCTTCAGCTCGGCGAGCAGGCCGGCGAGCTCTTCCAGGTGCACCAGTGCTTTCGCCGGGTCACCGCGGCCGAGTTCCAGCTCTCCCAACGCGAACAGCGACCAGACCCGTCCGATGTGGATGTCGCGGGACCGGCAGAGCGGCAGGGCCTCCGCGACCAGGTCCCGGCAGCGGTTCTCGTTGCCCAGCCTGGCCTGCAGCCACGCCCTGCCCGCGAGGCACATGGCGAGGTCGGTCTCCTGGCCGGTCTCGCGGGCCAGGTGCGTCGCCTCGTCGTAGGTGGCTTCGGCGCGCGCCCACTGGTCGGTGGTGGCCTCGTCCCTCGCCACGTGGAAGAGCAGGGCGGGCAGGGTGCCGACGGCGGCCTCGGTGCGGGCGTTCGCGACGGTGCGGCGCAGCTCCGTCCCCGAGTCGGCGTCGCGCAGGAACATCGGGCCGATCATCAACCACGACAGCCTGCTGCGGTCCTCGCGCAGGAGACCGGAGGACGTGAGGAGCTCGACGGCGGCACGGATCTGGTCGGCGCCACCGAGGTTGGCGAGGATTCGGGCGACCCCGGCGGCCATCTGACCGAGACCCGCCGCCCTCGGGGTGGTGACCAGGGCGAGCCGGGCCTCGATGTCGTGGGCGAGGGCGACGCCGGTGGCGGTGTCGCCGAGGTAGAAGCAGGCGTTGACGGCGTCGGCGAGCAGGACGACGGCCGCGTCCGGGGTGCCGGCGGCCGCGGCGGCCACGCGGCAGAGGTCGCGGGCCTCGGTCAGCGAACCGGTGCGGGCCGCGATCGCCGCCCGCAGCTCGACCGCACTGCCCGGGCCGGCCTGGTCGAGCAACGCGACGGACCGTCTCGTCTCACCGGCGAGCCACGCGGACTCCGCCGCCGACACGCACAGCGCCGCGTGCCGGTCGAGGTCGGGGCTGAGCCGCGCGGCCCGTTCGTAGGCGGCCGAGGCCACGTCGTGCGCGCTGCGGTCGTGCGCCCGCACCGCCGCCTGGACCAGCAGGCCGGCCACCTCGGCGTCCGGTCCGACCACGGCCTCGGCCAGGTGCCAGGCGTGCCGGTCGGAGCCTTCGCCGACCACCGCCGCCACGGCCCGGTGGATCGACCGGCGCCGCTGCGGGTCGGCGTCCCCGTAGACGGCCGCGCGGATCAGCGGGTGCCGGAACTCCACGCGTCCGTCGGCGATCGTGACCAGTCCGGCGCTCTCCGCCTCGGCCAGCGCGTCCACCTCGGCGCCGAGCACTCCGGCCACCACCCGCAGGTCGGCGCCCGCCACGGCCGCGACCAGCACCGCCGCCTGCCCGGCCGGGCCGAGCGAGCGGGCCTGCGCGGCGAACTCGTGCGCCAGCGCGGCCGACACCGGCAGCGGGGCCTCCGGCGAGGTGTCCACCCGGCGACCCGCCAGTTCGATCAACGCCAGCGGGTTGCCCGCCGTCGCGCGGTGCAGGCGGGCGATGTGCTCGGGGGACACCGGGCCGGACCGGCTCGTCACCAGGTCCCGCGCGGTGGCGAGGTCGAGGCCGGTCAGCGCCAGGGTGGGCAGCGGTGGGTCCGGGGCGCGGGTCGTGGCCAGCAGCACGATCGGGTCGGCGGCCACGCGCCGGGCGGCGAACGCCAGCGCGTCCACCGAGGCGCGGTCCACCAGGTGCAGGTCGTCCAGCAGCACCGCGAGCGGCCGGTCCTCGGCGAACCGGCACAGCAGGCTCAGCGTCGCGGCCCCCACCGCGAACCGGTCGATCGCGGGACCGGACGACAGGGCGAGCGCCACGGACAACGCCTGGGCCTGCGGCGCGGGGATCTCGGTCAGGCGGTCCAGGGCCGGTCTCAGCACCTGGTGCAACCCGCCGAACGGGATCTCGCGCTCGGGAACGCTGCCCGCCGCCCGCACCACCGTCATGCCGGTGGCGCACGAGGCGGCGAAGCGCAACAGCGTGGTCTTGCCGACGCCCGGTTCGCCGGTGAGGGCGAGCGCGCCTCCGCGGCCGATCCGGGCGCTCGCGACGAGCCGCTCGATCCGGTGCCGTTCCGAGTCGCGCCCCATCAGCACACGGGGGAGTGTAGGTCGGCGAAACCCTAGGTGGGGCACCTGATGCGGCCACGTCGCCGCCGCTCATAGGTTCCGGACCCTCACCAGGGAGGGAAAGAGATGACCACGACAAGACCCGAGGTCGACACCGACAAGCTCATGCAGTTCGTGTTCCGCGCCGTCGACGAGGTGGGCGCCACGCTCAACGCCGCGCTCGTGGTGATGGGCGACAAGCTCGGCTACTACCGCGCCATGGCCGACGGGGAACCGGTCAGCGCCGCCGAGCTCGCCGACCGGACGGCCACCGCCGAGCCGTACGTGCGGGAGTGGCTCAACGCCCAGGCGGCGGGCGGGTACGTCACCTACGACCCCGCCACCAGCAGGTATGCGCTGCCGATCGAGCACGCCGTGGCGTTGACGGTCGAGGACAGCCCGGCGTTCCTGCCCGGCATGTTCCAGATCGCGCTCGGCACCGTCCACGACGCCGGACGGGTGCTGGACGCGGCGCGCAGCGGGTCCGGCGTCGGCTGGCACGAGCACGACACCGACGTGCACGTCGGCTGCGAGCGGTTCTTCCGGCCCAACTACTCGGCCAACCTGATCGACGGCTGGCTCCCCGCGCTGGACGGTGTGGTCGACAAGCTCCGCGCCGGCGCACGGGTCGCGGACGTCGGCTGCGGCCACGGGGCATCAACGATCCTGATGGCACAGGCGTTCCCGGCCTCCACCTTCGTCGGGTCGGACTACCACCCGGAGTCGATCCAGGTCGCGCGCGAACGGGCGGAGGCCGCCGGGGTGAGCGACCGCGTCACGTTCGAGGTGGCGTCCGCCAAGGACTTCACCGGCACCGGCTACGACCTGGTGACCATGTTCGACTGCCTGCACGACATGGGCGACCCGGTCGGCGCCGCGCAGCACGTGCGGGACGCGGTGGCGGCCGACGGCACGTGGATGATCGTCGAACCGATGGCTGGTGACCGGGTCGAGGACAACCTCAACCCCGTCGGCCGCACCTACTACGGCTTCTCGACGCTGCTGTGCACGCCCGCGTCGCTGTCGCAGGACGTCGGTCTCGCGCTGGGCACCCAGGCCGGGCCCGCACGGCTGCGCGACGTCGCGGTCGCCGGCGGGTTCACCCGGTTCGCCGGTGTCGCGCAGACGCCGTTCAACCAGGTCCTCGAAGTCCGCCCGTGAACGCCGAGCCGCGCCCGGTGCGCGAGGCCGACCGCACCGGGTTCGCCGACCGCGCCGGGGTGCGGCTCGCGTTCCGGGTCTACGACAACCCAGGCAGGCCGACGCTGCTGCTCATGCCCACCTGGTCGATCGTGCCGTCCCTGTTCTGGAAGGCCCAGGTTCCCTTCCTGGCGCGGCACTTCCGGGTGGTGACGTTCGACGGGCGCGGCAGCGGCGAGTCCAGCCGGCCTGTCGGCTTCGAGTCCTATGTGGATTCGGAGTACGCCGAGGACGCGATCGCCGTGCTGGACGCCACCGACACCGCGCGGGCCGTGCTGGTGGGGTTGTCCCGTGGCGACGCGTGGTCGGTGCTCGCGGCGGCTCGCCATCCCTCGCGGGTCACCGGGATCGTCGCGATCGGGCCGGCCAGCGGGTCGCTCATCGGCGTTCAGGAGCTGGAGCGGGAAGCCTGGGAGGCGGAGGAAGGCGCGACGCCGTACAACCGGCACTGCTGGCTCGGCGGCGGCTACGACGACTTCACCTCGTGGTTCTTCGCGCGCATGTTCGCCGAACCCCACTCGACGAAGCAGATCGAGGACGCGGTGCGGTGGGCGCACGAGATCGACCCGGTCACGCTCGTCGACACGACCGCCGGGCGGTTGGCCTCGGGGTCCATCGAGGACGAGTGCAGGCGGCTCCGGTGCCCGGTGCTGGTGATCCACGGGACCGACGACCAGATCCGTCCGCACGCCATCGGCGCGCGCCTGGCCGAGCTGACCGGTGGCGACCTCGTGCTGATCGACGGCGCCGGGCACGGGGTGCACGCGCGCGACCCGGTCCGGATCAACCTGCTGATCAAGGACTTCGTCGACCGCGTGCACCCCGTCGCCCGGACCGTGCGGACGTCCCGGACCCGGCCGTTGCGGGCGCTCTACCTGAGTTCGCCGATCGGTCTCGGGCACGCCCGGCGCGACCTGGCCATCGCCACCGAGCTGCGCAAGCTGGAGCCGCGGCTGGAGATCGACTGGCTCGCCCAGCACCCGGTGACCGAGGTGCTCGGGCCCGCTCAGGAGCGGATCCACCCGGCGTCGGCGTGGCTGGCGAACGAGTCGGCGCACGTCGAGGAGGACTCCGGGGAGCACGACCTGCACGTCTTCGAGGCGTTCCGGCGGCTGGACGCGGTGCTGGTGAACAACTTCATGGTGTTCCAGGACCTGCTGGAGGCCGAGCCGTACGACCTCGTCGTCGGCGACGAGGCCTGGGACGTCGACTACTTCCTGCACGAGAACCCCGGGCTGAAGCGGTTCTCGTTCGCGTGGCTGACGGACTTCGTCGGCTGGCTGCCCATGCCCGACGGCGGCGCCCGGGAACAGCGCCTCACCGCCGACTACAACCTCGAGATGATCTCGCAACGGGCGCGGCTGCGCCGGGTGCGGGACCGGTCGGTGTTCGTCGGCAACCCGGACGACGTGGTCACGCTGCCGTTCGGGGAGGGGTTGCCGGCGATTCGCGAGTGGACGGAGCAGAACTTCGACTTCTCCGGCTACGTCACGGGGTTCGACCCACCGTCCGAACGCGCGTCGGCTGCGGTGCGCCGCCGGATCGGCGTTCGTGCGGGCGAGAAGCTGTGCGTGGTGACGGTGGGTGGTTCGGGGGTGGGGGAGTCGTTGTTGAGGCTCGTGCTCTCCGTTGTGCCCGAGGCGGTTCGACTCGTGCCAGGGTTGAGGTTTCTCGTCGTCACCGGGCCTCGGATCGATCCGTCGGCGTTGCCGGTGCATCCGGCGGTCTCGATCCGCGGGTTCGTTCCTGATCTGCCGCAGGTGCTCGCCGCGTGCGATGTGGCGGTGGTCCAGGGCGGGCTGACCACGTGCATGGAGCTGACCGCGGCCCGCCGCCCGTTCATCTACGTTCCGCTGCGGCACCACTTCGAGCAGAACTTCCACGTGCGGCACCGGCTCGACCGGTACGGCGCCGGCCGGCACATGAGCTACGAGGACGTGGCGGACGGGCTGGCCTCGGCCATCGCGGAAGAGCTGGGCCGTCGTGTTTCCTACCGGGAGGTGGAGCAGGACGGGGCGGCGCGGGCCGCCGCACTGCTCGCGGAGCTGCTCTAGTCCGCCCGGTCGTCCGCCGCGGCGGTCTGGGTCAGCACCGCCACCGTCTGCTCCAGCCCGCGTTGCACCTCGTCACCCCGCGCCTCCCGGACGCTGTGGAGGCTCACGGTGATCCGCGACCGTCCCGGCGCGACCTCCTCGACCTGCAGTTCGCCGTGGTAGTCGTCCGGACCTTCGGCACCCCACTCCAGGGTGCGGCGTTCCGCGTCGGGCCGCACCCACGCCTCGCCCTCCACGTGGTGGCCGTGCACCTCGGCCTCCACGTGGACCTGCTCGCCGCCTTCCGGTTCGGCGGCGGTCATCTGCGGGAAGTAGCGCGGCAGGTTGCGCGGCTCGGCCAGGAAACCGAACAGCGTGTCGGCCGGGATGTCCGCCTCAGCTGTGTGCGTGTACGTCGTCATGGCGGTCCGGGTACCCGGCCTTCTCGTGGGTGAACACGTCCCTGGTGTGCGCCACCTGTTCGTGCCACCCCCGCTGGTCGCGGCGGAAGATCGGTACGACGAACGCGCCGCCCACGTACAGCGCCACGATCGCCAGGTCCCACCAGCCGATGTTGATTTTCGGCGACACGACCGTCGCGTACGCCATGAAGCCGGTGAAGCCGAGCAGTTCGCGTGGGATGAGGAGGAGAGGGTTGGCGCGGGCGCCTGTTTCCGCTCGGATGCGGTAGTTGAAGAGGATGCCGCCGATGGTCATGCCGTTGGTTGCCGCCGGCAGGACGATGCGGAAGGCCGCCAGGACGCAGACCGCCCACAGCGGGTTGCTGTGCAGTACGAGCTTGGCGATCACGATCACCAGGACCAGTTCGGAGATCAGGCCCAGCAGCCTCCGCGGCACGGTCACGGTTCCCTGAGGCGCCTCGGACTCCTCTGACGAGGGGACTCGTGGGACCACGAAGGCGGCCGGGGCGAGCATCCAGCCCAGCAGGCCGCCGAAGGTGTTGGAGATCAGGTCGTCCACGTCGGCGATCCGGTACGGGCACGGGTAGAAGCCCAGGTTGCCGGTGTACTGGACCACTTCCACGGCCAGGGAGAGGCCTGCGGCGATGGCGATCACCGCCAGGGGGCCCTTGCTGTAGGCCTTGCGCAGGACTATGCCGAGGGGGACGAAGAGCGCGACGTTGAAGAGCTGCTGGAGGAAGGCCTGGGATTGGACCATGGCGGCTATGCCGTGCCGTCCGTAGGCCGCCATGTTGTTGCTCATGTCGGTGACCCACTGGAACGGGGTGGTGGACAGCATCTGGTCGCCGGTGCACAGGTTGGCCGGGTCTGTGGGGAAGGGGAGGAAGATCAGCGCCAGGGCTACCAGGCCGTAGAGGAGCAGGCCGTAGAGGACGAACGCTCGGCGGGGCTCTACTCGGCGGAAGCGGAAGTAGTGCAGGAGGATCAGGGGGACCAGGACCAGTAGTCCTACCCCTACGAACGCCAGGAAACCGGTTCGGGCGGTTTCCCAGTACGACGCCATCATGAGCGATCCAATGCCCGGTTTGGGGCTTGGTCAAACCCGAGTTTCTGTGGAATCCGTCGGATGGCGGCTGTGGGGTGGGCCGGTCGGGTCACCTTTGTTGTTTGGGCGCGTTGGGGTGCAGAGACCTTGGACGAGTGTTGGTTGCGTCATCGCCGCTGGCGCGTCGATAGAGATTGGGGCTTGACTTCGGGGCCCTTGCGAGGTGCTAGCTTCTCGCACCCAAAGTCAAGCCCCAATCTCTTTGCGGCGTGGGCGCGTTTGGGCAGGTACGTCACGTCACTACCGGTTGCCGTGGTGCGCCCAGGAAGGACGCCTCGCCTTCGGCATTGCGTTGAGGTCGGGTAGCTCGGCGGGGGCTACGGCGTCACCTTGGCGTTGGTCAGGCCCTTCTTGGCGCCTGTCACCGTGTTGGACGCGTAGACCACGTTGGGCTTGCTGGTGCACTGGGACAGCGTCGTGATCTTGATGGCGTACTCGCCGGAGTTGCCCACGTCCGACCTGTTGTTCTTCCAGGTGTTGCCGCAGCCGCTGAGGCCGCCGGTGATCTGGTGGGTCTCGTAGCCGTTGGCGAGGGTGCCCGGTTTGCGGAAGGTGCCTGTGTTGTTCTCCAGGAGGTAGCCGGAGCCCTTCACGTCCACCCAGGAGTCGGCGGAGTGCTGGCCTGAGATGCCTTGGCCGGTGAAGGTGTTGCCTCGGATCACTCCGTTCTGGGTGCCCTCCTTGATGTCGATGTGTTCGGCGGTGACGTTCGGGCCGATGGTGTTGTCGAGGACCTGGACGCGGTCGCTCTTGTCGGTGCCGTTGCTGTTGCCGTGGCACTCCCAGTTGGACTCGGCCGAGCCGATGTAGACGCCTTCGCCGTAGCCGGTTTGGACCAGGCCGGTGTCGGTGATCTTGGAGTTGCGGATGATGCTGTCCGCGGAGGACTTGCGGAAGTGCACGCCCTCCTCGTCGACGTGGTGGACGGTCACCCGGTCTATGACCGTGTGGTGGGAGTTGTCGGCGACGATGCCCTTCTTGGACTCCGCGACGGTGAAGCCGGTCAGGTTCCAGTATGGGGCGTTGGACAGCCAGAGGCCGTAGCCCGAGTCGTAGCCTGGCGCCGGTGTGGGGCAGTCCGGTGGGTCGCCGGACGGGCCGTCGTTGATCAGGATCGCGGTGGTGGGGCCGGTCAGGGTGATCGGCTGGGAGGACGTGCCTGGCTTTTGGGTGACGAACGAGCCTCGGTAGGTGCCCGCTGCCAGGGAGATGGTCGTGCCGGGGGTGGCGTTGGCCAGTGCGGTCTTGAGTTGGGCCGCGGTGGTGACGGTGACGGTCGCGGCTTGCGCTGCCGGCGTCCACTGGGTGGCCGCCAGCAGCGTTACCGCCACCGCGCAGGTTTTGCGGTACTGCAAGGAAACCTCCGTGGGTCAGGGCGGCGGAGGTGACTTAAGGAGCGACGAAGTTGCCGGACAGGATGATGAGCACCTGGAGGGTGATGCCGGTGCCGTAGTAGTCGTTCTTGTCCGGGCTGAACTTGTTGATCTGCGCGAAGAGCTTGTCGAGCCAGGCCTGGCTGCCCGGGTCGGTCATGGCGGCCACGGCGAACGGCGCGGTGAAGCAGGGGTGCTCGCCTGACTCGGTGGCGGTGCCGTTCAGCTTGTAGCCCGAGCCGATCTTGGCGGGGTCGCCGCCGGTCTTGGACTGGATCCAGGTGTTCATCTTGCGGACCTGGGCCTTCGCGGCGCTGTCGGACGCGGTGATGGCGTCGGCGCCGAGGCGCCACGGGTCGCGGCAGGCGTTCCAGCTGTAGGCGCCGTCGTAGGAGCCTTCGAGGAAGTTCGCCGGCGCGGGCTTGATGCTGCTGCTGTTCGTGTTCACCACGAAGTCGGGCAGCAGGCCGGTCGTCGACGAGAACTGCGACTGGAGCTTGGTGATCGCGTTCTCGTGCGTGGTGCGGACGCTGGTCCAGGTCGAGTCACCGGTGGCCTTGGCGAACGCCCGGAAGTGGCCCGGCATCCAGTCCGACGAGCGCGAGCTGTTCTTGTACTCGGCGTCGTTGCCCCAGTCGCCCAGCAGCATGAACTTCGAGCTGGAGTTGACCTCGGACGCCTTGATGGCGTTGATGACCCGCTTGGCCTCGGCCAGGTAGTTCACCGAACCCGAGGAGCCCCAGACCTTGTCGGCGACGAGCAGGCCGTACGCGATCTCCAGGTCGCCGTCGGTCGCGGAGTCGCTGCCGTTGACGCTCTTGCAGTTCGCGTCCTGCTCGGCCGCGTGCAGGTCCTTGTTGTTGACCGACGGGTGGGCCTTCACGAACTTCAGGATGCCGTCGAAGATCGCCCGCGCCTGGGGGTCCTTGGCGCCCATCATCGCGGCGATCGTCATGCCGTAGCCCTCGCCCTCGGCGACGTAGGCGTGGTCGGCGTCCTTGGACAGCACGGCATAAGTACCGGAACCGCACTTGGTGCTCAGGAAGTTCGTCTTCCAGAAGTTCCAGTACTTCATCAGCGCGGCGTCCTGCGTCGCCTGGTCGGCGGACGGGCGCAGGGTGCCGGGAACGTAGGGGGACGCCGCGGCTTTCGCCGCCACGGGGGCGGCGATCGCCGAGTGCGAGGTGAGGAGACTCGTGGCCGCTACAGCGGTCAAAGCCAGTGCTTGCAGGGTTTTGCGCATGTGTCCCTCGCTCGGTGTGACCGGTTTCTCTTGGAGGGCGGCGATTTTGGTGAGCGTGGCACACGTCTAGACCCTTGGTCAATATGATAGGAAACTTTACATACTATAAGCGAATTGTCTGGTTGGGACGTTTCGCGACGGGTTCAGCCTGCGAAACGGCCGATTGCGACAAAAGCCGCCAGAAGCAGCAGAATCACGTTGACGGGCAACGTCTTCGTCTCGTTGATCTTCAGGTGCACCCGCGTCGCGACGAGCTGGACGACGACGAGCCCGGCGGCGGCGATCGGCGTCAGGATCGGGGCGATGCCGGTCGCCCACGGCAGGACCAATCCCAGCGCGCCGAGCACCTCGACGGCGCCGATGCCCTTCACCGCCGAGTCGGAGAAGTCCTTCGCCCAGTTCCCGCTGCCGGACGCGATGATCTCCGCGCGCGAGCGGACCAGCTTCATCACGCCGCTGCCCAGGTAGGCGACGGCCAGCAGCACCTGGGCCACCCACAGTGCGATGTTCATTGCAGACTCCAATCCTTACGCCTTGTGCGTAGCCTCATGTTGTGTCTGCATTGAGGTCGCTGCAAAAGGCACAACCGTGTATGTGTCCAGGACAGGAGGTCCGGCTGTGACCGGGTTCACGCGTGCCGACGGCTGCCCGCCGCCCATGGACGACGGGGGCGCGGTCCGCCAGGTCCTCGACCGGATCGGCGACAAGTGGAGCCTGCTGGTCGTCGGCGCGCTGCGGGAGGGACCGTTGCGCTTCAAGGAGCTGGAGCAGACCGTCACCGGCATCTCGCAACGCATGCTCACGCTGACGCTGAAGCACCTCGTCGAGGACGGTCTCGTCAGCCGCACCGCCTACGCCGAGGTGCCGCCGCGGGTCGAGTACGAGCTGACCGACCTCGGGAAGACGTTGATGCCGCTGGTGATCGCGCTCGCCGAGTGGGCGCTGGAGCACCGCGACGAGATCAACGCGAACAGGAGCCGGTGATGCGCCTCGACCTCGACCGGATCCGCGCGGCCCGGCAGGTGATCGACCCGGTGTACCTGGACACCCCGCTGTTCCGCTGCGAGGCGCTCTGCCGTGCGCTGGGCTGCGCCGTGAGCGTCAAGCTGGAGACCGCGAACCCGGTGCGCAGCTTCAAGGGCCGGGGGACCGAGCTCGTCACCAGCGGTCTCGTCGAGCAGGGTCGCAGGGCCGTGGTGTGCGCCAGCGCGGGCAACCTGGGGCAGGCGCTCGCGTGGTCGGGACGACGGCGTGGCCTCGACGTGACGGTGGTGGCCTCGACGCGGGCACCCGTGGTCAAGCTGGACCGGATCCGCGCGCTGGGGGCCGAGCTGGAGCTGGTGGACGGCGACTTCGAGCTGGCCCGCCAACGGGCGGTGCGCATCGCGGCGGAACGGGACATCCGGTTGCTGGAGGACAGTCTGGACGTCGAGACGTGCGAAGGCGCCGCGACGATCGGTCTCGAGCTGGACGGCGAGTTCGACGCCGTGCTGATCGCGCTGGGCGGCGGCGCGATGGCCACGGGCGTGGGTCACGTCGTCAAGTCGGCCAGGCCCGGAGTCGAGGTGATCTGCGTGCAGCCTGAGCGCGCGCCCGCGTTGACGCTGTCCTGGCGCGAGCGGCGCGTCGTCACGACCGAGACGGCCGACACCATCGCGGACGGCGTGGCCGGGCGGTTCCCCATCGCGGAGGTGCTGGACGACCTGCTCGTCGTGGCGGACGACGCCGTGCTCGTCAGCGAGTCGTCGATCATCGCGGGAATGCGCCTGCTCTTCGAGCACGCCGGCCTGGTCGTCGAACCTTCGGCGGCCCTAGGCGTGGCCGCGGTCCTGGAGGACCGCGACCGCTTCGCCGGGCGGCACGTCGTCACCGTGATCTGCGGCAACAACGTCGACGCCGACGCCTATCGTCGTTGGGTCGGGTGACGCGTCACTCGAAGGAACAGCCGGGGTTCGGCGTGCTCACGGCCAGCGGGCCGCCCACCGGGTTCTGGTAGAGCACTTCCAGCACCACCGGGCCGGTCGTCAGGTTCCGTCCGATGTGGACGTACCCGGTGCCGTTGGGCTCGGTGATGAACTGACCGGGCCGGTAGATGCCGTCGATCGAGCAGTCGGACTCGTTGTGGGTCAGCACGCCCTGGGTGACCACGCCCTTCACCGGGCCGGGGTGGTAGTGCCAGCCGGTGGAGCCGCCCGGGGCGATGGTGATCTCGCGCAGCACGTACTGGGTTCCGCCGACGGTGTGGTCGAAGATCGTGACCGCGCTGACCCCGTACCCCGGTGTCGCGCCGGCGACTCCTGGGGACGCGGCGGCCGTCAGGCCGATGACCGCCGTGACCAGCGCGAGCCGGCGCAACGTCCGCATTGGACTCTCCTCAGACGAAGAACGGGGCAGGAACCTGCTCCGCCAGCATGATGCTCTTGAGCTGCGTGTACATGTCAAGTGTCTCCTTGCACACCTCGCGGCCCAGTCCGCTGTTCTTGTAGCCGCCGAACGGGGAGCCGTCGACGAGGTTCACGTACTGGTTGACCCAGACGTTGCCGGCCTGCAGGCGGTCGGCGGTGCGCATGGCGTTGCGCAGGTTCGAGGTGTAGACGCCGGAGGCCAGGCCGTACTCGACGTCGTTGGCCTGCTCGATCATCGTGTCGAAGTCGTGCCAGCGGAGGATCGACAGCACCGGGCCGAAGATCTCCTCCTGGGCGACGCGGGTGTCGTTGGACGTCTCGAAGATCGTCGGCTCGATGAACCAGCCCGCCTCGTTGCCGGGGACGTCGACGCGGCCGCCGCCGGTGACGAGGTTTGCCTCCGCGCGCCCCGCTTCGATGTACGAACTGACACGTTCGCCCTGCGTCTGCGAAACGAGACAGCCGAGGCGGGTGGCTGGGTCGAGCGGGGAGCCGACGCGGATGTTCTGGAACGCAGCGGTCAGGCGCGCCAGGAAGTCCGGGTAGATGTCGTCGTGCACGAACAGGCGGGTGCCCGCGAGGCACGACTGGCCGTTGCAGAACGTCGCGGCGAACGTCGTGTTGTCGACCACGGCGTCGATGTCGTCGATGTCCGGGAAGACGATGTTTGGAGACTTCCCGCCCAGTTCGAGCGACACGGGTACGAGCCGGGACGCGCCCGCGTGCGCGATGATCCGGCCGACCTCGGACGAGCCGGTGAACGCGAGCTTCGCCACGTCCGGGTGGGCGGTCAACGCGGCGCCCGCCGTCTCGCCGAAGCCGGGGACGACGTTGACCACGCCGGGCGGGAAGATCTCGGCCAGGTGCTTCGCCAGCTCCATTGTGGACAGCGAGGCGTTCTCGTCCGGCTTGAGCACCACGGTGTTGCCGGCGGCCAGCGCGGGCGCGAGCTTGAAGCTGACCATGATGGCCGGCACGTTCCACGGGATGATCTGGCCGACCACGCCGAGCGGTTCGCGCTTCGCGATCGCCCAGCCGCCGGGGACGGAGTTGGTCCAGCCGTCGTGGGTCATGATCGCCGCGGCGAAGAACCGGTACTGGCCGATCGCCTGCCGGTAGTCCTGCGGGAGCTCGAAGACCGTGCGGCCGATGTCGAGGGCGTCGATCCGGACGAGCCGGTCGGTGTTCTCCTCCAGCCAGTCCGCGACCTTCAGCAGCAGCCGCGCGCGCTGGACGGCGGGGGTGCGGGCCCACGCGGGGAAGGCGGCCTTCGCGGCGGCGACGGCGGCGTCGATCTCGGCCTGACCGGAGGCGGTGAGGTCGGCCAGGTGCTCGCCGGTGGCGGCGTTCACGGCGGGGAACGTCTCGGCCGTCACCGCCTTGAACTCGCCGTTGATGAGCGGTGGGTAGAGCGAGTCAATGGTCATAAACTATGACAATCACGCATCGTGACCACATCTGCCAATGCCTTTTTCGGCGTGAGGCATGCCCGTGAGAGGATTCCGGCCTCTTGGCGGGAGAACCGATGCTCTTACCTGACATCCTTCTGGTGCACGGCGCGTACCACGGCCCGTGGTGCTGGGAGTCGCTGGTCGCCGAGCTCAACCGGCTCGGCCGGACCGCGCGGACGGTCGACCTGCCGAGCGCCGGAACGCCTGCCGGGCTGCACGAGGACGCCGAGGCCATCCGGCACGCGATCACCGCCATCGACCGGCCGGTCGCCGTGGTCGGGCACTCCTACGGCGGCTTCCCGGTGACGGAGGCGACGGCCGGGGCGGCGCACGTGACGCGCCTCGTCTACCTGGCGGCGTGGATGGTGGAGCCCGGGACGTCGATCGCCGAGGTGGCGGGCCTGCCGTCGTTCGACACCGACCTGGTGCCGCCGCCGGTCGACGCGGTGGCCCAGTTCTACGGCGACGTCGACCCGCAGGTGGCCGAACGGGCCGTCGCCCGGCTGCGGCCGCAGAGCGCCAGGTCCGGCACGGACCGGCTGCGCGCGGCCGGCTGGCTCACGATCCCGTCCACGTACCTGGTGTGCGACAACGACAAGACGATGCCGCCGTCGTTGCAGGAGGAGATGGCCGCGCGCGCGTCGGTCGTGCACCACCTGCCGGCGTCGCACTCGCCGTTCCTGTCGATGCCCGGCCCGCTCGCGGTGCTGCTGCACCAGATCACGAAGGTCTAGGCGCGGGTCTTCTCGTAGTGCCGGGCCACGCGGGCGCGGTTGCCGCACACGTTGGCCGCGCACCACATCCGGCGCCGGTTTTCGGCCAGGAACAGCATCGAGCAGACGGGGTTGGCGCACGCGCGCAGCGACTCCAGCCGTGTCTGGTCGGCCAGCAGCCGGATCGCCTCGCCCGCGATCGCGGCCAGCGCGGGGTGTCCGTTGTAGTCGTCGTGCCAGCGGGTCCCGGCGCGCGCGTCGGCACCCCACCCGTCGAGCCGTGGGCTGGTCGGCACGGCCGCCGCGACCGCGTTGAGGTCCGCGATCAACGCCGGATCAGGCGCGGTCCCCGTCATGTGCGCGTCGAACAGGTTCCGCAGCAGGACCCGCAGCCGCCGGGTCGCGACCAGCGACGGCGGCGGCCCAGCCGGCACGCGATCCGCCTGCAACGCCCACCACTTCGCGTTGTCCTCCTCGTCCGGCAGGAGGTCCCTGACCGGGTCCAGGCACAACGCCTCCGTGTCCACCAGGTCGAGCGCGACGAGCGGCTCGGCCCCCATCGGGAACCCCGCCGCCTGGAAGTCCGCCAGTGTCGTCACACCCGCTCCTAACGGTTAGAAGTACATCTCACACGTTAGCAGATTTCCGCCAGGTGGCCTTGCGGCGCGTGACCTAACGTGTATACGGTCGGTTTACCCATTAGTCAGAACCGAGGGAGACCGACATGCCCGCCATCCGTCACCGCCACGTCGAGATCGACGGCCTGAAGGTGTTCGTCCGCGAGGCGGGGGACGCGGCCAGGCCGACCGTCCTCCTGCTGCCGGGCTATCCGTCGAGCACCCGCGCCTACGTGCGGCTGATCGACCGCCTCGCCGCGTCGTGGCACGTCGTCGCGATCGACTACCCGGGCTTCGGCTCGTCCGACCCGCTGCCCGGCGACCCCACCTTCGACCGGCTGGCCGACGTCACCGGCCGCGTGATCGACCAGCTCGGCATCGGCGACTACGCCGTCTACATGTTCGACTTCGGCTCGCCGGTCGGCTTCCGCGTGGCGCTAGAGCACGACCAGCGCGTGAAGGCCGTGATCACGCAGAACGGCAACGCCTACACCGACGGCCTCGGCCCGGACATGCAGGTGCTGAACGGCTGGTGGCAGGACAGGTCCGTGGACCAGGAGTCGGTCGACTGGGTCGTGAGCATCGACGGCACGCGGCACCAGTGGCTCACCGGCGCGAAGGACCCCGAGCACATCGACCCGGAGCAGGCGCTCGCCGACCAGGCCGTGCTCGACCTGCCCGGCCGCGCCGACTACATGAAGTCCCTGCTGTGGGACTACCAGACCAACCTGGAGCGCTACCCGGCCTGGCAGGCGTGGCTGCGCGAACGGCAGCCCGCCGTGCTCGCGGTCTGGGGCCGGCACGACACGTTCTTCATCCCCGCCGGAGCCGAGGCCTACCGCCGGGACGTGCCGGAGGCCGAGGTCGTCCTGCTCGACACCGGCCACTTCGCGATCGAGGAGGCCGCCGACGAGATCGCCGAGCACGTGCACGCGCTGCTGGCGAAGACCTTCGTCTGATCTGGGGCTATGCCCCGAGAGGCATGACCTGCCGCGAGAACGGCATTGGCGGAGCATGGCGGGCCCTGGCCACAGTGGTGGGCATGGAAATGATCCGCAACTTCGTCGGCGGCGCCTTCGCCGAGCGGGACGCGGCGTTCGGCGACGTCGACCCGGCGACCGGCAGGACGCACGCGATGGTGCAGGTCGCCGACGCGTTGCTGGTCGACCAGGCGGTCGCGGCGGCGGCGACGTCGGGCTGGGACCGGGTGCCGGTGCGGGAACGGGCCGCGGTGCTGCGGCGCGCGGCAGACGGCATCGAGGCGCGGTTCGAGGAGTTCGTCGCGGCCGAGGTCGCGGACACCGGCAAGCCCGTCCAGCTCGCCCGCGACCTCGACGTGGCCCGCGCGGTGCACAACTTCCGGACGTTCGCGGACGTCGTGTCGGCGGCCGGGCAGGAGTCGTTCCTCACCGACCTCGCCGACGGCAGGCAGGCGTTGAACTACGCCGTGCGCAAGCCTCTCGGCGTGGTCGCGGTCATCGTGCCGTGGAACCTTCCACTCCTGCTGCTTACGTGGAAGGTGTCGGCGGCGCTCGCGTGCGGCAACAGCGTCGTGGTCAAGCCGAGCGAGTTCACGCCCGGCACGGCGACGTTGCTCGCCGAGGTGCTCAGGGACGCGGGACTGCCTGCCGGCGCGTACAACGTGGTGCACGGTCACGGTGACATCGGTGAGCTCCTGGTCGGCCACGCCGGCATCGACGGGGTGACGTTCACCGGCTCCACCGCGACCGGCACCCGCGTCATGCGGTCCGTCGCGCCGCGCGTGCGGCCCGTGTCGTTCGAGCTCGGCGGCAAGAACGCGGCGATCGTGTTCGACGACGTGGACCTCGACGAGGCGCTCACCGGGCTGAGCCGGGCGATCTTCACCAACACCGGCCAGGTCTGCCTCTGCACCGAACGCGTCTACGTGCAGCGGTCGATCTTCGCCGACGTCGCGGACGGTCTCGTGGAACGCGCACGGGCGTTGCGGCTCGGCGATCCCAACGACGAGGCGACGACGACCGGTCCGTTGATCTCGCAGCAGCATCGCCGCAAGGTGCTCGACTACCTCGCGCTCGCCGAGGAGTCCGGCGCGAAGGCGATCACCGGCGGCGGCATCCCGGACATGGCCGAGGACCTGCGCAACGGCTCGTGGATCGAACCGACGCTGTGGACCGGGCTCACCAACGCCGACCGCGTGGTGCGCGAGGAGGTCTTCGGCCCGGTCGCCGCGCTGATCCCGTTCGACGGCGAGGACGAGGCCATCGCGCTCGCCAACGACACCGACTACGGCCTGGCCGCGTCGGTCTGGACGAACGACCTGCGCCGCGGCCACCGCGTCGCCCAGGCGATGAACGTCGGCATGTCGTGGGTGAACACGTGGTTCCTGCGCGACCTGCGGTCCCCGTTCGGCGGCATGGGCATGTCCGGCATCGGCCGCGAGGGCGGCGAGTCGTCCCTGCACTTCTACACCGAACCCACGAATGTGTGCGTGCAGCTGTGAACATCGCCGAGACCCTCCACAAAGCACAGACGACGGCGACCGAGGTCCCGAGCTTCGGAGACCTCACGGTGGACGAGGCCTACGCCGCCCAGCACGCGCTCATCGCTCTCAAGGAACGCGACGGCGAGACCGTCACCGGCGTGAAGCTCGGTTTCACCAGCGAGGCCAAGATGAGGCAGATGGGCGTGTCCGAGGTGATCGTCGGCAGGATCACCGACGCGATGGACGGCCGCACCAGCACGAACCTCATCCACCCCAAGGCCGAACCGGAGATCGCCTACCGGCTGGCGCGCGACGTGGACGGCAGCACACCGATCCTGGAGTGCGTGGACGCCGTCGCGGCCGCGATCGAGATCATCGACTCGCGCTACGAGAACTTCCGCTTCACCTACACCGACGTCATCGCCGACAACACCTCCGCCGCCGGGTACGTCATAGGCGCGTGGCAGCCCATGACCGACGTCAGCGACCGGGCGGTGCGGCTCACCGTCGGGACGTCCGCGGTTGAGGGCTCCACCAGTGCGATCCTCGGTGACCCGGCGAACGCGTTGGTGGCGTTGGAGGAGGTGGCTCGCAAGCGCGGGATTCCGTTGAAGGCGGGATACGTCGTCCTCGCCGGCGCGGCGACCGTCGCCCTGCCGCTGACGGACGGCTACGTCGAGTGCTCGGTCGACGGGCTCGCCCCCGTCTCGTTCGAAGGACGGTCGCGATGACAGCGCGCACGATCACCGGACTCGCCCGCCCGCGCGGCCGGTTCCCGCACGTGAAGGTGGCAGGCGACCTGGTGTTCGTCTCCGGCACGAGCTCCCGGCGTCCCGACAACACGTTCGCGGGCGTCGAGGTCGACGAGCTCGGCACCACGAACCTCGACATCCGCGCGCAGACCAAGGCCGTGATCGAGAACATCGCCGCGATCCTCGCCGAGGTCGGCTGCACGCTCGCCGACGTCACCCAGGTGACCACGTTCCTGGTCTCCATGAACGACTTCGGCGGCTACAACGAGGTCTACGCCTCGTTCTTCGACGAGAACGGTCCCGCCCGCACGACCGTCGCCGTCCACCAGTTGCCCCACCCGCACCTGCTGATCGAGATCCAGGCGATTGCCCGCCTGCCTGAGGAGAACCGATGACTCTGCCGCCCGTGATCAACTTCCAGGCCTGGATCGACGAGAACCGGCACCTGCTCAAGCCCCCGGTCGCCAACAAGACGATGTCTCTCGGCGACGACTTCATCGTGCAGATCGTCGGCGGTCCCAACAGCCGCACCGACTTCCACCACGAGCCCTACGAGGAGTGGTTCTACCAGATCAAGGGCGACATGCACGTCAACGTCATGACGAAGGAGGGCCCCGAGACGGTGCACATCCGCGAGGGCGAGACGTGGCTGCTGCCCGGCAACACCCCGCACTCGCCGCAGCGCCCCGACCCCGACTCGATCGGCCTCGTGATCGAACGCGTCCGCGAGGAGGGACAGCTCGAACGGTTCCAGTGGTACTGCCTGAGCTGCTCGACCCTGCTGCACGAGATCGAGCTGCAGGTGCGCGACATCGTGGCCGACCTGCCGCCGGTGTTCGAGAAGTTCTACGCCGACACCGACGCCCGCACGTGCTCGAACTGCGGCGCGCTGCACCCCGGCAAGGGCTGACCATGGGCATCATCGACGTCCACACGCACTACGTTCCGCAGTCCTGGCCCGCGCTTCCCGGTCCGGACGCGCCTTGGCTGCGGGTCGAGTCGGCGTCCGACGCCATGATCATGATGGGTGCCCGTGAGTTCCGGCGCGTCCAGTCGAACTGCTGGGACGCGTCGCTGCGGCTCGCGGACATGGACGCCGACGGTGTGGACGCGCAGGTCGTCTCGCCCACGCCGGCGTTCTTCTCCTACGGCCTGCCCGCGGGGGAGGCCGCCGAGGTCGCGCGGATCTTCAACGACCTCGCGCTGGAGATCGTGGCGCCCGCGCCGGACCGGCTGATCCCGTTCTGCCAGGTGCCGTTGCAGGACCCGGACGAGGCGTGCCTCGAGCTGGAACGCAGTGTGGCCAACGGTCATCGCGGTGTCGAGATCGGCAACCACGTCGGTGATCTCGACCTCGACAGCGAGGGCGTGGTCGCGTTCCTCCAGCACGCGGCCTCGCTGGACGTGCCGGTGTTCGTGCACCCGTGGGACATGGCGAGCACGCCGCGCAACGACCGGTGGATGGCGCAGTGGCTGACCGGCATGCCGGCCGAGACGCACCTGTCCGTGCTCGCGCTGATCCTCGGCGGGGTGTTCGACCGGATCGACTCGCGGCTGCGGATCTGCTTCGCGCACGGCGGTGGTTCGTTCGCGTTCTGGCTGGGGCGCACCGAGAACGCGTGGCACCAGCGCCACGACGTGATCGGCACGTCCGAGTTCCCGCCGTCGCACTACCTCGGCCGGTTCTACGTCGACTCCGTGGTGTTCGACGAACGCGCGTTGCGGCTGCTGGTCGAGACCGTCGGCGTCGACCGGGTCGTGGTCGGCAGCGACTACCCGTACCCGCTGGGGGAGCGGCCCGTCGGCGGGGTCGTGACGAAGAGCGCGTTCCTCGACGACGCGCAGCGCGAGCTGATCTCGCGCGGCAACGCCCTGCGGTTCCTGGGTTAGCGTCCGTCCATTTCGGACGCGATCGCCGTCAGGCACTCGATGAACGCCTCGGCGGACGGGCTCAGCGTGCGGGACGGCAACGTCAGCCCCACGCTGTGCCCGACCTGGTCGAGCTGGACCTGCAGCCGGGTCAGGCGCTCGTCGTCGACCGTGATCAGGCTCGGGAGAGCGGCGATGAAGTCGTTCTCCACCAGCAGTTCCCGCACGATCAGGAACGACGTCGTCTCCACCCGGTTGACCGGCAGCGCGATCTCGTGGCGGGCGAAGAACTGCTCCAGCTCGCGCCGCAGCACCGTCTCCGCACCGGGCATGATCCACGGGTGCTTCGCCAGGTCGGCGGGCCCGACCTCCCTGCCCGCCAGCGGATGCGTGGTCCGCACGACGAGGTGCACCGCCTCGTCGTAGAGCTTGCGCCGTTCGAGCTGCTCGTCCGACGGGGCCGTGAGCCGCCCGACGATCATGTCGACGCGCCCGGCCGCCAGGTCCACGAGCAACGGCTCCGGCGCGGCCTCCCGCACGATCACCGTCAGGTTGGGCCTCTTGCGCTTCATCGCGGTGATGGCCCTGGGCAGCAACACGTTGGTGCCGGCCAGGTGCGTGCCGACGACGACCGTGCCGCGTTCGGCCTCCGCCAGCTCCACCAGGTGCCGGCCAGCCTCGGTGAGCTGGGCGAGCACGGCCCTGGCGTGCTCGCCGAACGCCGACCCGTAGACGGTGGGCGTGATGCCGCGCGGGCCGCGGTCGAACAGGGTGACCCCGAGGATCTCCTCCAGTTCGTGCAGGCCGCGGGTGACGACGGGCTGGGTGACGTGGAGGGCGGCGGCCGCGCCCACGACGGTGCCCTGGCGGAGGAGTGCGTCCAGCAGCACGAGGTGGCGCAGCTTCAGCCTGCCGTCGAGCAGCCGGGGGGTTTTCATGATCCGACCCTACGCGCCTGAGGGGATGCGGGCCGGTGCGCGCGCAGGGGTGCGTTGGGGCTTCCGCACGGCCGTTCGCGGCGATACTGCCCATTCGCTTTTCGTTGCCCGTGCGGGGCCAAAACGATTTTGGAGTCTTCTTGGAGCTTTCTTGGTGTGCGCGGGCAGACTCCAGGTTGTTCGAAGTTCACCGGAGGGAGGAGTTCTCATGCAGAAGCCCAAGGCCAAGATGAAGCGAATCACCATTCGCAAGGTCGGCCCGGTTCGCCTCACGGCGGCCGCGTGCTCGCAGTACAACGTCAAGCCGGCCTAAGGCGGGACGCGGATGCGCTGGGCTCGCGTGCCCAGCGCATCCGACTTCGTCGCAGGGGGAGGAACGTCGTGACCGAGTTCGATCTGGACCGGCCGGTGCCATTGCACCCGCTGGTGTTCCTGGAGGACGGCGACGAGGTGACGATCGGCCGCGCCGACGTCGACTCGTACGGCATCTTCCCCGGTGAGGGCGCCGCACTCGTGCGGCGGCTGGTCGACGGCGACACCCCGCGCGAGGCGGCGGCGTGGTTCGAACGCGAATACGGGGAAGAGGTCGACGTCGAGGACGTCCTCGCGGGGCTGGAGGAGCTCGACCTCATTCGCGGCACCGGCGAGGTGGCCGTCGAGAAGGCACCCGTTCGTTTCAGCGATCTCGGCAAGGCGTTGTTCTCGCCGTTCGCCTGGGTCGTTTACGCGGCTTTGACGCTCTGGGGACTGTCCGCGATGGTGTTCAACGCGGATCTGCGGCCGACTTATCACAACATCTTCTTCTCCGACTATTACATGGTCATTCAGGTCGGATTGTTCCTCGCCGCGATTCCGCTGTTGTTCCTGCACGAGTCGTTCCACGCGCTGGCGGGGCGGCGGCTGGGCGTGCGATCGCGGTTGCGAATAGGGCGGCGGCTCTACTTCATCGTGCTCGAGACCTCGCTCGACGGGCTCGTCGCCGTCCCGCGGAGGCAGCGTTATCTGCCCATCGTGGCCGGGCTGCTGGCGGACGTGCTCGGCATCGCCGCGTGCACCGTCGCCGCCGACCTGACCCGGCACCCGGACGGATCGCTGAGCGGTCTCGGGCGGTTCCTGCTGGCCGTCGCGTTCGCCGCGCTGCTGCGGGTGATCTGGCAGTTCTTCCTGTACCTGCGCACGGACATCTACGTGCTCGTCAGCACGGTGCTCGGGTGCGTCGACCTCCACGGTGCCGCGATCCAGATCTTCCGCAATCGGCTGCGCCGGCTGTTCGGGCGGCCGGAGACGGACGAGGAGCTGCTGCACCCCGTCGACCGCAAGGTCGGGCGCTGGTACTCGTGGCTCGTGGTCGTCGGGTACACCGCGAGCCTCACGACGTTCGTGCTGGCCGGCGCCCCCGTGCTCTACCGGTTCGTCACCGGCGTCATCGGGCGGCTCACGGGTGACGGCGTGCCGACGGCCCAGCTGCTCGACTCGATCGTCTTCGGCGCCGTGGCGCTCGCGCAGTGCGCGGTCCTCGGCTGGCTCATGGTCCGCGAACGGGTCAAGGCGCGCCGCGACCGTCGTCTGCACCACGTCATTCACTGAAAGGACGCACCATGGACAGCCGCTACTGGATCCGCGCCGACCGGCGGCGCGACCGGGCTCACGCCCTCGCCGCACTGGAGCTGCCGCCGGTCTGGGCGGTCCTCGACGCCCACCGGCGGCTGCGCGGACCGTACACGGCTGCGGGCGCGTTGTTCCGCCAGATCGCCGACGACCTGCTGGAACGCTGCCCGGAACTCGCGGAGCGGCACAACATCGAGCTGCTGACGACCACGCCGGAGCTCGCGGGACGGGTGCCGAGCGCCTGGCACACGCTCGAATGGGCCGTGCAGGACAGCGAGCGCACCCGCTACTACTCGCGGCTGCACACCCGCAACATCGCGAACGGCCTGGCCGAGCTGCTGCGCGACTACCTCACCGCCCTCGGCGGCGGGCCGCGCACGCTCGTGATCGAGAACGCGCACGAGGCCGACGCGTCCGACCAGGAGTTCATCGCGGTCCTGCTGCGGCGCGGGGACATCCCGGACCTGACCGTCGTCGTCGGCACGAGCCGCGAGCCGCTCGTCGACCCGCGCGGTGAGATCGACGTGTCGCTGGCGCAGACGATCGCCGCGCACGCCCAGGCCGTGGACGCCGAGCCCGGGCAGGACCTGCCGCTGACCGGTGACCTCGCGCAGGCCTATGTGGACAGTGACGGCACCGACGACGACCCGCGGCTGCGTGCCGCCTACCTGGAACTGCCGGCCGAAGCCCGTGCCGCCCTGCACGACGCTCGTGCCGCGGCGCTCGCCGAGTCCGACGACTTCTCGTTGCGGCTCGGCGCGATCCCGTTCCACCTGGAGCACGGCAGTGATCCCGCCGGAATCGGCGCGCGGGCGTTGCGTGTCGCCCTGGACCACTGCCACAAGGTCGGGCTCTACCAGGCCGCCGCGGACCACGGCCTGCGCGGCCGGGCGGCGGCGGACCGCGAGGCCGACCCGGACCTGTGGTGGCACCTCACCTTCCAGACCGGCATCGTGCTGGCCGCCGTCGGCCGCGCCGCCGAGGCCGAGACGCTCTACGTCGAGGGACGCGCCGCCTCCACGGACGCGGGCATCCACCTGGAGCTGGCCTACTCCACGGCCATGCTGCACGCCCGGCACTACTCCGAGGCCGAACGCGACTACGTGCGCGCACGGGCGTGGATGAACCTCGCCATCGCGATCGCGTCCCAGCTGACCGACCCGAAGAAGGAAGCCTTCCAGTCCGTCTTCACCCGCAACGGCCTCGCGCTCGTCGAGGTCCGCGAGCAGAAGCCGCAGGTCGCGCTCGACCTGGTCAACGAGGGGATGGCCCGGCTCGACCGCGACCTCGAACCGGACGAGCACGTGCTGCACCGGCTCGTGCTGCGCTACAACCGGGCGCAGGTCTACGGCGCGATGGGCAGGCTCGACGACGCGCTCGCCGACTACAGCTACGTGCTCGAACGCGACCCGAACTTCCCCGAGCACCACTTCAACGTCGGCAACGTGCTGCGCAGGCTCGGCCGCGACGAGGAGGCGGTCGAGGCCTACCGCGAGGCGCTGAGGCTCTCGCCGCCGTTCCCCGAGGCCTACTACAACATCGGTGACGCACGACTGGCGCTCGGCGACGTCGAGGGCGCGATGGAGGACTTCGGTTACGTCATCGAGCTCGACCCGAAGCACGTCGACGCGCGCATCAACCGCGCCGGGTACCTGCTGGCCCAGGGCGACCTCGACGGGGCGTGGCGCGACGTCGCCGCCGCTCTCGAACTCGCCCCGGCCAACGCGCACCTGTTGTGCCTCAAGGGCCAGCTGCTGGTCGAGCGGGACGAGTACGCGGCGGCCTCCGAGGCGTTGGCGCAGGCGGTGCAGCGCAACGACAAGCTCGCCGAGGCGTGGGCCATCCGCGGCACGATCGCGGTGGCGTCCGGCGAACTGACCGACGCCATCGACTACCTGAGCCGGGCTCTGACGCTCGACGACAACCCCGAGGTCCGCTACAACCGCGCGATCGCGTACGAGGAGTCCGGCGAGCTCGCGGCCGCGATCCTCGACTACGACGCGGTGCTCGCGGTGACCGACGACGAGGACGCCCGCGAGCGCAGGGAACTCTGCGCCGCGGCGTCGGTCGGCTAGGGGAAACGCCGTGACAGCAACGGAGAACGTGGCCACCGGACTCCCGGTGGCCGCGTTCACCGACGCCATGAGCCGGCTGGTCTCCGGCCTCGCCGTCGTCACGACGCGGCAGGAGGGCGGCCGGCCGTGCGGGCTCCTGGTGTCCTCGATCTGTTCGTACAGCGTGGATCCGCCGTCCGTGCTCGTGGTGGTCGATCACGCGTCGCGGTGCTGCGAGCCGTTGACGCTCAGCGCGGAGTTCGGTGTGCACGTGCTCGGCAACGCGCAGGAACGCACCGCGCGGACGTTCGCGAGCCGCGGCGCCGACAAGTTCGCCGACGTCGTGTGGGCGTGGGACGGGTCGGTGCCCCGGTTGTGCGCGGCGCCGATCTACCTGCGCTGCACCACTTCCGCCGTGATGGACCACGGCGACCACACGATCCTGATCGGTGAGGTGACGCGGGCGGAGGTCCAGGAGGCGGAGCCGCTCGTCTTCTACCGCCGTCTCTTCGACTGGAGGCTACGGGGAAACGGTGTGCGCCAGCTGTAGACCGGTGAGCACCCGTTCGTGCCGGTGCTCCCGGTCGAACGGGTCCTCGCCGTTGAGGATCACCTGGTGCATGGCCCGCAGCCGCGGCCCCGGTTCGATGCCGGCCTGACTCGTCAGCAGCCGGTACGCCCGCGCGTACGCCGTCAGCGCGTCCGCGCGGCGTTCGGCCTGGCACAGTGCGAGCATCAGCTGTTCGTGGAATCGCTCCCACAACGGGTAGGTCCGGCACAGCTCCTCCAGGTCGAACACGGCCAGGTGCCCGTCGCCGTTGCAGAGCATGACGTCGAACCTGTTGCGCAGCAGTTCGAGGTACTCCTTCTCCAGGCGGGCGATGTCGTGCTCGAAGATGCCCGTCTCGCGCAGGTCCATGAGCGGTGCGCCGCGCCACAACGCCAGTGCGGCGGCGAACTTCTCCCGCGCGAACTGGCAGTCGTTGGTGGCCATGGCGAGCTGCCCCTGCCGTGCCAGTTCGCGGAACCTGGTCAGGTCCAGCTGGTCCGGCTCCAGGCTGAGCACGTAGCCGGAGGGACGGGTGTTGAGCATGGGATGCGACGTGCGCGAGTTCCAGCCCGGAGCCAGAACGCGCCGCACGGACGTGACGTAGCCGTGCAGTGCGGCTACTGCCGAACGGGGTGCGCCGCGGGTCCACAGCTGGTCCACGATGCGACTCGTCGGCACGAACTCGTTGGCGTGCAAGGCGAGCAGTGCCAGCAACGCGCGTTGCTTCAACGCCGTCGGGGTGCAGCGGCGGTTGCCCCGCGTCACCTCGAACGTGCCGAGGACCCGGAACCGCGGCGGTTCGTCTCCCGTTGCCACGTGAATCGCCGCCTCCCGGTATGTCCGACTCCGAGAGTGTTCACCAGGCGACCGTCAGTTAGGTAGTGCTCACCTGGAAACTGCCGGTCCGACCTATGGCACGCTCGGCCAGGTGACCGGGAGGCCGTCCGTCGGGCCGGGGATCCCGTTCCTGGCAAAGGAGATCCACGAGGCGCGCAGGTCGCGGCCGAGCCGATCCACGTCCTCCCAAGGCATGTCACCGAGCATCGGCGACCCCGCCCACGCCCGTGCGGACCCCAGCAGCAGCGGCAACTCGACGCAGTGCGTCGCCCCGTAGACGGAACCGGCCGGGCGCCAGGCGTTGTAGTAGGTGAACACCCGTGCGCCGCGTTCCTCCATCCGGTGCGCGAAGTCGTCGTCCGCGAACACGCCGCCGTCGCGTTCGCCACCGAACGCCGTCATCTCGTCGGCGTTCCACCCGTGAACGATCTCGACACCGGTCAAGTCCTTTGGCTCCCAGGGCGTGACGACGGGCCGGAAAGCCGGTGCCACTCCCGGGTGGCGGCGGGCGATCTCCGTTTGGGCGTGCACGATCTCGGTGGGGGAAGGGGAGAACAGCAGTCCGCGCAGCAGTTCGGCGAACTCGGCACCGGTCTCGGCGGCCTCGGTGCGGGCCAACGGGTCGACGCCGTGCGGCAGGCTCTGCAGGACCGCGCGCCGGAACAGCCGTTCGGGGTGGTCGAGCAGCAGGAGGACGGACATCGCGCCCGCCGACTGCCCGAACACCGTGACCTGCTCCGGATCGCCGCCGAACCGGTCGACGTTGTCCCGCACCCACCGCAACGCCTCGACCTGGTCGAGCAGCCCGAGGTTGCCGTCGCTCACGTCGTCCGCGACGAGGAAACCCAATGCGCCCAAACGATAGTTCACGCTCACCACGACCACATCGCCCTCTTCGGACAACGCCGAGCCGTCGTACCAGTCGAGCAGGCCCGCTCCGCTGCTGAACCCGCCGCCGTGCAGCCACACCAGGACCGGGCGCCGGCCCTGGTCGTACGCGGGTGTCGAGATCGACAGGTTCAGGCAGTCCTCGCCCTGCGGGCGGTCGTCGCGCGGCGGTCCCATGACGGCTTCGAGTCTCGATCGCGGCTGCGGGCTGATCTGGCCGGACGACCTCTCCGTGCGGGACCGCACGGGCGTGGCGAAACGGGTGGCGGTGGCGTAGCGCAGGGGACCGGTTCGGACTGTCACCACCCCACCGTCCCGCCTCAAGCCATGCGCGGCAAATGCGGAATCTGGCTGCCGGTATAGCCGTGCGGGCATGGCGAGGGCGCTGATCGGTATTTGTGCGGCTGTGCGACCCAGGTCACGCTTTCGGCCAACACACCCCGTCAACCCGACCTGGGCAGGCCACCATGAGTGAACGAGCCGCCACGTCGCAACGGAAGGTCGCGCTCGCGACACTCACCGGCGCGACGCTGGAGTGGTACGACTTCTTCTTGTACGGCACGGCTTCCGCGCTGATCTTCAACAAGCAGTTCTTCCCGTCGCTGTCGCCCGCGGCCGGAACGCTGGCCGCGTTCAGCACGTTCGCCGTCGGGTTCATCGCCCGGCCGCTCGGCGGACTGGTCTTCGGTCACTACGGCGACCGCATCGGCCGCAAGATGACACTCGTGGTGTCGTTGGTGCTGATGGGAATCGGCTCGACGCTGATCGGCGTGCTGCCCGGCTTCGCCACGATCGGCGTGTGGGCGCCGATCCTGCTGGTCGCGTTGCGCGTCGTGCAGGGCATCGGCCTCGGCGGTGAGAACGCGGGCGCGAACCTGATGGCTTTGGAACACGCGCCGTCCGACCAGCGCAACAGGTACGCCGGCTTCCCGCAGATGGGCACGCCGGCCGGTCTGGTGCTGGCCAACACCGTCTTCCTGATCACCAGCACGGTGATGCCCGCCGCGGCCTTCACGTCGTGGGGCTGGCGCATCCCGTTCCTGCTCAGCGCCGCGCTGGTGGTGGTCGGCCTGGTCATCCGGATGAGGGTGACCGAGACCCCGTCGTTCGCGAAGGCGGTCGAACGCCGTGAGATCGTGCGCTTCCCGTTGAAGGAGGCGCTGTCGGTCGGCGCGGGCAAGCTGGTGCTGACCCTGGTGCTCAGCATCGCGAACTCCGCGGTGGCCTACCTGTTCCTGGTCTTCAGCCTCTCGTACGGCACCGCGCAACTGGGGCTTAACCGGCAGTTCCTGCTGATCACCGTCACGATCGCGGCGGCGCTCTGGCTGTTCACGATTCCGGTGTGGACGTCCATTGCGGACCGTCGCGGGCGGCGCGGCATGTTCCTGTGGGGCTCGGTGGCGCTGCTGGTGTGGGCGGCCGCGTTCTTCCCGTTGCTCAACACGAAGAGCACGGCCGTCATCATCGTCGCGCTGGTCGGCATGGGCCTGATCATCCCGATCACCCACTGCGTGCAGGGGGCGATCGTCGCGGACACCTTCCCGGCCAACGTCCGCTACTCGGGCTCGTCGCTGCTGCTGCAGCTCGCGGCCCTGCTCGGCGGTGGCCTGGCGCCGCTCGTGTCCACGGCGATCCTGAACGAGACCGGCGCCACGACCGGCGTCAGCGCCTACATCACGGCGGTGTGCGCGCTGAGCCTGCTGGCCGCGGTCCTGGCGTTCCGGACGTCCCCGGTCCCGCGCCGGGTCGACGCCCCGGTGACCGCCTAGCGGAGGGCTGCCTCGATCGCCTCGGTGATCGCGGCGTCCTCAGGCTCGGTGCGCGGACGGAAGCGCGCGAGCACCTCCCCGTCCCGCGAGACCAGGAACTTCTCGAAGTTCCACTGCACGTCACCGGCGGTGCCGTCGGCGTCGGCGTGCCTGGTCAGCTCCTGGTAGACCGGGTGCTGACCAGGCCCGTTGACCTCGATCTTCTCGAACAGCGGGAACGACACCCCGTAGGTGGCGGAGCAGAACGTGGCGATCTCCTCGGACGTGCCCGGCTCCTGGCCCATGAACTGGTTGCACGGGAAGCCGACCACGGAGAAGCCCTCGGCCCCGTACTTCGCCTGCAGTCGCTCCAGGCCCGCGTACTGCGGGGTGAGGCCGCAGCGGGAGGCGACGTTGACGACGAGCGCGACCTTGCCCTTGAGCGCGCTCAGGTCGCCGGGCTCGCCCGCGAGGGTGTGGACCGGGATGTCGTAGATCTCCATGGCCTTGAACCTAGTTCATGGGGAATATCTGTTACACAACGAGGACGCGTTGTGCACGTTCCGCGCGCCATCCGGGGACATCGGTTCGCCAGGCTCGACGTCGTGGCCGGTAAAGGACTGTGGATCGTGGTGGTGGCTCTCGTGGCCGGGTGTTCGGCAGGCGCGCCGGGCCCGCACGCGGGTGGTAGCGGGGACGCGGGAGGCGTTTCGGCGGCGGGTGAGGCACCGAGCGGGCGGGTGGCCGGGGACGGCAGCATTCCCGAGGGGCAGAGCATCTCGCTCGACGACGACCAGCACGCCGCGATCGCCAACCTCGACCCCGAACTGCTCGCGGCGGTGCGCAAGGCCGCCGCGGCCGCGAAGAGCCGCGTGGAGTTCCGGGTGACGTCGGGCTGGCGCAGCCGGGAGTACCAGCAGCGGCTGCTGGACCAGGCGATCGACCTCTACCGCAGCGAGGAAGAGGCGCGACGGTGGGTGCACCCGCCGGAGAAGTCGGCGCACGTCACCGGCAAGGCCATCGACATCGGGCCTACGAACGCCGACGACTGGCTCATCCAGCACGGCTCCGACTACGGGCTGTGCCAGGCCTACGCCAACGAGATGTGGCACTTCGAGCTGCTCACGACCCCCGGCGGCCAGTGCCCGCAGCCGCAGAGCAACGCGGGCTAACGACCGTGGATCACGGCCAGGGCGTGTTCGCGGGCCGGGGCGCTCAAGGTCGTGTTGAGCTGCTCGAACAACGCCTCCGCCGTCACGCCGTTCCAGCCGGGCGGCAGCAGCGAGAGGGGCAGGCCCGGGTCGCTGTACGGCAGGCGGCGCCACGCGGTCAGCATCGGTACGTACGCCTGGAACGCCTGCTCCGGCGTGGTGGCGCCGGCGTCGAGGAACGGGCGGTGCCGGCGCAGGAAGTCCGCGTAGAGGTCCGCGAGCTCGTCGAGGTCCCACCAGGCGCGCACCTTCGAGCGCAGGTCGCCGAACGCGAAGTGCTGCCCGGTGAAGATGTCGACGTACTCCGCCAACCCCCGGCGCTCCAGCGTGCGGCGGGTCTCGGTGGCGAGGTTGCCGGGCGCCACCCACACACCGGGCGCGGTGGTGCCGAAGCCGAGCTGGGTCAGGCTGGTGCGCAGGGCGTGCCGCTTGTCGCGTTCGGACTCCGGCACCGAGAAGACCACGACCAGCCAGCCGTCGTCGGCGGTGGCGCGGCGGCGTTCGAAGATGCGGGTGTCGCCCTCGGCCAGCGTCTTCAGCGTCGGTTCGGCCAGCACGTACCCAGCGGCGCCGTCGCGGCGTTCGGCCCGTACGACGCCCCGGCGCTTCAGTCGCGAGATCGACGACCGCACGGCCTGGCCCTCGACGCCCAGGTCGGCCATGAGCTGCACGACGGACGCCACGGAGAGCCAGTTGTGCTCCGTGCGCGCGTAGAGGCCGAAGATCGTGATGATGAGCGGGCCCAGCCGGTCGCGTCCGGCGGGAGCCGCGGCTTCCACGGTCATGTCCGCGACGTTCAGCGCACTCCTCCTTGATCAGGTCGCGAGCTTAACGTCCGGGCTCGCGAGGTCGGTCAGCGTCACGGTGTTGCGCAGCTCGCCGAGCCCGCTGACCCGCGTCACGACCACGTCGCCGTCGTTCAGGAAGATCTGCGGCTCACGCGCGTTGCCGACCCCGCTGGGCGTGCCGGTCAGGATCACGTCCCCGGCGCGCAGCGTCATGCCCTCGCTGAGCTCGGCGATGATCTGGGCGAACGTGAACGCCATCTGCGCGCTCGTTGCGTCCTGCAGCAGCACGCCGTTGACCTCGCACTGCACCCGCATTCCCGCGAGATCGTCGATCTCGTCGAGAGTGGTCAGCCACGGGCCGAGCGGCATGGTGGCGTCGAGGCTCTTGCCCTTGAGCCACTGGCCGCCGTGCGCGCGTTGCAGGTCGCGCTGCGAGACGTCGTTGGCGACGACGAAACCGAAGACGTGGTCGAGCGCCTTCTCCTCGGGGATCGACCGGCCGTCGCGGCCGACGACCATCGCGATCTCCGCCTCGTAGTCCCACTTCTGGGACAACGACGGGTCGAACGCGATCGGGTCGGACGGACCGATCACCGTGTCCGGGCCCTTCGTGAAGAACGTCGGCCGCACCGGGCGGGACGCCGGGTCCTGGCCCTCGCGCTTGCCGGCCGACTCCTCGAAGTGGTCCCAGTAGTTCCAGCCGGTGCACAGCACGTCCCGGTTGAAGCGGCTCAGCGGCGACTCCAGCCGCACCTCGTCCAGCGACACGACCTCGCCGGCTTCCACCGGCGCCCCGCGCACGACGTCGTCGACCGTGACGGACAACAACGAGACGGTGCGTTCCGTCTCGTCGACGACACCCGCACGGCGCACACCGCCGACGGACACAGACGCGAGCTTCACCCGAGCACCTCCGATATTGCGTTCACGTTGCGTCGATCATGAAAGCGCTATCGATTCAGTTCGGCCTGACCAGGCGCTCTTCCGGGATGACCGCGACGCCGAGGATCTCGATGAGCGCCTCCGGCTGCCACAGCGCGGTGCAGCCGATGCCCGCCATGGCCGGGTAGACGGGTCCGGCGAGCTCGCGCCACACCTTGCCGATCTCCTTGCCGTGCGCCTGGTAGTCGGGGATGTCGGTGAGGTAGATCGTGATGCTGACCAGGTCTTCCGGCAGACCACCCGCTGCGCGCAACGTCGTCAGGACGTTGCCGAACGCCTGGCGGAACTGCTCGACGATGCCGCCCGGAACGATCTTCATGTCCGCGTCCAGCGCGGTCTGGCCGCCGAGGTGCAGCGTCGTGCCGGACAGGGTGCCGTGGGAGTAGCCGCTCGGTGCCGGAAGGCTGGCCGGGTTCACTGCCAAAGGCTTCATGAGTATTGACACTATCTGACGGTCGTGAAGAATACGAGATATGGAGCCCGACTTGAGCAAGTACCAGCTCGAAGGCGACAACTCGCTGTACCGGCTGCCCAGTGGTCTGGTCGCGCCGGTCGTGACGCGCGGCGGTGCCGAGAACCCGGACACGGCGAACTCCGGTGGCGCGATCCGCGTCTCGGGCGTGAGCATCCAGCACACCCCGGCGACGAAGCTGTGGTTCGGCAAGGTCACGAACGAGCCCGGCTACCGGTCCGTCACGCACCACCACGGCGAGGCCGAGACCGGCGGGTACGTGCTGTCCGGGCGGGCGCGGATCTACTTCGGCGAGAAGTTCGAGGACTACCTCGACATGGCGGAGGGCGACTGGGTGTTCGTGCCGCCGTTCATGCCGCACATCGAGTGCAACCTCGACCGCAACAACCCGCTGACGTGGATGACCACGCGGACGCCGGAGAACATCGTCGTGAACCTCGACGACGTGCCGGACGAGGACCTGCGCGACTGGCTGACCCGATGACGACCTCCGCGATCTTCACCGAGGCCGTCACGCTGGAGAAGGCCGAGGCCGAGCACTTCGACCTCGCGTTCACGGCCGTCACCCAGCCCTGCCCGTGGCCCAAGGCGTACGGCGGTGACCTGGTCGCTGCCGCTGCGGCCGCCGCCATGCGGTCGGTGACCGACGGCAAGACGCTGCACTCGATGCACAGCTACTTCCTGCGCCCGGCCGACATCGGCGCCCAGGTGCGCTACGAGGTCGAACTGCTGCGCGACGGCCGCGGCTACAGCACGCGCCAGGTCCGCGGCTACCAGAACGGCAAGCCCCTCTACGTCTGCCTGGCGAACTTCGCGGCGGGCGAACCGGGCGGGACGTTCCAGGCGGAGTTCACCGACGACCTGCCGTCGCCAGAAGACCTTCCCGCCTCCGCGGACTACCTCGACGGCCGCACCGGCGGCACGATGACCGACGAGTCGAAGGCCTACTGGGCCGGTGGCCGCAGCTTCGACATGCGGCACGTGCCCGGCCCGGTCTACCTCGCCGTCGAGGGCGCGAAGGTGCCGCACCAGGCCGTGTGGATCAAGCCGTTCGACCCGCTGCGGCCCGTCGACGGACTGACCGACGCCCAGCGCGACCTCGCCGCGCTGGCCTACGTCTGCGACTACACGATCCTCGAACCGGTGCTGCGGGTGCTCGACCTGCCGTGGGCTCAGCCGGGTCTCGTCACCGCGAGCCTCGACCACGCCATGTGGTTCCACCGCGCGGGCCGCGTCGACGACTGGCTGCTCTACGTGCAGGAGGCCGTCGCCGCCGATCAGGGACGCGGGCTCGGCTACGGCCGCTTCTTCACCCGCGACCAGCAGCACCTCGCCACCGTTGCCCAGGAGGGCATGATCCGCGCTTCCTGACCCGCCGCCCGCGGAAGGACTTCACGCCCATGGACACGTTCGCTCGCGACCACCTCCCACCCTCGGCGTTATGGCCGGCGATCGAGTTCACGACGCCGGAGCTGACCTACCCCGAGCGCCTCAACGCCGCCGTCGAGCTGATCGACGTCCCGGTGGTGGCGTTCGGCCCCGACCGTCCCGCGCTGCGCACCCCGGCGGGCGAGGTCTGGACGTACGGTGAACTGCAGACCCGCGCCAACCAGGTCGCGGAGGTGCTGACCGAGGACCTCGGACTGGTTGCGGGACAACGGGTCCTGCTCCGCTCGCCGAACAACCCGTGGACCGCGGCCGCGTGGCTCGGCGTGCTCAAGGCGGGCGGTGTGGTGGTGACGACCATGGCGGCGCTCAGGACGCGTGAACTCGCCCCGATCATCGAACGCACCCGGCCGTCCATCGCGCTCGTCGACCCCAGGTTCGCCGAGGACGTCCAGGCTTTCCCCGACCTCGAAGTCCTCACCTACGACGACCTCGCGGCCCGCACGCGGACCAAGCCGGGGGAGTTCGTCGCGGTGGACACCGCCGCGGACGACGTGGCGTTGCTCGCGCCGACGTCCGGCAGCACCGGGGCGCCCAAGATCACCGTGCACTTCCACCGCGACGTCCTGTCGATCGACAACACCTTCGGCCGGCACGTCCTCCGGCTCACCGAGAACGACCTCGTCGCCTGCACCGCGCCGTTCGCCTTCACGTTTGGCCTCGGCATGCTCCTGGTCTTCCCGCTCCGAGCCGGCGCCTGCGCGTTGCTGACCGAGGCCGCCACACCGGCCCAGGTCGCGGACTTCGTGCAGCAGCAAGGAGTCACGGTTCTCGCGACGGCGCCCACGGCGTACAAGGCGATCCTGCGCGACGGCCTGGAGCAGAAGCTCGCCGGGCTGCGCAGCGCGGTGTCGGCGGGGGAGCACATCCCGCGGGAGACCTGGCAGCGGCTGCACGACTCGTTGGGGCTGAAGGTGATCGACGGCATCGGCGCCACGGAGTTGTTGCACATCTTCATCTCCGCCGCCGGCGACGACATCCGGCCGGGCTCCACCGGCAAACCCGTCCCCGGCTACCGCGCGACCGTGCTCGGTCTCGACGGCGAGGAGCTCGGGCCGGGTGAACCGGGACGGCTCGGCGTGATCGGCCCGGTCGGCTGTCGCTATCTCGACGACCCGAGGCAGAAGGACTACGTGGTCGGCGGCTGGAACGTCACCGGCGACGTCTTCCACCGCGACGAGGACGGCTACTTCCACTACCACGCCCGCAGCGACCACATGATCGTCTCCTCCGGCTACAACATCGGCGGCCCCGAGGTCGAGGAGGCCATCGACGCGCACCCGGACGTGCTGGAGTCGGCCGTCATCGCCAAGCCCGACGACGAACGCGGCTCGGTCGTGTGCGCGTTCGTGGTGCTGCGCGAGGGCGTGACGGCCGACGACGCGAAGGCGCGCGAGATCCAGGACCACGTGAAGCGGACCATCGCGCCGTACAAGTACCCGCGCGAGGTGCGGTTCCGGACCTCGTTGCCCCGCAACGCGAGCGGCAAGCTCCAGCGCTTCGCCCTGCGCAAGATCGTCGAGGACGAGGTGCCCGCATGAAGATCGCTGTAGTCGGTGGCGGCCCCGGCGGGCTCTACTTCGCCGCGTTGATGAAGCAGCTCGACCCCACCCACGTCGTCACGGTCTGGGAGCGCGAGGCGCCGGACGTGACGTTCGGCTTCGGCGTGGTGTTTTCGGACGAGACGCTGGGCGGGATCGAGAACGCCGACCCGGAGTTCGCCGACGCCATGGCCCGCCGGTTCGCGCGGTGGACGGACATCGACATCCACTACCGCGGCGAGACGCACACCGTGGGCGGGCAGGGGTTCGCCGCGATGAGCCGCAAGGAGCTGTTGCACCTGCTCCAGCAACGGTGCCTCGCTCTCGGCGTGGACGTGCGGTTCTCCACACCCGCGCCCGCCGCCGAGGAGCTGCGCGCCTCGCACGACCTCGTGGTCGGCGCGGACGGCGTCAACTCGCAGGTGCGGCAGGCGTTCCAGGACGTCTTCCGCTCCACTGTGGACCGCAGGCGGAACAAGTACATGTGGCTCGGCACGGACCTCGTCTTCGAGGCGTTCCAGTTCTACATCAAGGACACGCCGTGGGGGACCGTGCAGGTCCACGGCTATCCCTACTCCGACACGGGGTCCACGTTCATCGTCGAGATGCACGAGGACGTGTGGCGGCGCGCCGGCTTCGACACCGGCGAGGAGTTCCCGCCCGGCGCCTCCGACGAACGCGCCGTCGACCGGATCCGCGAGCTGTTCGCGAAGGAGCTCGACGGCCACGAGGTGTACGCGAACAACTCGAAGTGGCTGAGCTTCACGACCGTCCGGAACGCCCGGTGGCACGACGGCAACCTGGTGCTGGTCGGCGACGCCGCGCACACCGCGCACTTCTCGATCGGATCCGGCACCAAGCTCGCGATGGAGGACTCGCTCGCCCTTGCCGCGTGCCTGCACGAACACGCCGATGTCGAAACCGCCCTCACGGCCTACGAGGCCGAACGGCGACCCGTCGTCGAGTCCACCCAGCGGGCCGCCCAGGCGTCGCTGGAGTGGTTCGAGAACATCGGCATGTACACCGGGCAGGAGCCGACGCGGTTCTGCTTCAACCTGCTCACGCGCTCGCGCCGGATCACCTACGACAACCTCCGCACCCGCGACGCCGAGTTCGCCGACCGGGTCGACGCGGAGTTCGCCGCCTCGCAGGGGCTGGCGAGTGTTGCCCCGGCGATGTTCCAGCCGTTCCGGCTCGGGCCGTTGGAGCTGAAGAACCGCGTGATCGTCTCGGCGATGGACATGTACTCGGCGGACGACGGCGTGCCCGGCGACTTCCACCTCGTCCACCTGGGCTCGAAGGCCATGGGCGGCGCCGGTCTGGTCATGACCGAGATGGTCTGCGTGTCGCCGGAGGGCAGGATCACGCCGGGCTGCACCGGCCTGTGGAACGACGAGCAGCGCGACTCGTGGGCGCGGATCGTGGCGTTCGCCCATGACCGCGGCACGGCCCGGATCGGGCTGCAGCTCGGCCACTCCGGCCGCAAGGGCTCGACCCGGCTGATGTGGGAGGGCATGGACGACCCGCTGCCCGAGGGCAACTGGGAGGTCTGCGGCCCGTCCGCGCTGCCGTACGGCCCGAGCTCCGCCGTGCCGGCCGAGGTCACCCGCGCCGACCTGGACCGGATCACCGGCGAGTTCGTCGCGGCGGCTCGGCGCGGTGCCGAGGCGGGCTTCGACCTGCTCGAACTGCACTGCGCGCACGGCTACCTGCTGTCGTCGTTCCTCTCCCTGGTCGCGAACCAGCGCACGGACGAGTACGGCGGCTCCCTGGAGAACCGGCTGCGGTACCCGTTGGAGGTGTTCGACGCCGTCCGCGCCGTGTGGCCCGCCGAGCGGCCGATGATCGTGCGCATCTCCGCGACCGACTGGGTCGACGGCGGCAACACCGAGCACGACGCGGTGGAGATCGCTCGCGCGTTCGTGGCGCACGGCGCTCAGGCGATCGACGTCTCCAGCGGCCAGGTCACCGCGGCCGAGCGGCCCGCGTACGGGCGGAGCTACCAGACCCCGTTCGCCGACCGGATCAGGCACGAGGTCACCGGCGCGGCCGTGATCGCGGTCGGGGCGATCGCCTCGTACGACGACGTCAACTCGATCCTGCTGGCGGGGCGTGCGGACCTGTGCGCGATCGGCCGCACGCACCTCTACGACCCGCACTGGACGTTGCACGCGGCCGCCGACCAGGGCTATCAGGCCGAGTGGCCGGTCCAGTACCGGGCGGGCAGCCGCAAGCCGCCCTCGGCACGGACGGACGCCATCCGGCCGCGGTTGTCGTTGCTGCGGGCCGACCCGCCGGACCGCGCCGTCCATCTCAGGTGGACTCCGCACCGCGCGCATTCGGTTCTCGGATAGGCATTTCAGCGGCGTTCAGGTGAAACTTCATTCGGCTATGAATTGGAATCCGTTGCGGGTTCACATGTTCCGCGCTCGCGCGTTGGTCTGATGGGGCAGACATCCCACGCACGCGGGTGAGTGGGTGTTTGGCGCACGAGCGGGTCCCTAGCGTCGGCGGTCTGTTCCCGAACCGCCGCTGAAGGGAGTCCGCTCGTGCGAAGACGTTTGCCGGCAGTGCTGCTTGCCTGCGTGCTCGCCGGCGGCACGCTGACCGCCGCAGTGCCCGTGGCCGCCCAGCCACCCGTTTCCACGCTCACCAAGTCCGTGCAGGGCGTGTCCGATCCCGCCGCGCACGGCGCCAACGCCTCGTGGGTCGTGTCGTACGACAACGCCGCCAACGGCGCGGCCACCATCACCGACCCCATCGGCGCCGGCCAGTCCCTGCTGGCCGGGTCGTTGCAGGTCCCGCCGGGCTGGACCGGCACGGAGGGCAACCCGATCACCGCCACGCACCCGAACGTGCGCAACGGCGGCAAGGCCCTCGCGAACGTGCTGACCCCGCCGGTACAGGCCAGCGCGAGTCCCACCGGCGGTGACGGGTTCATCCCGATCCTGCACCGCACGCCGGAAGGGCGCCTGCAGGCCTGGAACGTCTACCACCACCTCGGTCTCACCAACCCGAAGCTGGTGTGCACCGACGTCTCGACCAGCTCGCTGTGCACCGGCGGGCCGTGGCCGAAGCCGCTCAACACGACGCCCGGCCCGTTCGGCTCCGGCAACACCGGGGACATCACGAGCCCGCTCACCCCGCAGTACGTCCGCGACACCGTGAACCCCGCCCGCGTCTACTACTCGGCCGTGACGGCGTCCTCGATCGGCGTCGGCTGCCTCGACCTCGCCGCGCCCGGCAACTGCGGGTACTGGCCGTTGATGAACCGGTCCGCGCAGACGTTCGAGATGGCCGGGTTCGTCCAGATCGGCGGGAACCTCTACGGCGTCGCGAACTCCGGCCAGGTGCTGTGCTGGACGCCCTCGACGCAGACCGCGTGCGGTGGCCAGCCCTACGCGCCGATCGTGCCGTTCACCAACCACGGCGGCTACTACCTCGGCGCGCTCGCCGTCGCCGGAGGCAAGCTGTTCGCGTCGTCCTCGCTGGCCGTCGGCAGCGGCACGCCGATGATGGCGTGCTTCGACCCCGGCACCGCGGACAGGTGCGCGGGCTGGCCGGCGCCGAAACAGCTCGCTCCCACGGGTAACTACTCCTACAACGCTTTCACCGCCTACAGCACGACGGGCCAGGAGACGGGCGCGTGCGCGAGCACGGCCGGTGCCACGAACGTGACCACGTGCTTCGCCGTCGACGGGTCGCCGTTGGCCAACGGTTTCACCGGCCTCGAGAGCAACACGTGGGTGTTCACGCCGGAGGTCGTCCGCACCGGTGACCGGGTGCGCAGCTACTTCGGCATCTGGAACGGCCCGTACATCGGCGCGACCCTGTGCCACGACTGGAGCACCGGCACCGCGTGCGCCGGAGTGCCGTCGCGCATCTACCACCCCGGCGTCAACGGGGGCCACACGAGGGATTACGGCTACGCCTACGACGCGCCCACCGGTTGCCTGATCGGGCTGGGTGACGCGGGCGTGCTGTTCTCCATGGATCCTGACACGGGAGCGTCGCCATGCGTTCGCAGTGGCGCTTCCGTGTCGCTCAACCCCTCGCAGTTCTACTGCGACGGGCAGCAACACGCGACGAGCTACACGAAGGCACGGCTGGTCGGGGTGACGCCGGCGAACGTGAACTTCGGCGCGTCGAGCGTGCGGGCGACGGACGGTGGCGGCAATCCCGTTGCTGTGCCTGGATTCGCGCCTGATGGCACGGTCGATCTGACCGGTGTCACGGTGTCCCCGTTGACGGTCACCGCGTCGCTGGTGCTGAACAACGCGTCGGACTTCGGCAACGGCAACCAGCCGTCGCTGTCCGTCGAGTTCTCCGGCGACGCGCCGCAGGTGTGCTTCCGCACCACGATCTCCGCGGACTGCGCGGTCACGTCCGTCGCGAACACCGCGGGCGGCACCGACGGGACGGGCTCGTTCTCGTCCAACACGGTGACGCGGCAGGTCGCGCCGGGTGCGGCTTGTATGCCGAACGTGGTGGTGAACAAGGAGATCTGCGGTTCGTACACGCCGTCGCACTGCAAGGCGGGCGGGGCCGGGCCGTGGCTCAAGCAGGCACCGGTCGGTGTGCTGGGCCTGCTGAACGCCACCGCGTACTGGCGGGTGACCGTGACGAACAACGGGCCGATCCCGATCGTCGACGCGTACGTGGTCGACGACGTGGAGCCGTCCTGCCAGACCGGGCCGTTCACGTTGCAGCCCGGTGAGTCCAAAGTGGTCCACTGCTCGACCTACGCGTTGCTCGCCCTGTTCCCCATGACGAACAAGGCGAAGGCGAAGTACACCCCGGTCAACGCGACGCGGGTGTACAGCGACTGGTCGTCCGCGAAGGCCTGCTCGTTGCTCTGCGCGCTGTGATCGAGGTGGAGGGGCATCAGCCGTACTCGGCCAGGTAGGTCAGGACGGCCAGCACCCGGCGGTGCTCCTCCACGTTCGCGGCCAGGCCCAGCTTGGCCATGATGCTGCCGACGTGGGTCTCGACCGTGCGTTCGGTGAGCCAGAGCCGTCTGGCGACGGCCACGTTCGTGCACCCCTCGGCCATCAGTCCGAGCACCTCGCGTTCGCGCGGGGTGAGCGCCCCGGTGGTGGGCCGTCCGAGCAGCCGGCCCACCACCTCGGGATCGAGGGCGGACCCGCCGGCCGCCACGCGCGTGATCGACTCCAGGAACTCGTCGACGTCGAGCACGCGGTCCTTGAGCAGGTAGCCGAACGCGCCCTGGCTGACCAGGTCCACCGAGTGCTTCGTCTCGATGTGCTGGGACAGCAGGACTATCGCCACGTCCGGCTGTGCCGCGCGGATCTTCCTGGCGGCCTTCGCGCCGTCGTCCTTGAGCTCCGGCGGCATCCTCACGTCCACAATGGCCAGATCCGGCTGCGCGGCTGCCACGACACTGACGAGGGTGTCGGCGTCGGCCGCCTTGCCCACGACGTCGTGGCCCGCGTCGGCCAGCAGGCTCGCGAGGCCTTCCCGGAACAACGCCGAGTCCTCGCCGATCACGATGCGCACGGCAGCACCGCCTGGATCGTCGTGCCGGCGCCGGGCCCGCTGCGGAGGTTCAGCCTGCCGCCGATCGCCGCGACCCGGTCGGCCAGTCCGGCGAGGCCGGAACCCCGGTGCGGATCGGCTCCGCCGCGGCCGTCGTCGTTGACGTACACGTTCACCTCGTCTGCCTCCTGCGTGACGCGGACGGTGATGGTGCTCGCCTGGGCGTGCTTGGCGGCGTTGGTGATCGCCTCGGCGGCGACGAAGTAGGCGGTGATCGCCACGTCGTCGGCCAGTCGGTCCGCCATGATCTCCAACGCCACCGGCACGGGCAGCTTGTGCGTGAGGGCCTGCAATGCGGCGTGCAGGCCGTCGTCGAGGCTGGTGGGCCTCAGGCCGTGCGCTATCTGCCGCAGTTCGGCGATGGCGGTGGCGAGCTCGGCGACGCCCTGGTCGAGCAGCGCGTGCACGTCGACCTCGCCGGTCGGCAGTTGCCGCTGGGCGAGCCGCATGGCCATGCCGAGCGACACCAGCCGTTGCTGCGCGCCGTCGTGCAGGTCGCGTTCGAGGCGGTGCCGTTCGGCGTCCCCTGCCTGCACGATCCTGGCCCGGCTCGCCTCGACCTCGCGGAGCGCGGCCGCCAGTTCGCCGCGCAGCCGGGCGACCTCGACGAGGTTCGCGGCCTTCTCGGCGACGACCTTGAGCGCGGTCGTGTCCTCGGCCGCGAGGACGCCGATCTGGGTGCCGCCGAGGGTGATCGGCACGAGCCCGGTGTCGGTCACCGGTCGCCCGTGCGCGTCCACGAAGCCCGTGGTGTTCGGGAGCAGCAGGCCCACCCGGACCGTCGGGTCGCGCAGTGCTTCCTTGAGGGTCGTCTCGAGCTCTTCTGGTTGTGCCGCCTGGGTGTGCACGCGCTGTTGCAGGTCCTCGATCGCCTGGATCGCCGCCCTGGTGCGCGGGAACAGCCTGCGGTCCACGGCTTTCTGCAGGTGCCTGCGGGCCGGGGTGAGCAGCACGGCGCAGACCGCGGTGGCACCGGCCGCGGCGACGGGGGAGTCCCGTCCGGCGACGAGCCCCAGCGTCAACGCCGCCAGCCCGTACGCGCCGACCAGCACCAGCAGGACGATCGTGTAGCTGATGGTGTCCGCCAGCACGCGGTCGACGTCGTACAGGTCGTGCCGCAGCATCGCCACGCCGACCGAGCAGAACAGCGCGACGATCGTGACGACGCCGAACACCGTCGCCACCACGCCGCTGCGGCCGGTCACGACGATCTCGGCCAGGCACACCACCGGATACGCCGTCACCGCCAGCCCGGCGAACGCGAGCCACTTGAGCTGCGCCCTGACCACCCCGGTGGACCGGCGGAACCGTGCTGCCAGCGAGACACCGGCCGCGATGACCGCGAGGACGAGCCCGATGGTGACGACGTAGCTGAGGACGTTGCCGAGGTTCGACACCTCACCCCACGGCTTGGCCACGTCCTGCACGGGTTCGGTGAACGGCTCCTGCGGCATCGTGCCCAGCGCCTGCTGGGCCAGCGCGAGTACGACGATCGCGGGCGGCAGGACCTTCCAGCGGCCGGGCAGCGTGCCGTTGGGGAAGTGCAGCAACAGCAACGCTACGGCGGCCAGCAACCACCAGCCGCTCTCGTTCAGCACCGCGATGACGCGCGGGTCGAGCGGCACGGCGTCCGGGTCGTCGAGCCAGGCGCGGTAGTAGACGTCGCGGGTGGCCAGGAAGACCACGATCGCGCCGATCCACGCCAGCAGCGGGCCGACGGGGTTGGCGGGGACGCGGAACTCGATCGTCACGCCCAGCGCCGCCATGGCGAGGCCGAGGAGGGCGAAACCGGCGAACGCGAGGACGGCGTCCGGGGTGCGGAACGACAGCCAGGTGCCGCCTGCCGTCATCACGACGGAGGCGCTCAGCAGAGCCAGGCCGGCGGGCCGTTGCCACCTCATCGGGCCAGGGTAAGGCCGGTGTCGGCGGAGGGCCTCCGTGCTGGCACGGAGAACCGGTCCGGGGGCCGCACCGATGTGGGCGGCGGGGGTGCGCGGGTTCGCTGGAGCCACGAAACGAAAGGGGAAGCGTCATGTCCGTCGACACCGCGGCACCCACCGCCGCCGAGACCTCCACCCGCACCCGGATGGCCCTGCTCGCGGCCGTCCTGGGCATCACCTCGATCGCCGCGGTCGCCGGTGGCCTGCTGTGGCCCGAACCGGCCGCGGGCGGCGAGACCTACGCCTACACCGACATCGCGGCCGGCCGCGATCTCTGGTGGACCCTGCTGACCGGCCTCGCCGCCATGCAGGTCCTCAACATCCCGCTCCAGGCGCTCGCGACGATGTTCCTGGTGCGCCACCGGGGCAGCGCCTGGGCGACCTGGGGCGGCGCGCTCATGTGGATCGGCGGCGGACTGCAGGGCGCGGCGGTGGCTGGGTGGGCAGCGGCGTACTTCTACCCGACCGACCCCGCCGTGAGCCCGGCAGCCGGCACCGCCGTCGTCGAGGCCGCCAACAACGACGCCCACCTGTTCGCGTTGATGGTTCCCGGCGCCGCGCTGGTGTTGCTGGGCACCGTGCTTCAGTGCGTGGGGCTGTTCCGCTCCCACGCCGTGCCGAAGTGGGTGCCGGTGCTGTTGTCGTTCATCGTCGTCACGTTCGTGATCCCCGGCAACGGCCTCGCGGGGCTGCTGACGAGCATCCCGATGGCCGTGGGCGCGATCGGTCTCGGCTACTGCGCCTGGCGCGTCACCGCGCGTCCGGTCCCGTCAGGATCTTGAGGTCGTCGACGGTGTAGGACAGCGAGCCGCGGAAGCCGACGTAGTGCCACGGCGGTGCCTGGACGATGCTCGCGGTGCCCTTCGCGCTGAGCGGCAGGCTGTAGCCCTTCAGCCGTTCGCCCGCGGCATCTCGGCCTTGAGACGCACATCACCTGTGTACCAACGGAAACTCTTCCCGGTCCGAAATGGAGCGAGTGGTGAACGCCCACGCCACCGCGGCCACCACGACGGCCGCGAGAGCAGCGATCTCGGTGAACGCGAGGATCACCAGCACAACGGCGAACGCGACGGCGGCCGCGCCGCGCACCCGGCCGGTCAGCACCTTCCACGCCGAGGCCGTGCACCCCAGGTACACCACCAGGAACATCGAGCTGGGCACGGCCACCAGCGAGTCCAGCTCCAGCGCTCCCGCGCCGAACAGGCTGATCAGCACACCGCTGGACGCGAGGATCGCGACGTTCAGCCAGCGCGGTGGGGTGTCGAGCTCCACGGGGCGCCGGTTGAGCGAATGCGCCAACGCCGCCGCACCCGACACGTAGGCGTTGATCGTCCCCACGGTGAGGACGACGGCGGAGACGGACGCCAGCGCCGTGCCGGCCGGTCCGACGGCCAGCACGAGCAGCTTCGCGACCGGCGTCGACCCACCGCCGTCCGGCCCGAGCGCCCCGACCGTCACCGCCGCGAGCGCCAGGTAGAGCACGCTGGTCACGCCGAGCGTGATCGCCACGATCCGCGGCAGCTGCCGGCGCGGGTCGGCCAGCCGGGCGGTCAGCGGTGCGGCCGCCTCCCAGCCCACGAACGCCAGCATCAACGGTGCCGCCGCCGACCCGACGGCGCTCCACCCGTGCGGGGCGAACGGCGTCCAGTTGGCGGCGTCCGACGCCGACGCGCCGCCGACAACGCTGAGCGTCACCACGCCCAGCAACAACAGCACGAGCCCGAACTGCACGGCCGACGACGTGCGCAGCCCGCGAGAGGTGATCACCAACACCGCTGCGGTGATGCCGACGGCGACCACGCACGCGACCGCCCGGCCCGACCCGGTCAGCTCGGCGACGTAGCTCGCGCCGATCAGGCTCACGATCGGCGTCCCGGCGATGATCCCGGCGAGGAACGTCCACGACGTCGTGGTCGCGGCCCGTGAGCCGAGGCCCGCCGCGACGTACCCGCGCACGCCGGTCGCGGACGGCACGCGGATGCCGAGCGCGGCGAACACCCAGCCGAGCAGGCCGGACAGGACGAGCAGCGCGGCCCAGGTGAGGACGGACGCCGGACCGGCGATGGCGGCCGACAGGCCGGGCACGATCAGCAACCCGGGACCCAGCAGGGCCCCGACGTACATCGCTGACGCGCGCGACACGGTGAGAGGGGAGGACATGCCGTGAATTCTTGAGCGCCGGACGCAGCAGCCGCTGCGAAAGTGAAGCGCCCGGAACGGTAGTGACGAAACCCGATTGCGCCGATGGCACGATCGGTCGAACATTGTGCACATGGACAGGTTCGACGCCGTCGACCGGGCCATCCTGCGTCGCCTGCAGACCGACGGCCGGGTGCCCAACAACGAGCTCGCCGAGGCCGTGCGCCTCTCGCCCTCCGCGTGCCTGCGCCGGGTCCGCGCGCTGGAGGCCGCCGGGATCATCGCCGGCTACCGGGCCGAGCTGGACCGCGAGAAGGCGGGCCTCGGCCTCACGGTCTTCCTGGAGATCAAGGTGAACAACCACTCCGCCGAGACCGCCCAGGAGGTCGAGGAGGGCCTGCTCGCGATCCCGGCCGTCGTCGCGTGCCACCTCGTGACGGGCTCGGCCGACTTCTTCGCCGAGGGCGTGCTGCCGGACCTGCCGTCCTACGAACGGCTGCTGCTCGCCCACGTCGTGGCCATCCCGGCGGTGAGCGACGTGCGCAGCTCGTTCGCCATCAGGACGATGCGCTCACGCGGTCCGCTGCCGGTCGACCACCTCAGGTAGGCGTCAGGCCGGGACCGCGGCGTGCGCGAGCAGGCTCTCGGCGGTCTCGGCGATGCTGTCCTCGATCGGCCGCGGCCGCCACCCGAGCACCCGTTCGGCCTTGGCGCTGGTCGCGTTGAAGTCGTGGCCGAGCTGCGGCCGCAACGACCTCATCGCCGGGTTGACCATCGCGAGGCCCCGCGCGACCGCCAGCGGGATCTCCTTCGTCGGGGCCTTGGCCGCCCGCTCGCCCAGGCGGGCGCGCAGGATCCGGGAGACCTCCACGATCCGCAGGCTCGGCCCGGCGGTGGCGAGGAAGCGCTCCCCGTTGGCCGCGGGATCGGTCATGGCGCGCAGGTGCAGGTCGGCGACGTCGCGGACGTCGACCCAGCCCGTGCCGAACGGGGGACAGGCGGGCAGGGTGCCGTCGAGCATGCCGCGGATGGTGCGCAGCGAGGGCGGGTCGTCCGGGCCCAGCACCGGGCCGATGACGGCGGCGGGGTGCACGGCGGCCAGCTCCAGCCCGTCGCCCTCGGTCCTGACGAACTCCCACGCGGCGCGTTCGGCCGGGGTCTTCGACCGCTGGTAGGGGGCGATGTCGGCGTCGACGTTCGTCCAGTCCTCCTCGGTGAACGGCTCCGAGCGCTTCGGGTGGCCGTAGGCGACGGCGCCGAGCGCGCTCGTGAGCACGACGCGCTTCACCCCGGCGTCGCGCGAGGCCTGCAACACCCGCAGCACGCCGTCGCGGGCGGCCGAGATCATCGCCTCCTCGCTCTCCGGCGCGGTGCGGAGCGTGGGGGAGGCGACGTGGAGCACGTAGTCACAGCCCGCGACCGCTTCGGCCCAGCCGTCGTCACTGCTCAGGTCGGCGCGGAAGACCGTGAGCCGCGAGTCCTCGAACTCGGTCGCGCCGTGCAGCAGCGCGCGCAGCCCGGCTTCCCGTTTCAGGTCGCGGACCGTCGTGCGGACGTCGTGTCCCGCCTCCAGCAACGCGAGCGCGCACCAGCTGCCGATGAACCCGGTACCGCCGGTGACCAGCACGTTCGACATGGATGTCTCCTTCAGGCGAACTCGCGGAGGATTCTCCGGGAGTGCTTCCGAAACTAGCGGAGGATTGTCCGCGAGTCAACGGCAGGGCATCATCTGAAGGTATGAACCAGGAGACCCCCGGCACGTACGGCACGCAGCGCAAGGCCGCCGCGCGCAACCGTGTCGCGATCATCGACGCGGCTCACGAGCTGTTCGCGGAGAACCCGCTCGTGACGCTCAGCGAGGTCGCGAAGCGGGCGGGCGTCGGCCCTGGCACCCTCTACCGGCACTTCCCGACCCGCGAGGACCTGATCCTGGCGGCCTACCAGCACGACATCGAGCGCATGACCACCGACGCCGACGACGTGCTGGAACGCCACACCTCGGCCAAGGCCGCGTTCGTCGAGTGGTTCGAGACGCTCTCGTCCTACATCCGCCTCAAGCACGGCCTCGGCGACGCGCTGCACAGCGAAGCGGCCCAGGAGATGGTCCGCGCGGCCTGGGGCCCGGCCACGGAGGCGGTGACGAAGCTGGTCGACGCCTGCGTGGCCGAGGGCACGATGGCGCCGGGCCACGACCCGGCGGACATCATCATGCTGATGAGCTTCCTGTGGCGCGTCCCGAACAACGAGGCCGGTGTGGCCCAGGGGCGCCGCCTGATCGCCATCGTGTTCGCGGGCCTGGAGAACGCGCCTAGCCCCTGAACTCCGCGAGCGGGTCGGTGTGCCGCGGCGCCCACCCCAGCTCGGCCTGGGCGCGGGCCGGCGTGAACCGCTGGTCCAGCGCGAACGCGTCGGCGATCGGACCCATCTGCGCACGGGCCTCTGCCAGGGACAGCGCGACGGTCCGGCCTTCGAGGCCCGCGCCGTGGCTGATCGCGGTGGCGATGTCGAGTGCCGTCGGGTCCACCCCGCCGACACCGACGTACACCGAACCCGGCTTGGCGTCGAGCGCCTTGACGTACAGGTCCGCGAGGTCGTCGACGTGCACGAGCGACCAGTGGTTCGCGCCGTCGCCGATGTACGGGATCGCGCCGGAAGCCTTGCCGGGCCGGGTGAAGAAGACGTCGATCAGCCGGTTCTCCCTGCCGTACAACAATCCTGGCCTGATCACGACACCACCCGCGGCGAGGACCTTCAGCTCGACCTCCTCGCGCCACGCCACGAGCGCGGGCGGGTTCCACGGGGCGTCCTCGTCGGCGATGCCGTTCGTGTCGCCGTAGACCCAGGTACCGCCCGTGTGGACGTACGTGCCGTGGCCGAGCATCGCGGTCGCGGCGGCCAGGTCGGCCTCGCCGCTGTCGGCCTGCGCGAGGTGGATCACGGCGTCCGCCCGGCGCGCGGCCCCGGCCAGCACGTCGAGGTCGGCCAGTCCGCCGCGGACCGGGGTGGCGCCTGCCTCGCTCACGGCCGCGGCGGACACGTCGGTGCGGGCGAGCGCCTCGACGACGTGCCCGTGCCGGCGGAGCGCGGCGACGGTCGCCCTGCCGATGTAGCCGGAGGCCCCGGTGACGAACACCTTCATGGTGGTTCTTCCTTTCCGAAGTGGTGTTTCCAGGTTCGTTCGGATTCCGCGCGCCGTCCAAGACCTGCTGCGTCGTGGTCGATACCCGCAGGGCATGACTCGGTCCACACGGGACTGTCAGGGGCGTCGGCTAGGGTCGGATCGCATGGAGGACGGACCGCTGTTCCCGGCCGACTGGTGGCGGGTGTTGCTGGACCTAGCCATCGCCACGGCCGTCGCGACGCTCGCGTGGCAGTACCCGCTGTCCTCGCCGGGCACGATCCTGATCGGCGTCGGGATGGCGTTGGCGCTGCTGCTGCGCCGCCGCCGGCCGTTGCTGGTGATGGCCGTCGTGTACGGGCTGGCGCTGGTGCAGCTGGTGGTGGTCCGGGAGTTGCAGACGTACGACATCGCGGTGCTGTTCGCGATCGCCGCGGTCGTCACGCACGGGGCGTTGCGGCACGTCTACGCGGTGGCCGGGGCGGTCGCCGCCGGGCTGGTGCTGACCTGGTTCGTGGACACCGACATGGGCGATCCGCTCGTGTTCGGGTTCGTCGTCGCGTTGTGCGCCGTCGTGTGGTCGGTGAGCCTGGTGCTGCGGCAGCGCAAGGAGGCGGCGGAGGCGTTCGCGGAGAGAGCGGCCACGGCCGAACGGGAGCGGGACCACCTGGTCAAGCTCGCCGCCGCGGCCGAACGCGCCACCATCGCGCGTGAGCTGCACGACGTCGTGGCGCACAGTCTCGCCGTGATGGTCGTCCAGGCCGATGGGGCCACGTTCGTCGTGGAGAAGGACACGGCGCGAGCGCGCACGGCGTTGCGGACGATCGCTGACGTGGGGCGGGACGCGCTGGCGGACATGCACCGGATCGTGGCGGTGCTGCGAGGCGACTCCGAGGACGTCCCGCCTCGCCGTCCCGGACTCGATCAGCTGGAGGTGCTCGCGGACCGGGCCAGGTCGGCGGGCTTGGTGATCTCGGTGCGGGTGGCCGCCGACGGGCTCGACGCGGCCGAGGAACTCACCGTGGTCCGGTTGGTCCAGGAAGCCCTCACGAACGTATTACGGCATGCGGGGTCCGGCACGTCGGTCGAGGTCGACGTGCGGGCGGGCGACGACATCGAGGTGTCGATCACCGACGACGGTGCCGGGACGCCGGTGCCGGGATCGGGTGGTGGCAATGGACTGGTGGGCATGAGGGAACGCGTGTCGTTGCACGGCGGGCGGTTCGAGGCGGGCCCGCACGGGTCCGGCTGGCGGGTCCGCGCGGTGCTGACGAGGAGGGTGTTGCAGGCATGACGATCCGGGTCGTGCTGGTCGACGACCAGGAACTGGTCCGCGCCGGCTTCGCGATGATGGTGGAGGCGCAGGCCGACATGGAGGTCGTCGGCCAGGCGGGCGACGGGCGGCAGGCGCTCGCGCTGCTCGAGACCGTCGAGGCCGACGTCGTGGTGATGGACCTGCGGATGCCGGTCATGGACGGCGTGGAGGCCACCCGCGCGTTGCAGGCGCGGGCCGAGTTGCCGCGCGTGCTGGCGTTGACGACGTTCGACACCGACGAGGACGCGTTCGCCGCGCTGCAGGCGGGTGCCAGCGCGTTCCTGCTGAAGAACGCCCCGCCGGACGACCTGCTGGGCGCGATCCGCGTGGTGGCGGCGGGGGAGTCGGTGGTCGCGCCGAGGGTGACGCGCAGGCTGCTCGACCGGTTCGCCGGGCGACTCGTCACCGACGAACGGGCGCGGCACCGGTTCGACGCGCTCACCGACCGCGAGCAGGAGGTGCTGGGGCTGGTCGCGGAAGGGCTGTCGAACACCGAGATCGCGGCGCGGCTGTTCCTGTCCGAGTCGACGGTGAAGAGCCATTTCGGCCGGGTGCTGCTGAAACTCGGCCTGCGTGACCGGGTGCACGCGGTGGTGTTCGCGTACGAGTCGGGCCTCGTGCGTCCGCCGAACGACCGACCGGACTAGTACTCAGGTACCGGGTGGGAGGCCGTGCTTCTCCGCACCGCAGGCCGATGTGGTTCGCCTGGCGCGCCGGAATAGTTGCCGTCACCATCAGGCAACGCTTTTCGGAGGACTCTCGAATGGACGCCCGGAAGAGGACACTGCGGCTGGTCGCGTTCGCGATCGCGGCGATCGTGGTGGTGGGTGGTGTGGGCTTCGGCGTCAACTACGCCTGGCAGGCCTCACGCGGACCGACCCAAGCGTCCAAAGAGGACTGCGATCTCGCCCAGCAGCTGATCGACCGCGCCGGCGGGATGCCGTCCGGCGCGGACGAGGCGAAGAAGCTGGACGAGGAGATCCGCAAGATCCGTTACGCCCGCTTCGCGAACGACGGCATCAGCACCGAGGTCGGCAAGTACGTCTCGTGGAAGCTCGTGAAGGTCACCGGCGAGGGCACGGTGCCGACGCGCGAGAAGTACGACGAGATGGCGAGCAACGCCCAGGGGCACTGCCGCGGCGAACGCGACCTGGTCATCCCCGGATACGCCTTCTGATGAACGGGACTGACCTCGCCGTCGCGGCGGAGGACCTGGTGAAGGTGTACGGCAAGGGCACGGGTGGAGTGCGCGCGCTCGACGGCGTGAGCGTGGGCTTCGAACGCGGTCGTTTCACCGCGATCATGGGACCGTCCGGGTCGGGGAAGTCGTCGTTGCTGCACTGCCTGGCGGGGCTGGACGGCGTCACGTCCGGCCGCGTTCTGGTGGGAGGCACGGACATCACGGCGCTGTCGGATCGCGCGCTGACCGCGTTGCGGCGGGACCGGGTCGGGTTCGTGTTCCAGTCGTTCAACCTGCTGCCGCAGCTCACGGCGCGGCGCAACATCACGTTGCCGGTGGATCTCGCGGGACGCCCGGTCGACCGGCGGCGGTTCGACCAGGTCGTCGAGGTGCTGGGGCTGGGCGATCGGCTCGCGCACCGGCCCAGCGAGTTGTCGGGCGGGCAGCAACAACGGGTCGCGCTGGCCCGTGCGCTGGTGTCCCGGCCGGAGGTCGTGTTCGCGGACGAACCGACCGGGAACCTCGATTCCTCCTCTGGCGCGGAGGTGTTGCGGTTCCTGCGCACGTCCGTGCGCGAGTTCGGGCAGACGGTGGTCATGGTGACGCACGACCCGTCTGCCGCGGCCTGTGCGGACCGGGTTGTGCACGTGGTGGACGGCAGGGTCGTGCGATGACCCTGCTGAACCTGAGCGTGATCCGCACCCAGCTCAGCGGTGTCGGGCGGCGGCCCGGGCGGTTGTTGCTGACCGGGTTGTCCTTGCTCGTCGCGTGTTTCCTCGTATTTGGTGCCGTGCTGGCTCGTGACGTGGCGTTGCGGGCGGTCGCGGACTCGTTGAGCACCACGCCCGCCGCGACCGACGTGGTCGTCACCGGGTCGGGGCTGTCTCCTGAACAGCTCGCGAAGGTGCGGGCGCTGCCGGGGGTGGCCGAGGCGGTGGGCCGGGTCGAGTCGACCGTGCGGCTGCGCGGGGTCAACCGGGCCTCGCTCACCGTCATCGCGGACCCGGGAGTCGGTCCGCTGTCCCGGATCCGGCTGGTCAGCGGGTCCTATCCGGACGGTCCCGGCCAGGTGGCCGTGGATCAGCGGACGGCCGGCCGGTTCGCGGTGAGCGCGGGGTCGCGGATCGCGGTGGAGGACGGCGAGCTGCTGGTGACCGGGGTCGTGGACGGGCCGCCCGATCCCGGTGAGCGCGCCTACGCCGGTGACGCCGTCGCGGCGGCGCTGGGCGGCGGTGTCTACCCGCGGATCGACGTGCGGGCAACGGATTCGGTGGCCGCCGGGCAGGTGCTCGCGGGGATGAGCGACGCGCTCGGGCTCGAGACGGTGACCAGCGTGCGGTCCGGTGCCGCCGCCCGTGCCGCCGAGGTGCGGGACGCGTCGAGCCAGGTCGACCGGGTCTTCGAGCTGATCGCGATGTTCGTGGCGGTGTCGGTGCTCGCGGCGGCGCTGGTGGCCACGGCGACGTTCCGGATCGTGTTCACGCAACGCCTGCGGCAGTTGGCCCTGCTGCGGACGGTCGGCGCTCAGCCCGGTCAGCTGGTGCGGGCGTTGCTGGTCGAGGGCGCGGTGGTCGGGCTGGTCGCGGGGGTGGCCGGAGTGCTGGCCGCTGCGGGGGCCGCGCGGGCCGCTGTCGCGATCGCCGGGATGCCGTCGCCGGAGGTGTCGGCCGGGGCGGGGGTCGCGGTGGTGATCGGGTCGGTGCTGCTGACCGTCGGGGCCGTGACGGCGCCCGCGTTCACCGCCTCGCGCGCCGCGCCGTTGCAGGTGTTCCGCGCTTCCAGCACGGCGGCGGGGGAGAGTCGGATCAGCGCGTATCGGCTGGTCGTGGGGCTGGTGCTGGGGGTCGCGGCGGTGGGACTCGTGCTGGTGCTGCTGACCTCGGGGCCGAGCACCGACCCGGACGGCGACAACGCGCTGGTGCTGCTCGTGCTCGCGGTGATGGCGACGTTCGGTGCGCTGATCGCGTTGGGGCCCGTGGTGGTGCGGCCGGTGCTGACGGCGGTGAGCTGGCCGTTGCGGCGGTTCAGCGCGGTCGGGTCGCTCGCGGCCGGAGGTGTCGGCGGGGCGCCGCGCCGGGCCGCGGGGGTGTCGGTCGTGGTCGCTCTGGGGGTGGCGCTGATCGTGGCGACCTTCGTCGGGACCAGCGGGATGACCGCGTATCTGGACGACAAGCTGGCGTCCCGGGCGCCTGCCGACCTGGTCGTGTCCGAAGTGGACGGTGCGGCGATCGCGGCGTTGCGCTCTTCTCCCGCGTTGAAGGACGTGGTGACGTTCCGGTCGGCGTCGGTGAAGGCGGGCGACCTGGACGTGCCGGTGCTCGACTTCGGGGCTTTGGTGGCGCCAGGTGAGGTCGTGCTGGCTCGGTGGGCGGCGTCGTCGTTCGGTGTTGGAGTGGGGGAGCGGGTCACTTTGCGCGGCGCCGGGGGCGAGGTGTCGGTGACCGTGCGGGACGTGCTGGCGAACGACGGGCCGTTCTCGAGCGGCGCCGTGCTGGCGCCGGCCGACCTGGACCGGCTCGGGCCGTCCGAACCGATGGTGCTGGCCAATGCCTCGCGGTCCGGCGAGGAGGGGTTGATCGCGGCCCGCGACGCCGTCCGGCAGGTGGCGGCCGGGGCGGACGTCGGGATGCTGTCCGACCTGCGCGACCAGGCGCGGGCCCAGGTGTCGGGGCTGCTGGCCGTGGCGTTGGGACTGCTCGGGCTCACGGTGCTCATCGCCGTGGTCGGGGTGGGTACGACGACCGCCCTGTCGGTGCACGAGCGGACCGGCGAGATCGGCCTGCTGCGCGCGTTGGGGCTCGGCCGGGGTGGCGTGCGGACGATGATCGCCGCCGAGTCCGGCCTGTACGGCGCGATCGGCGCGGTGCTGGGGCTGGTGCTGGGCGTGCCGTTCGCGTGGCTCGCCGTGGATGCGCTGAACATCGGGGTGCCGCTGACGTTGCCGCTCCCGGAACTGCTGCTCGTCGCGGTAGTGCTGGTGGTGATCACCGTGGTGGCGGGGCTGTGGCCGGCTCGGCGGGCGGCGCGGGTCAGTCCGGTCGCGGCGCTGGCGGCAATCGACTGAGTTGGGATCGGCTTCAGATGTTGAGGTAATCTGGATGTTCAGAACATCTCACAGGCATCGGGAGCGGTGATGGTCCGGCTCACACGGGTCGAGCAGCAGGCACGCACGCGTGCGGCGGTCCTGGCGGCCGCGCGGGAGGAGTTCGCCGAGCACGGGTTCGGGCCGGCGCGGGTCGACCGGATCGCCGAGCGGGCGGAGCTCACCCGCGGGGCGGTGTACTCGAACTTCCCGAGCAAGCGCGCGCTGTACCTGGCCGTGCTGATCGACCTGGTCGGGAAGGGCTCCGGTGAGCCGCTCGCGACGGTGTCGCCGACGTCGCGGCTGGACGCGCTCGGGGTGTTCGCACGCGTGTGGCTGGAACGGTTGCCGCTGGTCGGCGACTCGGCGCCGGGAGGGCGGCTGCAGCTGCGGTCGCTGGACGGCGTGTTCGACGACGAGCACGGCCCGGCCGTGCTCGCGCAGGTGGCCAGGCTGGAGGCGTTGCTGCTGGCCCTCGCCCTGGAACGGGGTGCTCCGGGGCGGCGCGTCCGGCTGGCCGAGCTCGTCCTCACGATGCTGGACGGGGCGGGCCACCGGGCCGAGACGTCGCCGGGGTTCGGGGACCCGTTCGACGTGGCGCACGCGTGCAGGCACCTGGCCACGATCGACCTGGAGGACACCTGGGCGCCGCCGCACCTGCCGTACGTCGCGCCGGCCAGGACGTGCGCGGACCCCTGGACCGCGCCGTCCGGCCTCGTGGACGTGATCAGCGGCGAGTCCGTCGCCGTCACCGACGGCCTGGTCGTTGTGCTGGGCGCGGGCAGGCTCGGCGCGGCCGAGGAGGCCGTGCGCTCGGCGAAGCCCGGTGAGCAGGTCGTGGTCGCGGTCGTGACGGGCGACCCGGAGGAGACGGGCCGCCTCGTCCGGCTGCGGGTGACCGACGTCGTCGCGTGCCTGCGGCGGGTGTTCGCCGCGGAGCCGTGGCGGCACGTCCGGCTGGTGCTGGACGACGACGCCGTGATGGCGTCGGCGATCGGCCTCACGGACGTGGGCGACGAGACCGAGTCCGCGGTGAGCGTGCGCGCCGGCGTGATCGTGGGCAGGGCGCACGGCCGCGGTGCCGGCCACGCGGCGGGCGCGCGCAAGCGAGAGGCGATGCCGTGAACCTCGTGCTGCACGCCCTGCGCTGCGTGGGCAGCACCGGACCCACCCGAGTCGCCTGGTTCACGGGCCTCGACGAGTCCTCCGTGGAGTCCGAGCTGATCGACCTCGCGGTGGCCGGCCTCGTCACGCACGAACGGGGCTTCGGCGGCTGGTCGCTGACCGAGGCGGGCCGCACCGCCGACGCCACCGCCACCGCGGCCGAACTGGACCAGGCCGGCACCCGGCCGGCGCTGACGGCGGCGTTCGACGACTTCCTGGTGCTCAACCCGGAACTGCTGGACCTGTGCACGGCCTGGCAGGTCCGTCCGGGCGGCATCATCAACGACCACACCGACACGGCCTACGACACCCGCGTTCTGTCGTCGTTCGCCGACTTCCACTCCCACGCGGTCCCGGTCATCGCCGCCCTGGCCGCCGCCGTCCCGCGCTTCGCCCGCTACTCATCCCGCCTGACCACGGCCCTGCACCGAGCCCAGGCCGGCTCGCTCGGCCACCTCGCCGACACCTTGGACTCGTTCCACACCATCTGGGCCGAACTGCACGAGGACCTGCTGGCCACCCTGGGAATCGCCCGATGGTCTGGCTGACCCACCTCACCGCTACGTCCTCCGAACCCCCGGAACTGGTGGGCGGCAAAGCCCACGGCCTAGTGCTCCTGCACCGCCTGGGCCTACCGGTCCCGCCGGCCTTCGTGGTCACGACCTCGGCCTGCCGGGCGTTCCAGCACGACGGCGTCCTCCCCGACGGCCTTCTCTCCGAACTGGCGTCCGCGGTGGAAGCGCTGGCCACGCCACTGGTGTCCGTGCGCTCGGGCGCGGCCGTGTCGATGCCCGGAATGATGGACACGATCCTCAACGTGCGCGCCAACGCCGTGGCCGAAGCCGTGCAGCAAGTGTTCAAGTCCTGGCGCACCCCGCGCGCCCGCACCTACCGCACCCTGAACGACATCCCGCACGACCTGGGCACGGCCGTGATCGTGCAACAGATGGTGTTCGGCGACCGCGACGACCACAGCGGCTCCGGCGTGGCCTTCAGCCGGGACCCCACCACGGGCTCGAAGACCCCGTTCGGCGAAGTCCTCTTCGGGCACCAGGGCCCGGACGTGGTGTCCGGCACCAACCTGACCTACCCCCTGGCCGCCCTGGCCGACCGCGAACCCGCTGTCTGGCAACAACTCCAGGCCGCGCTGGCCATCGTCGAAGCCCACTACCGCGACGCCTGCTACGTCGAGTTCACCTACGAGTCCGGCACGTTGTGGCTGCTCCAGGTGCGCCCGGGCCGCTTCTCCGGTGCCGCGGCCGTCCGGCTGGCCGTCGACTTGGCGAACGCGGCCGTGCTCACTCGCGAAGAGGCTTTGCTGAGGGTGTCGCCACACCACCTGAAGCACGTCCGCACACCGCGCATCGCCACGGACGTCCTTGACGTGGCGGCGCGAGGGTTGGGCGTGTGCCCCGGCGTGGCAACGGGCCGGATCGCGCTGACGGCGAACGCGGCCGTGCGCATGGCCGCAGACGGACCGGTCGTCCTGGTGCGCCCGGAGACGTCGCCGGACGACATCCGGGGGCTGGCCGCCGCCACCGGAATCGTGACGGCGAGGGGAGGCCCGGCCAGCCACGCGGCCGTGGTGGCCAGATCGATGGGCAAGCCAGGGGTGGTGGGGGTGGCCGCGCTGGAGGTGGGCGAGGACACCGTGACGCTGGGAGGGCGCACGCTCGGGGAGGGCACGGTGGTCAGCATCGACGGGACCAGCGGCGAGGTCGTGGTGGGCGAGGCTCCGGTGGTGACGGGCGAGGCGGACGAACACCTGACGCGGCTGCTGGAGTGGGCGGACGCGGTGGTGGAGGCCTCGGCGGTGGGGGCCGCGGTGGAGAAGGAGTCGGCCGGAGACCCGGTGGCGGGGGATGCGGTGGTGGGGGATGCGGTGGTGGGGGACGCGGTGGCCGGAGGCCTGGTGGTGGGGGACGCGGTGCCTGGAAACCCGGTGGTGGAGGACGCGGCGGCCGGAGACCCGGTGGCGGGGGACGCGGCGGCCGGAGACCCGGTGGCGGGGGACGCGGCGGCCGAAGACCTGGTGGTGGGGGACGCGGTGGTGGGGGACGCGGTGATTGGAAGCGAGATGTCGGCGGACCGGTCGGGCCTGCGCGAGGTCGAGCGACTCAGCGCGGCTCAGGCGGTGCTTCGGCAGACGTGACAGCCGCCGCGCGGCGCGGCGGATCGGCGGCCTGGGGTCGCGCACGCCTTCCCCCGTGGCCGCATTGCGGCCGCGCGGCGCTCCCGCTGCGTCCGCATCGCAGCGACGGGCAGCGCTCCTGCTTCGGGTCGCGTGGCAGCGACGGACACCACTCCTGCTGCGTCCCCGTGGCAGCGACAGACAGCGCTCCCGGTCCTGGCCGCGCGGGCGCGTTTCGGGTGTTCAGGGGCGTGGGCCTGGGCCGAAGCCCGTCCACCTCAGGTCCTCCGGCAGGTGGCTCATGTCGTTGTACAGCAGCAAGGCCGGCGGCGTGCCCTCGCGGAACTGGAGTGCCGTCAGCGCCGCGTTCCCGCAGCTCATCGCCAGCCAGCGGTCCGCCGGCGCGCCCAGGGCGTGCCGAACCAGCCATGCCACCTGGTAGGCGTGCGTCACCAGCACCTCGTGCGTCTCAGCGGCGGCCGGCCGGGCGAACCGGGCCGTCAGCGAGTCGGCCAGACGCTCGCTGGCCTCGGCCTCGTCGGCCGAGTAGCCGTCGAAGAAGCCCGCCCAGGCCGGGGTGGGGACGTCGGCACGTGTGGGACGTGGTCGATCAGTTCTGGTGCCTCCGCCACGGGTACGCCTGGCAGGTGGGCGGCCAGGAGGGTGGCGGTGCGGGTTGCCCTGGGCAGGGGTGAGTGCCACACGGCGGTGATCGGGGAGCGGGACAGGCGTTCGCCCAGGAACGCGGTTTGGCGTTCGCCGACTGCTGTCAGGTTGCCGAACGCGTCCGCGGCGCCGTGGCGGACCACGTAGAGGTGTCGTGTTGGCATCATCGGGATGTTATCAACATCTGAACACGTTTGGGGTAGCGGTGTTCTTGGTGCGGACGAGTGAACTGCCGGCCACTCGTCATGCAGCGGAGGTCGGGTCGTTTGACCATGTCTGAGTAGTTGTAGCAACACAGAAAACGTGCGGGGGCACATTCCAGTCGGGGCCGACTGTGAGTAGGAGGCGGGGAGTCGATGCACCGGCTCGACGACGTGCAGGCCAGGGAGTTGACGCTGGCCGCCGTGGGTGCGGTCAACCGGCGTGACCACGAGTGGTCCGTCGAGGCCGCGCGGTGCCTGGCGGGTGATGAGCGGACACGGGTGGTCGCGATCGACACGTGTGCCGCGGTGTTGTTGCGGGGTGTGCCGCGTGGGGCGCTTTTGCCGAACGCGCGCATTCCGGTGTTCGTGCCTGGTGAGGACGTGCGGGCGACAGAGGTCGCGTCCGACGTGTTGAGCGGTCTGGCGTCCGGTGATGACCAACGGGTCGCGTTGGTGCTGGCGAGGTTGACGGAGGAACAGCAGTTCGTGGCGGTGCTGGTGTTGGTGCGAGCGGCGGCGGCGTGGATCGACGCCTACATGGGCATCGACGGCGACACGGTGGACGCCTACTACGCGATCTCCAAGGCGGAGATCACCTGACCGGAGTGCCGCCGTTGTGCAGGCGGGCCGGAGCGCCCATACGGTCGTGGTGACCGACTGAAGGTCATGCGCCCGCATAACGGAGGAACGCTGTGATCGTCGTGGTGGGAGCCGGACTGGCCGGCCTGAGCGCCGCGCTGGACCTGACCGCCGCCGGCCGCGAGGTCGTCGTGGTCGAGGCCGGTGACGAGGTCGGCGGCCGGGTGCGGACCGACGTCGAGGACGGAGTCAGGTTCGACCGGGGCTTCCAGATCATGTTGCCCGCCTACCCGGAGCTCCAGCGGCTGAACCTGGATCCGTTGCCGCTGCGGCACTTCCGGCCGGGCGTGTTCGTGCACGACGACGGCAGGCACGACCTGCTCGCCGATCCGCGCAGCGGGCCGTCGGCGTGGGACGGGTTCCTGCGCCAGCACGTGCTGAGCGCGCGGGACGTGGCCGCCATCGCCCGGTTCTCCGGGCCTTACGCGTTCGGTCCGGCACGGCCACTGCTCGCCGCGCCGGACCGACCGACCCGGGACGCCCTGCGCGCGCTCGGGTTGTCGGACCGCGCGGTCGAGGCGGTGTTCGGGCCGTTCCTGGCGGGCGTGTTCCTCGAACGGGAGCTCACCACGTCGTCGAGGTTCTTCCACCTGGTGTGGCGCAGCTTCGCCCGTGGCGGTGCCGCCGTGCCCGCGCTCGGCATGGGCGAACTGCCGAAGGCGATGGCGGAACGGCTGCCCGCCGGCACCGTCCGGCTCGGCACGGCGGTGCGGGCGGTGAGCGACACCTCCGTGGAACTCGAGGAGGGCGGCCGGATCGCCGCCGACGCGGTGGTGGTCGCGACGGACGGCACGACCGCCGCCCGCCTGCTGCCCGGCCTCGTCGAACCGCGCTGGAACGGCGTCACCACCTGGTACTTCCGGCCGCCGAGGTCGCCGTTGCGCGACGGCTGCCTGGTCGTCGACGCCGGGGGCGGCCCGGTTGTGAACACCGCCGTGATGTCCGAGGTGTCGCGGCCGTACTCGCCGCACGCCCCGCTCGTGCAGGCCTCGGTGCTCGGCGAGGCCGACGAGCTGTCGGTCCGCAGGCACCTGCAACGCCTGTACGGCACGGACACCGGCAGGTGGGAGGTGTTGCGGCGCTACGAGATCCCGCGCGCGCTGCCGAGGATGAACGCGCCGCACCGGCTCAAGCAGTCGGTCCGGGCGGGCGAACGCCGGTACGTGTGCGGCGACCACCGCGACACCAGCTCGATCCAGGGCGCGCTGCACTCCGGACGACGGGCGGCGCACGCCGTGCTGGCCGACCTGAACGGTGCCCGATGACGCTGTTGCTGTTCGGAGACCAGCTCGGACCGCACTTCCTCACCGGCCACGACGAGATCGTGTTGATCGAGTCCGCCGCGGCCCTGCGCCGCAGGCCGTACCACCGGCAGAAGCTGCACCTCGTGCTGTCCGGCATGCGCCACCTCGCGGCCGAGCACCCGGACCGCGTCACCCTCGTGCGCGCGAACACCTACGGCGAGGCGATCCGCAAACTGCGAGGGCCGGTGTCCGCCTACCAACCGGGTTCCAGGGCCGCGGTGCGGATGCTGACCGAGCTGGGCGTGAAAGTCCTGCCCACCAACGCGTTCGCGCTGTCGCGGGACGAGTTCACGGCGTGGGCGGGCACGCGCGAGAAGTTCCTGATGGAGGACTTCTACCACTACCAACGCGCCCGGTTCGACGTGCTGATGGAGGGCAGCGACCCGGTCGGCGGCCGGTGGAACTTCGACGCCGAGAACCGCGAGCCGGCGCCGAAGCGCACCCATCTCGGCGTGCCGGCGCCGTGGTGGCCGGAAGAGGACGACATCGACGCCGAGGTGCGGGCCGACCTCGACGCGATGGACCTGCCCGCCGTCGGCAGGGACGGCCCGCGCCGGTTCGCCATCACGCGCACGGAGGCGTTGCAGGCCTTGGAGGTCTTCGTCCGCGACCGGCTGCCGCACTTCGGCCCACACGAGGACGCCGTGCTGACCAGGGACTGGACGATGGCGCACTCGCTGCTGTCCGTCCCGCTCAACCACGGCCTGCTGCACCCGCTGGAGGTCGTCTACGCGGCGGAGGACGCCTACCGCAACGGCGACGCGCCGCTGCAGAGCGTCGAGGGGTTCGTCCGGCAGGTGCTCGGCTGGCGCGAGTACGTCTGGCAGCTGTACTGGCACCTCGGCCAGGACTACCGCGACCGCAACGGTTTCCGCGCCACCACCGCGCTGCCGGACTGGTGGGCGGAGCTGCGGCCCGCCCACGTCCGGGCCGCGTGCCTGCGGACCGCGCTGGAAGGCGTCCGCGACCACGGCTGGGTGCACCACATCCAACGGCTGATGGTGCTCGGAAACCACGCCCTGCAAAGAGGATACGACCCGGCGGCGCTCAACGACTGGTTCGTCACGTCCTTCGTGGACGGCTTCCCGTGGGTGATGCCGGTGAACGTCATCGGCATGAGCCAGCACGCGGACGGCGGCGTGATCGCCACCAAGCCGTACCTCAGCGGCGGTGCCTACCTCAACCGCATGACCGACCACTGCAAGACCTGCTGGTTCGACCCCAAGAAGCGCACCGGCGAACGCGCGTGCCTGTTCACCGCGGGCTACTGGGCGTGGCTCGACCAGCACGAGAAGCAGGTCAGCGGCAACCACCGGATGATCCGCGCGGTGCAGGGACTGCGGCGCATCGACGATCTGAACCAGGTGCGGCAGCAGGAACGGGAGCGCGAGGTCTTCTAGCGCACGCGACCGAGCACGAGCCGGATCGCCTCGGTCAGCGTCGCCGGCCGGTGCACGGACGCCGGCAGCGGCACGTCGTCCCACCCCGACCCGGCGACCGCGACCAGGGCGTCCGACCGCGCGCCGAGCACGTCGAGGGGCACCTGCGCCGCGAGGTCGGGCCGGTGCGCCCAGACCAGGATCACGCTGGGCCGCAACCGTTCCGCCGCGTCGCACAACGCCGGGGCGGGCACCCGCGCGCCGAGGTTGCCCCACGTGCAGCCCTCTTCGGACAACGCCGCGCCGAGCGCCTCCAGCGGCAGCCAGTGCTGCTCGTCCGGCGCGCAGGACAACAACGCCGCGAGCACACCGGGTTCGCTGACGCGCGGAATGCCGCGCAACGCGTGCAGCACGCTCGCGCTGGCCAGGTGCTCGATCTCCACGCCCTCCCCGGTGTGTTCGACGAGCTCGCCGAGCGCCACCATCGCGGGCACGAACACCGACTCCCACGCCGACACGACGCCGTGTCCACTGAGGAGTGCCGACGCGAGCCCGGACATCGCCGGCTCGTCCAGCCTCTTCGCCGCGTCGAGGAAGTCGTGTTGTGCCATCAGGGCTTCCGCGGCGTCGATCGGCGCGCGGGGACCGGCTGACGGAGCCACCGGCCGCTGCCGCGCGAGGACGGCGGCAGCCGACGCGGCCACCCCCTGCGACGTCAGCACGACCATCCGGCGCAGCACGTCCACATCGGCGTCCTCGTATCGCCGATGTCCGCCGTCGGTGCGCACGGAGGGGCCCAGGCCGTAGCGCTGGTCCCACGTTCTCAGCGTGGTGGGAGCGATGCCGAGCATGCCGGCCACCGCGCGCGGCGTGTACGTCACGTCCTGCGCGCGCGTTCCGCGAGCATCGCCCTCAACTCACTCTCCCCGAGTCCACCCCAGATGCCGAAGGTCTCGTGCACCTCCAGCGCGTGCGAGCGACATTTTTCCATGACCGGGCAGCGTTGGCAGACGGCCTTGGCCGCCGCCTCGCGCCGGTCGCGGGACGCGCCGCGTTCGTTGGGCGTGTGGAAGAAGTAGGTGCTGTCCATGCCCCGGCAGAGGCCGGCGAGCTGCCAGTCCCACGACTCCGCGACCGGTCGAGGCAGACGGGACAGTTCGGGCATGGCGCACGTCCTCAGGTGGATCGACCTCGATGGTGGGGCACCATCCTAAAATCGACTCAAAATCGACGCAACTCGCCGTCACTCGGTCGTGAAGGGTCTGGACGGAGTAGTGAGGAGTGGCGTTCGGAGGCAGAAGTGGCCACGGGCCGGATCGTCCCGGCCCCTCGCTCTCACCTCCGAACGGCGGTCGGTGAGAGCGCTTTCTTCACTAGGGTGAGCCGCACGGAGAACTCCGAGGGGGCGTTGTGCGGTCGGTGAAGCGGGTTCTGGCGGGGTGCGTCGCGGTGCTGATGCTCACCGGAGGTGTGGCGCACGCCGAACCGGCGCGGGCCATCGCGTGGGCGGCCTGCCCGGACGATCCGGAAGGCGAGTGCGGGACGCTCAGCGTGCCACTCGACTGGGCGAAGCCGCGGGGCGAGCGGATCGACCTCGCGATCGCCCGGCACCAGGCCACCGACCCCGCGCGACGGCTGGGCGTGCTGGTGGTCGACCCCGGAGGGCCCGGTGGTTCGGCGGCGGAGTTCGCGTTGTCCGGGCTGTTCAGCGCGGAGGTGCGGGCGAGGTTCGACATCGTCGGCATCGACCAGCGCGGCACCGGCGGCAGCCTGGCGATCCGGTGCGCCGACCTGCTGCCGGGCGGCCCGTCGATCCACCCCGGGGACGAGGCCGGGTTCAAGGCCTTGCTGAAGCACAACCGGGACGTGCTGGCGAAGTGCCGCGACCGCAGCGGGCCGGTGTTCGACCACGCCGACGGGGCGACGGTCGCGCAGGACATGGACGCGGCGCGCCGGGCACTGGGCGAGCGGAAGATCAGCTACTTCGGGTTGTCCTACGGCACGGTGTTCGGGCAGGCGTACGCGGAGAGGTTCGGGCGGAACCTCCGGGCGATGGTGCTCGACAGCGTGGTCGACCACAGCGCTGACCTGCTGCGGTTCGTCGGGGACCGGGCGGCGGCCTCGGACGACGCGTTCCGCGAGTTCGAGAAGTGGTGCGGGAGCAGCACCGACTGCTCGGTGCACGGCCAGGACGTGCGCCAGGCGTGGGAGGCGGCGCTGGTCCGCGCCGACGCCGGACCGGGCGGCCGGCAGGAGTTGCTGGACAACATGTACTTCGCGCTGCGCGGACCGGACTGGCTCTACGCCGCAGACCTCATCGCCGGTACGCCGTCGTTCCGCAGTCAGGCCTTCGAACCGAACTACGGGTCGGTACGCCTGGCGACCGTGTGCCAGGACTTCTCGTTGCGCCTCGACACCTATCGCGAGTACCAGCGGATGCGGGCCGACGAACTGCGCCGCTCACCGATCCTGCGCGGTAGCTTCCTCGGCCACGACGAGGCGACCGCGTGCGCCGGCATCGCCGGGCGGCCCGCCAACTCGCCGCACCGCCTCGACATCGGGGACGCGCCGAAGATCATGGTGATCAACTCGAAGTACGACCCGACCACCCCGCACGCGTGGGCGGTCAACATCAAGAAGCAGGCGCCGCGCAACACGGCGTTGCTCACCTACGAGGGCTGGGGCCACATCGCCTACCCGCGCAGCGCCTGCACCAGGTCCAACGTCGACAACTACCTGCTCGGCCTCACGACCCCGGCCGTCAGCTGCCCTGCCGCGCTTCAGCGATGAAAGCCCGGTACCAGTGGTAGCTCGCACGCGGGGTGCGTTGCAGCGTCTGGTAGTCGACGTGCACCAGGCCGAACCGGTGCTTGTAGCCGTGCGCCCACTCGAAGTTGTCGAGCAGTGACCAGCAGAAGTAGCCGCGCAGGTCGACACCCGCAGCCTGCGCGGCCGCGATGTGGTCGCCGAGGTACGCGATCCGTTCGGTGTCCTCGAAGTCGGCGTTGTCCGGGTAGACGCAGCCGTTCTCGGTGACGTAGACCGGCGGCAGGCCGGGATGACGGGCCTTGAGGTCGGCCAGCGCGAACGTCATGCCCTCGGGTTCGACGGGCCAGCCCATGCCCGTGCGCGGGACGTCCGGCAACCGGCTCGTGTCGACGCCGATGTCGTGGGCCGTGCGCTTGGCCGGGTCGGGCTCGCGGTGCGGGGCGTCGGCGACGTGCAACCGGTAGTAGTAGTTGAGACCGACGTAGTCCAACGGCTGGCCGATCACGTCCAGGTCGCCGTCGTGGCGGAACGAGAAGTCGCTGAGGTCGCCGAACATCGACGCCATCTCGTCCGGGTACGCGCCGCCGAACAGCGGATCGGTGAACTGCCGCCGCAACAGGACGTCCTGCCGGGTCGCGGCGGCGGCGTCGGCGGGGGAGTCGGTGACCGGCACGGTGGGGGACTGGTTCAGCACGATGCCGAACTCGCCGGGGTCACCGCCGTTGGCGCGCATCGCCTGCACCGCCAGGCCGTGGCCGAGCAGCAGGTGGTGCGCGGCCGCCAGCGAGCCGTGGCCTTCCCGGGCACCGGGCGCGTGCCGGCCCTCGCCGTAGCCGACGACCGCCGAGCAGTAGGGCTCGTTCAACGTCGTCCACTTGCGGACCACGTCACCGAGCTCGTCGTGCACGAGGGCGGCGTAGTCGGCGAACCAGCCGGCGGTGGCCCGGTTCCGCCAGCCGCCCTCGTCCTCCAGCGCCTGCGGCAGGTCCCAGTGGTACAGGGTGAGGAACGGCTCGATCCCGTTGTCCAGCAACGCCTCCACGAGCCGCCGGTAGAAGTCGAGACCGCGTTGCTCGACGCGGCCCCTGCCCTCCGGCTGGATCCGCGACCACGACACCGAGAACCGGTACGCGTCCACGCCCAGGTCGACGAGCAGCCGCACGTCCTCGGCCCAGCGGTGGTAGTGGTCCGCCGCCACGTCCCCGGTGTCGCCGGACGCCACCGCCCCCGGCACGAGCGCGAAGGTGTCCCAGATGGACGGACCGCGGCCGTCGGTCCGCGCCGCGCCCTCGATCTGGAACGCCGAGGTCGCCACACCCCAGCGGAAAGCCGGATTGCTCACAACAGTCTCCAAGGAGGTCAGCCCTTCACGGCGCCCGACATGATGCCGCCGACGATCTGGCGGCCGAACAACAGGAACACGGCCAGCACGGGCACCGTGCCGATCGTGGCGGCGGTCAGCACCAGCGTGTAGTCGGTGGTGTAGCCGCTGGCCAAAGTGGACAGAGCGGTCTGCACGGTCGGGTTCTCCGGCGTGAGCACGACCAGCGGCCAGAAGAAGTCGTTCCAGGCCTGCATGAACGTGAACAGCCCGAGCACCGCGGCCGCCGGACGGGCCGCGGGCAGCGCCACGTGCCAGAACAGCCGCAACGAGTGGCAGCCGTCCATCCGGCCCGCCTCCAGCAGCTCGTCCGGGATCGCCCGCTCGAAGTACTGCCGCATGAAGAACACGCCGAACGCGGTCACGAGCCCGGGCACGATCACCGCGTGGATCTCACCGGCCCAGCCGAACTCGGCCATCATCATGTAGAGCGGAATGATGCCCAGCTCGGTCGGGATCGCCTGGGTGCCGATGATCAGCAGCAGCAACACGTTGCGGCCGCGGAACTTCAGCTTGGCGAACGCGAACCCGGCCAGCGTCGAGAACAGCACGACCGAGATCGTCACCGTGCCCGCCACCACGATCGAGTTCAGCAACGCCAGCCCGAAGTCCGTGGTGTCGAAGACGCGGGCGATGTTCGCGAAGAGGTGGCCGCCCGGCACGAGGACGGGCGGCACGCTGTCGATCGCGTCCGGTGTCTGCGAGGACACCACGAACGACCAGTACACGGGGAAGGCCGACCCGGCCAGCACGGCGATCAGGGCGGCGTACGTCCACGGCCCCGCCACCCGCCGGGCCAGCCTGCGCGCCCTCGTGGCAGGGCCGGTGGGCCGCGCCGGCGCCGGGCGTTCCAGCACTGCGGTCATCGGGTCACTCCGTCCGGATCCGTTTGGTCACCAGGTAGCCGATCCCGGCGACGATCACCGTGGCGACGGCCAGCACGACCGCGATGGACGAGCTGTAGCCGAAGTCGTACTTCGTGAACCCCTGCTCGTAGAGGTACAGCGCGGCGGTCTGGAACTGCCGGTCGGACCCACCCGTCGCGGCCGCCGCGCCGGGGTTGAACAGCAGCGGCTCGGCGAGCAGGCGCATGTTGCCGGTGGTCGCGATGATCGTCGTGAAGATGATCTGCGGCCGCAGCAGCGGAACCGTGATGCGCCAGAACTGCTGCCGGCCGCTCGCACCGTCCAGAGTGGCCGCCTCGTACAGCGACGGCGAGATCGCCTGCATCGACGCCAGGAAGATCAACGCGTGGTAGCCCGTCCAGCGCCATACCACCATCACGGCGATCGCGACGTGCGACGACGCCGTGCCGGCCTGCCAGTCGATCTGCCCGGCGCCGAACAGCCCGAGCATCCAGTTGACCAGGCCGAAGTCACGGCCGAACAGCTGCGCGAAGATGATCGTCACCGCCGCCACCGAGGTGATGTTCGGCAGGATCACGCCCATCCGGAACAACGTGCGGGTGCGGACCTTGCGGTTGAGCAGCTGCGCGATGAACAGCGCGAACAGGATCTGCGGCACCGTGGTGAGCAGCCACAGGCTGAGCGTGTTGCCCATGGCGTTCCAGAAGTACGGGTCCGCCATCAGCTTGGCGTAGTTGTCGAACCAGACCAGCTTCGCCGCGGCCTCGTCGAGGAGGTTGCGCTCCTGCAACGAGACCCAGATCGTGTAGAGCAGGGGGAACAGCCCGAAGACACCGAAGATCAGGAAGTACGGCGCCACGTACCCGTACGGCGCGAACTTCGTGTCCCAGCGGTGCCTCCGGGTCGTCTTGTCGATCACTGCCATGTCAGCGGGTCACTTCTGGACGTCGCCGACGAACTGGCGCCACGAGTCCTCGCCGTTCTGCTTGCCCTGCTCGACGCGCTGCATCGCGTTGCCGATCGCGGTCTGGATGTCGCCCGCCTTCGGGCCCTGGTACTGCGGGTTCAGCTTCTTCGCCGCGTCGGTGAACAGCTTGCCGATCGGGGCGTCGTTGAAGTACGGGTTCTTGTAGTCCACGATGGACGGATCGTCGTAGAGCTTCGGGATCGACGGCAGCAGCCCGGCGCTCTTGAACACCTTGGCCTGCTGCTCGGGCGCGGTGAGCCACGCCGCCAGCTCCACGGCCTTGTCGACGTTCTTGCCGGACTTGGGCACCGTGAGGTACGAGCCGCCCCAGTTGCCGCCACCGCCGGGCACCGACGTGACGTCCCACTTGCCTGCGGCCTCCGGACCGGCCTGGTCCTTGATCTTGGCCATCTGCCACGCCGGGCACGTCACGGTCGCGAACTGGCCCTGCTTGAACCCGGTGTTCCAGACGGGTGTCGAGTACAGCAGCTTGGAGGACAGCCCGGCGTTCACGCCGTCGACGACGAGGTTCCAGCCGTCCTTGATCTCCTTGTTCTCGCCGACGACGATCTTGTCGGACTTGTCGTAGTAGCCCACGCCCGCCTGTCCGACGATCGCGTTGAGGACGGTCGGGCCGCCGTCGAACCACTTGACGCCCTCGGGCGCCTTCTCCTGGAACTTCTTGCCCGCGTTCATGAACTCCTGCCAGGTCGGCCAGAGCGCGGCGACCTGGTCGCGGTCGGCGGGCAGGCCGGCGTTCTGCAGCAGGTCGCGGCGGTAGCAGATGGCGAGGCCACCGACGTCGGTGCCGTAGCCGATCTGCTTGCCGTCCTTGCTGAGCGAGCCCTCCCACTTCCACGGCAGCCAGCGGTCCTTGAGCTGGTCACCGCCCTTGGTGTTGAGGTCGACGAACTTGTCCGGCGTGGCCTTGAACTGGTTGATGTAGCCGGTGTCCACGGCCTCGATGTCGGCCGCGCCGCTGCTGGTGGCGAGGTGTGCGGCGAGGTTCTTGTGGTGGTCGGAGTAGGAGGCCGTCCGGTCGCTGATCTCCACGTCGGGGTGCGCGGCGGCGTACTCCTTGAGCAGCTCGGCGTACCCGAAGTTGCCGAACAACCCGATGGTCAGCTTCGTCTTGCCGTCGGACGCGGTGCCGCTGCCGCAACCGGCGAGCACCACGGCGGTCGCGAGCGCGACACAGCCGAGTGCGAGTGCTTTGGGGCGCATTTTCCAGGCCTCCGTTGGTTTCTGGGCGCGCTGAAGAAGGAGAAGAAGTGGTTCTCCGGGAAGATGTGTGGCGCCTATGACAGCGGTGTTGCGCGGCGCCCGTCAAGTAACGAACTGATAAACAGATCAACAGCGACAGGCGTTTGACTAGCAGAAGTGCTGCTCGTAGGGTCTATGTAACCGCTTACGATTCAGGTGGGAGGCCGGATGGCGACCGGGCGAGAGATCGCCCAGCTCTGCGGCGTGTCCGTGGCGACGGTGTCGCGCGTCTTCAACCAGCCGGAAACGGTGAACGAGGAGACGCGTGCACGGGTGCTGCGGGTCGCGGACGAGCTGGACTACCGGCCCAACGAGTCGGCACGGGCGTTGTCGACCAGGCAGTCCACGATGATCGGGCTGGTGTGGGACACCGACCACCGCCGACCGGACTGGCGGCACCCGTACCTCCAGGACCTGTTGATAGGCCTCAAATCCGCGTTGTCCGCACACGGCTACCACCTGCTGATGCTCGCCACGAGCGGTGACGCGCGCGAGGTCGGCGCGTCGCTGGCGGACCCGGTCGGGTACGTGAACATGACCCGGCGCCACCACCTCGGCGGGCTGGTGCTGATCGACAGCGGGTCGGACGCCGCCGCGTTCGAGGCCTTCGCGCAGTCCGGAGTTCCTTGCGTGGCACTGGACGTGGCCGTGAACGGGCCGCGGGCCACCTCCGTCACGTCGGACAACGTCGGCGGAGCGCACGAGGCCGTCCGGCACCTCGTGGGGCTCGGCCACACGCGGATCGCGACGATCACCGGGCCGCGCGGCAACCAGCCGTCGGACGCCCGCGTCTCCGGCTACCGCACGGCGTTGCTCGACGCCGGGATCCCGTCGCGGGACGAGTACGTGGTGGCCGGGGACTTCTACCGGGCGAGCGGAACCGCCGCCGTGCGCCGGCTGCTGGCCCTCGACGAACCACCCACGGCGGTGTTCGCGGCCAGCGACGAGATGGCGGTGGGCGCGGTGCTCGGAGCCCGTGCCGCCGGCCTGCGCGTGCCGGACGACCTGGCGCTGGTCGGGTTCGACGACATCGAGATCGCGGCCGTGGTCGATCCCGCGCTGACGACGGTGGCGCAGGACAAGCCGGGGTTCGGCGTGGCGGCCGCGAAGGCGATCATGGCGATGATCACCGAGGGCGAGCGGGCCGAGCCGGTGGTGCTGCCGACGCGGCTGGTCGTCCGGGACTCGTGCGGCGCCTCTCGTCCGTGACCAGCGCCTAGTCCCTTGTGGACGCCGCCGCGATGAGTGCGATCAGCTGCCGCCGGAAGTGGTCGTAGTCGTCCACGGCGCCGAGCAGCGTGTCGGACTCGCGCTCCTCGCGGCGTGCCGCGGCCAGCGCCTTGCGGCCGGCCGGGGTGATCTTCACCGACGTCCGCCTGCGGTCCTGGGTGTCCTGGCTGCGCACGACGTGGCCGCCGCGGTCGAGGTGCTCGATCGTGCGGCTCATGGTCTGGTCGGTGACCTTGCACAGCACGGCGAGCTCGCGCTGTGAGCGCGGGCCGTCGGCGAGGTGGTGCAGCGTGATCATCCCGGCGTGGGTGAGGCCGCGGCTCGCCAGGAAGTCCTCGAAGCGCTTCTCCACGACGCGGGCCGCGACCGACAGGAGCCTGCCCGTGGGCCAGGAGGCGACGTCCGCGCCCACCTGGTCAGGGCGGTCCTGCACCGCCAGTTCGTCTCCTTCGGCCACGGCCCCATCATCGCAGAGCCACCCGATCACCCCACGTCGGTCCCGATCGGCATGCCGGTCACGGGCGTGTCGCCGGACAGCGCCGCCGCGATTGCCGAGGCCGCCGGGGGATAGGCGAGCTCGCCCAGACCGCCGAGCGGGGCGTCCGAGGGCACGATCACGACGTCGATGTCCGGGCTTTGGGTGATCCGCGCCCACTTGAAGTCGCCGAACGAGGACTCCACGACGTGCCCGTCGCGGACCGTGATCTGCGCACCGAGCACTGTGGACAGTGCGTCGGACACACAGCCCTCGACCTGTGCGCGGACGCCGGACGGGTGCAGCGCCACGCCCACGTCGACCGCCGCGTGCACCCGCAGGACCCGGCGTGTGGAGGGTTCGGCGACGGCGATCACCGCGATCGCCGACCCGTACTCCTCCAGGCACGCGACGCCCCTGGTCGTGCCCGGCGCCGGCGGCGTGGACCAGCGGGCCCGGTCGGCGGCGACGGTGAGCACCTTCTGCAGCCGCGAGTTCGCGGGCAGCAGGGTGCGGCGCAGCGCGACCTGGTCGAACCCGCCGCGCCGGCCGATCTCGCTGAGGAAGTTCTCCTCCGCGTAGGCGAATTGTCCGGAGTAGACCGAACGCCAGAAGCCGGTGCGCAGCGGCGCCGGGCGGACGGCGACCGTCACCTCGCCGGGGACGGCGTACGGGAAGTGGTCGCCGCTCGCCTTGATCAACGCGGGGTTGTTGAAGATCGGCAGGACGGTCAACGGCCAGGTGACGACCTCGTGCGCACGCCGGACGGGCATGCCGTCCGGACCGAGCTCCGCGGTCAGCCGGTGCACGGACATCGGCCGGTACGAGTCGTTGCGCATGTCGTCGGCCCTGGTCCAGAGCACCTGGACCGGCGCGCCGACCCGTCGCGAACAGGCCACTGCCTCCTGGACCGGGTCGGTCTCGATGCGCCGCCCGAACGCTCCGCCGGACGCGACCGCCTCGACCCGGACGCTCGCGGCCGGCAGTCCCAGCTGGGTGGCCACCAGGGTCTGGATCCGGCCGGGGTCCTGGGTCGGCACCCAGATGGTGACGCCATCTGAACGCACGTCCGCCGTGGCGTTCATCGGCTCCATCGGCGCGTGCGCGAGCAACGGCATCTCGAACGTCCGCTGCAGGCCGGTGATCGGGCTCTGCGCAGGCAACGCGGCGTGCAAGTCGGCCAGCCACGCCCGGCTGTCGGCGGCGGGCGTGCCACCGCGCCACGTGATCCGCAACGAGTCGCGGGCCTTCAACGCCTGGTAGGTCGACCTCGCCACGACGGCCACGCCACCCTGGCCCTCGGCGGGAGCGGCGAGCGTGAGCACGTCCACCACCCCGGGCAGGGCACGGGTCGCGGTGTCGTCGATCGTGTCCGGGACGGCGCCGATCCACGGCGGCCGCGCGACCACGGCCACCAGGCCGTCGGGCGGGCGCGAGTCGATGCCGTACCTGACCCGGCCCGTCGAGATGGTGCGGGCATCCACGCGGCCGGCGCGGGTCTTGCCCAGCAGGCGCCACCGGTCCTGCGGCGTGAGCGTCACCGGCACGGTGGCCGGGTCGAGCGCGGCCGCCCCGCGGACCAGCGCCCGGTACGGCAGCCTGCCCCGGCGCGGGTGGCACACGGCGCCGTCCTTCGCGGTGCACTCCTCGACCGGCACCTTCCAGCGCTGGGCCGCGGCGGCGACCAGCAGACACCGGGCGGTCGCGGCGGCCGTGCGGATCGGCGTGCTGAGCTGCCGCACCGACGTCGAGTTCGACACCGCCTGCGAGCCGAACTTCGCCGGGTCGCCGGGCGCCTGCTCCAGCGCGACGTCGCCGACCTCGACCGCGAGCTCCTCGGCGACCATCAGCGCGACGACCGTCCGCACGCCCTGACCGCTGTCCGGGCGCGGCACCGTCGCGGTGATCCGGCCCGCGTCGTCCAGCCGCACGAAGACGTTCGGCACGAGCCCTCCGGCCGCCAGCGCGGGCACCGGCACCGCCACCGTCAGCGCGCCGACCCCCGCGCCGCGCAACAACGTCCTCCGGCTGATCATCGCTCCTCCCGCATCATCCGGGCGGCCCGGCGCACGGCGGCGCGGATGCGCGGATAGGTGCCGCAGCGGCACACGTTGTCGCGCAACGCCTCCTCGATCGCCGCGTCGTCGGGGTCGGGATCGCGGGCCAGCAACGCGGCCGCCGCCATCATCTGCCCCGGCTGGCAGTACCCGCACTGGGCCACGTCCAGCTCGCGCCACGCCCGTTGCACGGGGTGGTCGCCGTTGCGCGAGAGACCCTCGATCGTGGTGATCCTCGACCGCGTGCTGTCGGCCGCCGTCCGGACGCACGGACGTGCCGCCTGACCGTCCACATGGGACGTGCACGCGCCGCACAGACCGACCCCGCACCCGTACTTGACGCCCGTGAGCCCCAGCTCGTCGCGCAGCACCCAGAGCAGGGGAGTGTCCGCCTCGACGTCGACCTCGTGCCGTTCACCGTTGACGCGCAACAGATATCGGGCCACCGCACTGCCTCCAGATTTGCTCAGGGTGCTGAACGTAGCACGCGCGGTGTGCATAATGCTCAGCATGCTGAACGATGTGCGGCGGGGTCGCGGGCTCCTGGTGTGGGCGGTGGTGGGCAGCGCGGTGCTCACCGGTCTGGTGTGGCTGCTGGGGCAACGGCTGCACGGCGTCGCGCTGCTGCCCGACCAGGGAGCCTCCTGGTACTACTGGAAGCTGCCCGACCCGACCTTCTGGACCAGGGCGTCCGCCTGGGTGGGCTACGCGGCCCACCAGCTGGTGTCGTGGGGGCTGATCTACTACGCCCAGACGAGGGTCCGGCGGTACACCACCGGTCTGCACCGGATGAACGTCGTCGCGCTGCTCGCGAACGCCGGGTTCATCGGGCTGCACGCCCTGCAGACCCAGGTCTTCTACGACGGCCTCGCGCAGGACGTGTCGATCTTCAGCTCGCAGGGCTCCGTGGTGCTGCTGCTCGTCGTCGTGCTGCTGATGGAGAACAAGCGCCGCGGGCTGATCCTGACCTGGTCGGCGCCGATCTCCGCCCAGGTCGTGGCGTTCGCCCGGCGCTACCACGGCTACCTGTTCAGCTGGGCCGCGATCTACACGTTCTGGTACCACCCGATGGAGTCCTCGAGTGGTCACCTCATCGGGTTCTTCTACATGTTCCTGCTGCTGGTGCAGAGCAGTCTGATGTTCACGACATCCCACACGAACCGCTGGTGGACGATGAGCCTCGAACTGCTCGTCGCCGTCCACGGCACGCTCGTCGCCGTGATGAACTCCGGTCCGAACGGCATGTGGCCGATGTTCTTCTTCGGGTTCGTGGCGATCTTCGTGCTCACCCAGATGCACGGCGTCGGGCTGAGCGTGACGGCCCGGTGGTGGATCGGCGGGGCGTTCGTCGTCGCCGCGCTGGGCGTGTACTCGTGGCGCGGCCTCGACCGGCTGGACGAGGTCGTGCGCATCCCGTTGATCGAGTACCTGCTGGTGGGCGTGCTCGCCGTGCTGATCTGGGCAGGGGTCAGGCTGGCCGCGCTGGTGCGGTCATGACGCGGTGACCGACTCCAGCAGCTTCGCCGCGACCTCGCGGAGCTTGGTGTTCGCCCGCTGCGACTGCTCCACGAGCATGCCGAACGCCTCGTCGGCGGTGCAGGAGTGCACCGCCATCAGCACGCCCTTCGCCTGTTCGATCACGGCCCGCGAGGCCAGGGCGTGTTCGAGGTGGCCCACCTGGGCCTGGGAGCGGCGCCAGCGCTGGGCGCTGGTGATCGTGGCGGACGCGGCGGTGGTGAACAGGCGCATCAGACCCTCGTCGAACGGGTCGAACGCCGTCGCGGTGTAGCTGTAGACGTTGAGCGTGCCGACGTGCTTCTGCTCGGCGTTGTCCGAGGCCGGGATGATGACGGGCACCGACAGGTACGCCCGGACACCGGCCTTCTCGGCGGCGGTCTCGAACTCGGGCCACTGGTCGCGGTGCTCACCGATCACGGCCCGGATCGGCTTGAGCTCGTGCGCGGACTCCAGGCAGGGGCCGCGGCCCGAGTCGTACTGCTGCTGGTCCAGCTCGACCAGGTCCCGGTCGGTGGCCGCGGCGGTGTGCGGCTGGGTGTCGGTGACGACGGAGACGGTCACCGCGTCGGCGTCCGGCAGGGCCCTCGCCGCGGTATCGGCCACCCGCTGCAGCGCGTCGTCGAGCGACTCCTCGCCGGTGAAGGCGTCGTGGAGCTCCGCCAGCGCCTCGGTGGCCTCGTCGAGGCGGTCCACCGGGTCCGGGCGGTCGTTCTGCTGTCTCACCGAACCAGTCTGCACGTAGTCCGCCATACCGCGGCGCCCCTATCCCTCTCGCCGGAGTCCACGGCGCCGGCTGCTTGACGCTCGTGCAGCGCATCGTACGGGGAGAGACGGGGAAACCGCGCCGGCGGCGGGACGCTGCGATGTCTCAACAACCCGTCGCCGGCGCGGCCCGGACCTGCCCGAGGGCGGGTCCTCCGGTGCGAACACGCGCGTGTTCGGCGTTCTGTCAGTACCCCGGCGGCGAGATGTTCATGCGTTCGCCGGGACCGGATTCCTCGGACCGGGTGAGAGGGCTCGCGTTGCGGCCGGGCCGCGGTTGCGAGCGCCGCCGGACGACGGCCCGCGTCCCGGTCGTCCCGGAAACTTGTCCGGTTTGACATGGCCGATACCTCCGTTCGGCCGTAGCCCACCCTCCGAGGCCTGTGCGTGGATGTATGGGAGCGCTCTTACAACGTTGTAAAACGAAGGGGATCTTCACTGATGAAGAAAGCCGGCCCCGTCCTCGTCGCGCTGTTGCTGGCGCTGGGCATAGCGCCCGGAGTGCCGTCCGCGGGTGCTGCTGAGCCCGTGCACGGCCTGAAGGGCGAGTACTTCAGCATGTCGGCACCGGGGGCGCGGGACTTCGCGACCCTCGGTGGGACCGTCCTCGACTCCGACGTCAACCACGGTGACCTGACCGGTGTGTTCGGGTTCCTCAACGGCCGCACCGAGCACACGACCGCCCGCTGGACCGGGCAGATCGCGGTTCCGCAGACCGGTGACTACACCTTCTACGCGACCGGGGACAACGGGTTCCGGTTGCTGGTCGACGGGCAGCCGGTGATCGACCACTGGGTCGGTGACTGGGACCGCGAGCAGACCAGCGCGCCGGTCACGCTCACCGCCGGGCGTCAGTACGACTTCAAGCTGGAGATGTTCCAGGACGTCGGCGGCGCCAACATGTTCCTGCGCTGGTCGAGCCCGACCACGCCGAAGCAGCTCGTGCCGGAGTCCGCGTTCACGCCGCCGTCGGACTTCCAGGTCGTGCCGCGCTCGGCGGAGGTCTCGAAGGACGGCCGCACCCTCACCGCCGACTTCGGCGGCCGGGTCACCGGCGCGAACGACCTCAAGGACCACCTGCGCGTCGAGGTCGACGCCACCCCGTTCCCGATCTCGCTCATCACGACGAGCCGGACCAAGGCGACCATCCGGTTGTCCGAACGGGTGCTGAAGGGCCAGCGCGTCCGGATCTACTACGACGGCGCGGGCGCGCTCGCGGTCGACGGCACGAAGGTCGGCAAGACCGCGCGTACCGTCGGGAACGTGTCCACCGAACGGCTGAAGACGCCGTGGGGTGAGAAGGTCGACCCGCGCAACCCGTTGCCGGAGTACCCGAGGCCGCAGCTCGAACGCGACAAGTGGCTCAACCTCAACGGGCCGTGGGAGTTCGCCGCGGCCAAGGCCGGCGAGCAGCCGCAGTTCGGCAAGAAGCTGCGCGAGAAGGTCGTCGTCCCGTACCCGATCGAGTCGCAGCTCTCCGGGCTCGAACGGCACGAGGACCACATGTTCTACCGCCGCACGGTCACCGTGCCGCACGACTGGAAGATCGGCTCCGGGCAACGGCTGAAGCTCAACTTCGGTGCCGTCGACTACGAGGCCAAGGTCTGGGTGAACGGGAAGCTCGTCGCCGAGCACACCGGCGGTTACACGGCGTTCAGCGCGGACATCACGGACGCGGTCAAGCGCGGTGAGCAGGAGATCGTCGTCGGCGTCACCGACACCACCGGCCCGAACCAGCCCAAGGGCAAGCAGTCGCAGAACCCCAGCGGCATCTTCTACACGCCGTCGTCGGGCATCTGGCAGACGGTGTGGATGGAACCGGTGGCGGACAAGGGGATCGACGAGATCAAGACGACCCCGGACCTCGCCGCGAGCACGCTCAAGGTCAACGTGAAGTCCGCGGGCACCGCCACGGTCACCGCGACGGCCCGCGACGCCAAGGGCAAACAGGTCGGCACGGTCACCGGCCCGGCGAACTCGGACCTCACGCTGCCGGTGCCGAACGCGCACCTGTGGACGCCGGACGACCCGTACCTCTACAAGCTCGACATCACGCTCGGCAAGGACAAGGTCAAGAGCTACTTCGGCATGCGCTCCACCGGCATCGCGAACGTCGGCGGCACGCCCAAGCTCACGCTCAACGGCCAGCCGATCTTCAACCTGATGCAGCTCGACCAGGGCTTCTACCCGGACGGCCTGAACACCGCGCCGAGCGACGAGGCCCTGATCTTCGACCTGCAGGCCCAGAAGGACCTCGGCTTCAACTCGGTCCGCAAGCACATCAAGGCCGAACCCGCCCGCTGGTACTACCACGCGGACCGGCTCGGGCTGCTCGTGTGGCAGGACTTCGTCGCCCTCGAGGACGGCAACAACCCGCTCTCGCAGGAGCGGTTCGTCAAGGAGGGCAAGGAGCTGATGCACCAGCTCCAGAACTACCCGTCCATCTACGCCTGGATCGTGTTCAACGAGGGCTGGGGCGAGTGGGACAAGAACGTCACCGGGCAGATCACGGACGAGGTCAAGGCGCTCGACCCGAGCCGGATCGTCAGCGCCCACAGCGGCGTGAACTGCTGCGCCTCGAAGGGTGACAGCGGCAAGGGCGACGTCATCGACCACCACGACTACAACAACACCGACCCGGCCAAGCCGGACGGCAAGCGCGTCGTGATGGACGGCGAGCACGGCGGGTTCACGCTGCGCACGCCGGGCCACCAGTGGCCGGTGCCGCCGATCGCGATCTACAGCGGCGTGGCGGACAAGGCGGCGCTGACGGCGAAGTACGTCGACAACACCCGCACGTTCTACCTCGGCCAGGCCCGGCAGGAGATGTCGGCGTCGGTCTACACCCAGGTCACCGACCTGGAAGGCGAGCTCAACGGCCTGTGGACCTACGACCGCAAGCGCCTCAAGGTCGATCCGGGGCCGGTCCGCGAGATCAACCGGCGCGTCATCGAGGCCGGGGCGAACGCGGGCAAGCCGTACCCGTACGCGGGCAGCGGTGAGTGGAAGCTGAACGAGACCAAGGGCACGACCGCCAAGGACTCGTCCGGCAAGAACCCGCTCAGCCTCACCCCGACCGGCGCGACCTGGAAGGACGGCGCGCTGGAGCTCCGCAACGGCTCGGCGGACACCTACGGCCCGGTCGTCGACACGACCAAGGACTACACGGTGTCGGCGACGGTGCGGCTCGACGAGCTGCCCGGCAACTACGCGAGCGCGGTGAGCCAGGACGGCCGGCAGGCGGAGAACCCGTTCTACCTCCAGTACGGCCAGGGCGCGTTCGCGTTCAGCACGCCCGGCGGCAACCGCGCCCGGTACGAGATCGTGCCGGAGCTCGGGCGCTGGTACCAGCTGAAGGGTGAGCGCGTCGGCAACGAGATCAAGCTCTACGTCGACGGCGCGCTGGTCGCCACGGCGGCCGCCGGACCGGCGACGCTGAGCACCGGCGCGTTCACGGTCGGACGCGCCAAGTACAACGGCCAGAACGTCGACTTCTGGAGGGGAGCGATCAAGGACGTGCGCGTCACCTCCTGATCTCGGGAGAACGCTCTCCGGCGTGGTACAACCGTGGCATGAGCAAGGTTGCGCCCACGCTGGAGGACGTCGCGCGCGTCGCGGGAGTGTCGCGCGCGACGGTCTCGCGTGTCGTGAACGGCACGCGGAACGTCGACCCCGACATCCAGGAGACGGTGCGCCACGCGATCGAGCAGACCGGGTACACGCCGAACCGCGTGGCCCGGTCTCTCGTCACCCGCCGCACCGGCACGGTCGCGCTGGTGATCTCCGGCGCCGGCGGGGGATCGGACGTGTTCACCGACCCGTTCTTCGGCCGCGTCACGGCCGGGGTGGTCGACTACCTGCGCGGCCACAGCGTGCACCCGGTGCTGATGCTCGCCGACACCGACAAGGCCCGCACCGAGGTCGTCGAGTTCCTCCGGCAGGGCAGCGCCGACGGGGCGTTGCTGGTCACCACGCACGCCGCCGAACCGTTGCCCGGCCGCCTGGTCGAGGCGGGCGTGCCCGCGGTGCTCTACGCCCGGCCCGGCAGCCCGATGCCGATCAGCTACGTCGACATGGACCACCGCGCGGGCGGGCGCCTTGCCGCCGACCACCTGGTGACGTCCGGCCGGTACAACATCGCCACGATCTCCGGCCCGATGGACGTGCTGGCGAGCCAGGACCGGCACGCCGGGTTCCGCGACGCCATGGCACGGCACGGTTTCCCGTTCGTCCCGACGGTCGAGGGCGGGTTCACCGCCGAGAGCGGGGCGGCCGCGATGCACCAGCTGCTCAAGGAGAGCCCGGACCTCGACGCGGTGTTCGCCGCGAACGACCTGATGGCGCAGGCGGCCGTGGACGTGCTGCTGGAGCACGGGCTGCGGGTGCCGGAGGACGTGGCCGTGGTCGGGTTCGACGACAGCGCGCCCGCGCTGAACTGCCGGCCGCAGCTCACCACGATCCGGCAACCGGTCGAGCGGATGGCGGCGCAGATGGCCGAACTCCTGCTCGGAGATCTGGAAAAACCGGGACAAAGGCCGAAATCCGTCATCTTCGAACCGGAACTCGTCGTGAGGGCCTCTGCCTGATTGACCTGCCTGACACCCGGCGTTAACGTCCCTTGGGAGAGCGCTCTCACGCCCCTGTCCAAGGCTTTCCGCCCTTCCCCGTCAGGCAGGATCATGGGATCGACCCTGTCCAGGGCCGCCGCGTTCGCCGCTGCCGCCCTGTGTTTGGTGACCACAGTCAGCGTGACATCGCAGGCGGGTGCCGCCGCCTGCGGCACCTCCAACGTCGCTCTCAACAAGACCGCCACCGCGTCCTCGACCGAGAACGGCGGCACGCTCGCGCCGGCCGCCGTCGACGGCAACGCGGGCACCCGCTGGTCGTCGCAGTTCAGCGATCCGCAGTGGCTGCAGGTGGATCTCGGCTCCACCCAGCAGGTCTGCCGCGTCTCCCTGGCCTGGGAAGGCGCGTACGGCAAGGCCTTCCAGGTCCAGGTGTCCGACACCGCCGCCGCGAACTCGTGGCGGGACGTCTACTCGACGACCACGAGCACCGGTGGCACGCAGTCGCTCGACGTCAACGGCTCCGGCCGGTACGTCCGGGTGCTCGGCACCCAGCGCGGCACCGGCTGGGGCTACTCGTTGTGGGAGCTGGGCGTTTTCGCCACCGTCCCGGACACTCCGGGGGTGACGCCGACCGACCCGCGCAACCCCGACTTCGGTCCGAACGTGTACGTCTACGGGCCCGGTTCGTCGCAGTCGGAGATGCAGTCGCGGCTCGACACCATCGCCGCGCAGATGAAGACCAACCAGTTCGGGCCGCAGCGGCACGCGGTGCTGTTCAAGCCGGGCAGCTACAACGCCGACGTGAACCTGCGGTTCTACACGCAGATCGTCGGTCTCGGCCTGATGCCGGACGACGTGAACATCAACGGCCACATCCGCGTGGAAGCGGACTGGCTGCAGCAGGGCGAGGACCCGAACAACCTGGGCAACGCCACGCAGAACTTCTGGCGCGGCACCGAGAACCTCTCGGTCACGCTGCCGCCGAACCAGATCGAGCGCTGGGCCGTCTCGCAGGCCACCGCGTACCGGCGGATGCACCTGCGCGGCCAGGCGCACCTGTGGAACGGCTACGACGGCTGGGCCAGCGGCGGTCTGATCGTGGACAGCAAGATCGACGGCGTGACCGTGTCCGGGTCGCAGCAGCAGTTCCTGACCCGCAACAGCAACCTCGCCGGCGGCTGGTCGGGCTCGGTCTGGAACATGGTGTTCGCGGGCACGCAGGGCGCGCCGCCGAACAACTTCCCGAACCCGTCGCACACCACCGTCGACACGTCGCCGGTCACGCGGGAGAAGCCGTACCTGTACTTCACCAGCGGCGGTGAGTACCGCGTCTTCCTGCCCGCGCTGCGGCAGAACTCGCGCGGCACGAGCTGGGAGAACGGCAACCCCGGCACGTCGGTCTCGCTCGCGGACTTCTTCATCGTCAAGCCCGGCACCCCGGCCGCCACGATCAACCTCGCGTTGCAGCAGGGCAAGCACCTCCTGCTCACGCCGGGCATCCACCAGCTCGACGACACGATCCGCATCACCCGGCCGAACACCGTGGTGCTCGGCCTCGGCCTCGCGACGCTGACGCCGACCACCGGCAGGGCCGCGCTGACGACGTCCGATGTGGACGGTGTGAGGCTCGCCGGGTTCCTGGTCGACGCGGGGGTGCAGAACTCCCCGGTGCTGCTGGAGATCGGTGACTCCAGCGCCACCTCGCACGCCGCCAACCCGACCTCGCTGCACGACGTGTACCTGCGCGTCGGCGGGTCGCAGGCCGGCAAGGCCACCGTCAGCATGCGGGTGAACAGCCGCAACACGATCATCGACCACACCTGGGTGTGGCGCGCCGACCACGGCGAGGGCGTGAGCTGGACGGCGAACCCCGGCCAGAACGGCGTGATCGTCAACGGTGACGACGTGATCGCGTACGGCCTGTTCGTCGAGCACTACCAGCAGCACAACCTGATCTGGAACGGCAACGGCGGCCGCGTCTACCTGTACCAGAACGAGCTGCCGTACGACCCGCCGAACCAGGCCGCCTGGATGAACGGCTCGAAGCGCGGCTGGGCCGGGTACAAGGTCTCGGACAACGTGACCACGCACCAGGCGTTCGGGGTCGGCGTGTACTGCTTCAACCAGGCGAACCCGAGCGTGGTCACCGACAACGCCTTCGAGGCGCCGAACCGGTCGGGAGTCCGGTTCACGCACCTCGTGGCGGTGTCGCTCGGCGGCGTGGGCACGATCGCCAACGTCATCAACGGCACGGGCGGTCAGGCGGATCTGGCGAACCAGGTCCGGTACGTCGTGAACTACCCCTGACCGAGCCTGCCGAGCTGATCCCTGCGTGACGACTCGACGGACGCCGCGAACTCCTTGGTCGCGGCGTCCGTCCCGTTCTCCAGCTCGCTGCGGGCGAGCTTCGCCGTCTGATCCAGGTGTTCGTGCAGCTTCTTCGGCAGTGCCGACGGGTCGGTGCGGATGGCCAGCAGGTCGGCTTCCGAGACCAGGCCCGGCATCTGGTGGCCGGCGTGCACGTTGGTGTCGGGCAACCCGGCCCGGTCCCGCAACTGTCGCAAGTGGACCAGTTCGGCCGTGTGCGACGCCTTCAGGTCAGCGGCGAACTGGGCCAGCGACGCGGGTGCGACGTCCAGCGCGGGCAGCAGCTGTTCGTTCATCGGGATCATCAGCTGGACCCACGCCGTGTCGGTGGCGTTGAACGGCGAGGGTTCGGCCGGCGGGGGAGCGGGCGCGGCGGCACACCCCGCGAGCAGCAACAACGCGGAAACACCCCAGGGCACGCGCCGCCCTGGGGTGCATGAGGCGAGGAACCTCACCGCGGCAACCGGTAGTCCGGTCCGAGGGCCGCTCCTCGATTCGGCTTGTACAGGTCGAACCCGCGTGGATCGCACTGCAGCCCGCCGTTGATGCAGTGCCGGACCAGCGCGGCCTGGGTCGGCGCGTCCCAGGCGTTCATGAAGTCGTAGTGCCAGGTGTAGCCACGCCCGCTGGCGAGTCTCACCCGCGACATGTCACCCGAGACCGGGAACGCCATCTTGAACTCGATCATCGGCACCGCGACCGGGTGCGACGGCGGGCAGACGAGCGTCGCGCGGTCCGGGTACGCCATGTGCGACTTGTGGTCCGCCGAGTCGAGGTCACGGCCGTTCCAGCAGCTCGGCGCCTGGTAGCGGACGTTGAGCTGGGTGCCGGGCGGGCAGTACGCGGGGAAGTCCCAGTTGTGGAAGCTGTCACCGCACTCCCAGCCCTCGACCGCGCCGGGCGCCGTGCGGAACTGCTCCTGCGTCGCCGTGGGACTGCCGACCACGAACCGCATCCCCGGCGGGAACGGCACGACGTCCTGGTACCGCAGGATGCCGGACTTGTAGTAGATGACCTGCGGGAAGTTCGGCGGCACGATCTGGTCGCCGTTGTAGACCGAGGGGAACCAGTACGCGGACTTGTCGTCCGGGGTCTTGCAGTTGGTCTGAGCTCCCTTCAACGAGTCGTTGGTGCTGCGGGCGTTGGTGGAGGGGTTGCCGAGGAACGTGTGCATGTGCGAGGCGCCCGGCAGTCCCGGGAAGACGATCGGGTCGTCCGGGAGATGGGTCGTGACCGAGCAGTTCGCCTGGAACTCGTGGTGCGTGACCAGGTCGTCGGCCTTCGCCGACTGGGTCACGACCACCGCTGCCACCAGGGCAGCCGTCATCGTCAACGCGCTGAGTTTTCGGGACACCAATGTCCTCCTGCCGACGTGGGGAACCGGCTTGGAGAGCGCTCTCCCAAACAGCGTCCCGCCAGGTCGTGCGAGGTGTCAAGACCTGGCGTGCGAACTCCGCGACCTCGTCCGTTTCGTCCTCGTCCCGGTTCTTTTGACACGGCCGACGTCTGGTCGTAACGTTCGGCGGCAGGGTTGTGAGAGCGCTCTCCCCACATCCCTGCCCTGTGACAGGAGGCGCGATGGCTCGCGTCCGCTCCATCTGCACGGTGATCGCCGTGCTCCTCGGCCTCGCGGTGGTGGTCCCGGCCCAGGCCGCCCCCACCCTGCTCTCCCAGGGCAAACCCGCCCTGGCCTCGTCGACCGAGAACGGCGGCACACCCGCGTCGGCGGCGGTCGACGGCAACGGCGGCACCCGCTGGTCCAGCGAGTGGACCGACGGGCAGTGGCTGCGCGTCGACCTCGGCGCCGCCTCGACGGTGACCCGCGTCGAGCTCGACTGGGAGGGCGCCTACGCGTCGGCGTTCGAGCTCCAGGTCTCCGCGACCGGCGACTCCTGGCAGACGATCCGCTCGGTCACCGGCTCGACCGGCGGCAGGCAGGGCTACGACGTGTCCGGCACCGGCCGGTACGTCCGCATGCTCACCACCCAGCGCGCGAACGGTTACGGCGTCTCGTTGTGGGAGTTCCGCGTGTTCGGCGAGCAGGGCGTCGTCGAACCGGGAACCGGCGTGCGCGTCACCGGGTCGCAGGGCAACTGGCAGCTCACCGTCAACGGCCGCCCGTGGGTGGTGAAGGGCCTGACCTGGGGTCCGCCGGCCGCGGATGCCGCCCGGTACATGCCTGAGCTGAAGTCCATGGGTGTCAACACGTTGCGCACGTGGGGCACCGACGCGTCGACTCGGCCGTTGCTCGATGCCGCCGCGGCCAACGGCTTGCGCGTGATCAACGGGTTCTGGTTGCAGCCCGGTGGCGGCCCTGGTTCCGGTGGGTGCGTGAACTACGTGACGGACGCGGCCTACAAGGCGGACATGCTCGGGCAGATCCGGCAGTGGGTCACGACGTACAAGGACCACCCCGGTGTGCTGATGTGGAACGTGGGCAACGAGTCCATCCTGGGCCTGCAGAACTGCTACTCGGGCACCGAACTGGAGAACCAGCGGATCGCCTACGCCCGGTACATCAACGAGGCCGCGCGGGCGATCCACGCCATCGACACCTCGCACCCGGTGACGAACACGGACGCGTGGACCGGCGCGTGGGTCTACCTGAAGGCCTACACGCCTGATCTCGACCTGTACTCGGTGAACTCGTACGGCAACGTGTGCAAGGTCCGCCAGGACTGGATCTCCGGTGGGTACACGAAGCCGTACATCCTGACCGAGGCCGGACCGGCGGGGGAATGGGAGGTTCCCAACGACGCCAACGGTGTTCCGGCGGAGCCGACCGACGTGCAGAAGCGCGACGGGTACACCCAGGCGTGGAACTGCATCATCGGGCACACCGGGGTTTCCTTTGGTGGCACGTTGTTCCACTACGGCACGGAGTACGACTTCGGCGCAGTGTGGTTCAACCTGACTCCGGCGGGCAAGAAGCGGTTGTCGTTCTACTCGGTGCAACGGGCCTTCGGTGGTGCGACGCCGGCCAACACGCCTCCGGTGATCTCCGCGATGAACCTGCCGCAGACGATCGCGGCCGGAGCTCCGCTGAACATCGACGTGGCCGCCTCCGACCCCAACGGTGACGCGATCACCTGGTCAGCCGCCTTCAACAGCAAGTACATCGACAACAGCGGCGGCCTCGCGAACGCCCCTGTGCAGGTCAACGGCAACCGCCTCACCGTCACCGCACCCGACCGTCTCGGCGTGTGGAAGGTCTACGTCATGGCCGAAGACGGCCGCGGCAACATCGGCATCGAGACCAAGTCGATCCGGGTCGTGGCACCGCAACCGGCAGGGACGAACGTCGCGCAGGGCAAGGCTGTCACGGCCTCGTCGTACCAGCAGGTCGGGGACGGCGCGCCGTTCCCGCCGTCGAACGCGGTGGACGGCAACCAGGCCTCGCGCTGGGCCACCGACTGGGCCGATCCGCAGTGGCTCAGGGTCGACCTCGGCGCGGTGACGACGTTCCAGCACGTGCAACTGGTGTGGGAAGGCGCTTTCGGCCGCGCCTACGAGATCCAGGTGTCCGACGACGGCAACAACTGGCGCGCGGTCTACGGCACGACCACCGGCAACGGCGGCGTCGACTCGATCGACGTGACCGCGACCGGCCGGTACATCCGGCTGCACGCCACCCAGCGCGGCACCGGCTGGGGCTACTCGCTGTACGAGCTCGGCATCTACCGCCGCTGACGAACCCTCATCTCAGGAGCTGCACATGCGTGGACTCATCAGGTTCATCACCGCGGGCGCGGCGTCGGCCGCCCTGCTGTTCGGCGCCGCGCCCGCGGTGCTGGCGGACGGACCGGTGCAGGTGGACGTGGGAGGCGCGGGCGACGCGACCTTCCTGCCGGACAACGGGACCGGCGGCCTCACCGACACCAAACCGGCCGACAAGCGGGCGCACACGTTCTTCAGCCGCACGGTGGCCAACCCGATCCCGAACGAGATCTGGTACACCGCAAGGCATCTGGAGTCGACCTACGAACTGACCGGCCTCACCGCCGGCGGAACGTACGAGCTCCGGCTCTACTTCCTCGACTGGTACTTCACCCGGCCCGGCCAGCGGGTCTTCGACGTCGACGTGAACGGCACCCGCGTGCTGAGCGACTTCGACATCATCGGCACGGCGGTCGCGGCCGGCGCCGACGCCCCGCTCACGGCGTTCGGCGTGGAGAAGGACCTCGCCGTCACAGCGGACGAGAACGGGAAGGTGCGGATCGACTTCGTGCGCGGCAAGGTCAACCAGCCGCAGGTCAACGCGATCGCTCTCGTGCCGGCGTCCTGAGCGCGGGGGACGGAGCAGACAAACAGGGCATCAAACAATCCAACACAACCGAACACGACTTTCGGTCGAGTTTTCGTTGTTTAGGGTTGTTCTTTGGTGGATTTTGACGCAATCTTTTCGGTGCGTTAGCCCGTGTGTCACACCTCCAGTCCCTGCCTGAAGGAGTTCGATGCGCCCCGCCCTCTCGTGGGCGGCTGCCGTGTTGGTCTTCGCCGGTGGCATCGTCGCCACCGGCTCCAGCACCGCGTCCGCCGCCGTCGTGCCCAAGACCCCGCCGCTGTCCACGCCGTGGACCAGCCAGGTGTCGACCACCAACCCGCTGCCGGAGTACCCGCGCCCGCAGATGACGAGACCGGAGTGGCAGTCCCTCAACGGGGAGTGGGAGTTCCTCAACCCCGCCACCGACGGCGCGGGCAACGTCAACCGGTACGCCGCGCCGCCACTCGGCCAGACGTTGCCGGAACGCGTGCTCGTGCCGTACCCGATCGAGTCCGCGTTGTCCGGCATCATGCGCAACGACAACCGCGACCTGATGTTCTACCGCCGCACGTTCACCGTGCCGTCCAACTGGAACGGCAGGCGGGTGCAGCTGCACTTCGGCGCGGTCGACTACGAGGCGACGGTCTGGGTCAACGGCACCCAGGTCACCACGCACAAGGGCGGCTACGACCGGTTCGAGGTCGACGTCACGCCGCAGCTCAACGGCGGCACCAACGAGATCGTCGTGCGGGTGTACGACCCGACCGACGGCCGCGGCGAGAAGCAGCCGGTGGGCAAGCAGGTCAACGACACGAGCCGGATCTTCTACACGCCGTCGTCGGGCATCTGGCAGACCGTGTGGCTCGAACCCACGGCGCCCACGTCGGTGTTCTCCGTCGACGTGTACCCGAACCTGTCGAACAACACGGCGAGGGTCCGGGTCTTCACCCGCGGCAACGCGGCCGGACACACCGTGCTGGCCGAGGCGATGGCCGGAACGACGGTGGTGGGCACCGCGACCGGTGGCTTCACGGAGTTCTCGGTGCCCGTGCCGAACGCCCGCCGGTGGTCGCCCGACGACCCGTACCTCTACAACCTGCGGGTCTCGCTGCGGAACTCCTCCGGCGCGACCGTCGACCAGGTCGTGAACTACTTCGGCATGCGCGAGGTCGGCACGAAACTCGTGAACGGCGTGCTCCGGCCGACGCTCAACGGCGAGTTCGTGTTCCAGATCGGCACGCTGGACCAGGGTTTCTGGCCCGACGGCCTGTACACGGCGCCGACGGACGCGGCGCTGGCGTCCGATCTGCAGAAGCACAAGGACCTGGGCTTCAACATGGTCCGCAAGCACATCAAGGTCGAACCGGCCCGCTGGTACTACCACGCCGACCGCCTCGGACTGCTGGTGTGGCAGGACGTTCCGTCCACGCCCGCGTTCGACCAGAGCCGCACGGCCGCGCAGATCGCGCAGTTCGAGACCGAGGCGCGCGAGATCGTCGACGAGCACCGGTTCTCGCCGGCCGTCGTCGCGTACGTGCCATTCAACGAGGGGTGGGGCGAGTGGAACCTCGCCGACACCCGGCGGGTGAGCACCGACCTGGAGAACTACGACCCGACCCGGCTGATGAACGCGCACAGCGGCTACAACTGCTGTGTCTCCAAGGGAGATCCCGGCAACGGGGACATCATCGACTGGCACGTCTACACCGGACCGGACGCGCCCCGGCCGTCGTCGACCCGCGTGTCGGTGCTGGGCGAGTTCGGCGGCATCGGGCTGCGCACGCCCGGCCACGAGTACAGCCCGAAGAACGACTTCTTCGCCTACGAGCAGGTGTTCAGCGCGGGCCAGCTCAACGACCGCTACACCGGCATGGTCCGCGACGTGAAGCAGCTGATGACCACCAAGGGGCTCTCCGCGTACGTGTACACGGAGATCACCGACGTCGAGGGCGAGTACAACGGCCTCTACACCTACGACCGGCGGGTGCAGAAGGTCGACACCAACCAGTTGCGGGCGGCGCACGCCGATCTGATCGCGTCCTCGCGCAACCTCAACTCGTCGGTGGCGTTCACGCTCGGGCACGTCCGGTCGTTGCGGGTGACCACACCGGGCTTCACCGACCGCTACCTGCGGCATTCGAACTCGGTGGCACGTACGGACGTCATCAACGGTGGTAGCGCGGACAGCGCTCGTCAGGACGCGTCGTTCCGCACGGTGGCTGGTCTCGCCGATCCCCGCTGCTACTCCTTCGAGTCGGTCAACTTCCCGGGCCGTTTCCTCAGGCACGCCAACAACGTCGCGCGCGTCGAGGCGTCGACCGGAGGTTCGTTCAACGCCGACGCGACCTGGTGTGCGCGGACCGCTTCGGGTGGCACGTCCTTCGAGTCGCTGAACATCCCGGGTTCGTTCCTGCGCCACTACGCGGACAACGTCTACCTGGCGCGCAGTGGCGGTCCGAACCCGTGGGACAGCGCGACCGGGTTCGCCGCGGACTCCACCTGGGCGACCGCGGATCCGGCCCTGTGGCGCAGTTCCGTGCGGCTGGCGACGGACGTGCGGCAGTCGTTGAGGGTGGCGACGTGGGGTCACACCGACCGCTACCTCCGGCACGCCGACAGCCTGGCGTACACGGAGATCGTGAACAGCGGCAGCAGCGCGACCCTGAAGGCCGACGCCACCTACACCGTCCGGCGCGGGCTCGCCGACTCGTCCTGCTACTCGTTCGAGTCGGTGAACTTCCCCGGCCAGTTCCTGCGGCACTCCGCCAGCCGGGTGCGGAACTCGCCGAACGACGGCTCGGCGTTGTTCCGCGACGACGCCACGTTCTGCGCCCGGCCGGGCCTGAGCGGCACGGGCGTGACGCTGGAGTCGATCAACAAACCGGGCTCGTACCTGCGGCACTTCGAGTCCCAGGTGTTCGTCGCATCCGGTAACGCCGAGGCGGGCTTCGACCGGCCGCAGACGCTGACAGCGGACAGCACCTGGACGACAGCCGCCCCCTGGGCGCCGTAGATCCACCTGAGGCCGGGGCGGCGACGCCCCGGCCTTTCCTACTTCGGGGAGTTCGGCATGTGGCAACGATGCACGGCGTTCCTGATGACCTTGCTGCTCCTCTGCCTGGGAGTGGCGCCGGCTTCGGCGGAGGGCAACGGCGGCACGCGCCTGCTTCCGCTCGGTGACTCGATCACCGACGGCTTCAACGTTCCCGGCGGCTACCGCATCAACCTCTGGCGCGCCTTGGCCGGCGCGGGTCACCTCACCGACTTCGTCGGCACCCAGTTCAACGGACCCGGCGACCTGCCGGACCACGACCACGAAGGCCATTCCGGCTGGCGGATCGACCAGATCGACGCGATCGCGACCGGCGTCGTGCGAGACACCGCACCGCGGACCGTCCTGCTGCACATCGGCACCAACGACATCGTGCAGAACTACGACCTGGCCGGTGCTCCGGCCAGGCTGAGCGCTCTGGTCGACCGCATCCGTGCGGCGGCACCGAACGCGGACGTGTTCGTCGCGTCCGTGATCCCGTTGTCCGACCCCGTGCTGGAGGCCAGGGCGAACGCCTACAACGCGACCATCCCGGACATGGTGCGGAGCAAGGGTTCCCGCGTCCACTTCGTCGACATGCACGCCGCCCTGGGTACGGGCGACCTCGCCGACGGCGTGCATCCCTCGCGTGGTGGCTACGACAAGATGGCCGCCCGCTGGGCTTCCGCGCTCGCCGCCGTGCCCGGCTCGGCCGGGGACGACGGCGCTCCGGTCACCGTGCCCACCGGCCTGCGGTCGTTGCGCGTCACCACTCCCGGCTTCACCGACCGGTACGTGCGGCACCAGAACGCGCTGGGGTACACCGAACACGTGGACTCCGGCAGTTCCGCGCTGCTCAAGGCCGACGCGACCTGGCGGATCGTACCCGGGCTCGCCGGCGGGTGCTACAGCCTGGAGTCGCGCAACTTCCCCGGCTACTTCCTGCGCCACCAGGGCAGTCGCGTGAAGATCAGCGCCAACGACGGTTCGGCTCTGCTCAAGGCCGACGCCACGTGGTGCGCCCGGTCCGCGCCGACCGGGGTGCGGCTGAGCGCGTGGAACTTCCCAGGTTCCTACCTGCGGCACGTCAACAGCGAGCTGTGGCTCGCGACCCCCGGCGGCTCCGGTCCTCAGGACACCGCCGGGAGTCTCGTCGCCGACCTCGGCTGGTCGGTCGACACGCCCTGGGCTCCCTAGAGCCCGGTGCTCCAGCGCTGGTTCGGCGCCCCGTTGCAGTCGTGGATCTGCAACCGGGTGCCGTTCCCGCCCTGACCTCCCGGCACGTCGAGGCAGCGGCCCGAGTTGGGGTTGAGCAACGAGCCGTCCGCGCGCTGCACCCACTGCTGGAACACCGAGCCGTTGCAGTCGTAGACCCAGAGCGGTGTGCCGTTGCCGGTCTGTCCACCTGGGACGTCCAGGCACCGGCCCATCGCGCGGATCGTGCCGTCGGTCTCCACCGCCCACTGCTGCACGGGCGCGGTGTTGCAGTCCCACAGCTGCACGGCGGTGGCGTTGAGCTGCCCGCCCGCGGCGACGTCGAGGCACCGGCCCAGGGCGTTGCGCACGCCGCCCAACGCCCTGGGGACCGTGGCGCCGGCGGGGAGGCGCAGGACGTTCTCCCGCCGGTTGCCCCGCGCCCAGGCGGGGTCGCCCAGCCCGATGGCGCCGTTCGCGATCCGGCCGGTGAAGTAGTCGCGGTACCAGCCGAGCCAGTACGGCAGACCGCCGGAGTTCTGGTTGTAGCCGTAGGCGGCGGCGCAGTGCACGCCGTCGGTGCGGCTGGGATCGTCGGCGCACTGCGGGGCGCGGCCGGTGGCGAGCTGGCGGAAGTAGAACTGCGCGAGCCCGTGCAACGCCTCGTGCGTCCAACCGGCGAGCGCGTCCTGGTTGTAGCCCAGGTCGTCGCGCGCGTTGACGCTGCTCCAGCCGGTGTTGTGCGGGCCGGTGCCGCCGAGCGTCCAGTAGGAGTGGTTGCGGAACGGCCCGTACATCAGCACGCCGTCCCACTCGCCGGGGCGAACCCAGCGCGCGGTGTCTCCGCCGACGTCCTCGGGCCGGATGATCCCTTCAGCGCTCGTGCTCGTCAGCGCGTCCGGGGAGATCTGGACGGACGTCTGGAGGAACACGGTGCCACCGGTGAGGTCGCGGACCATGCGCGGCCAGGTGGTCAGGAAGGCGTTGCGCGCCGCGTCGACCTGGGCGGCGGACAGCTGCCCGCCCCAGCCGGGTGCGGTGGAGGTGGGTTTGACGATCATCAGGAACCGCAGGGCGACGGTGGGACGCGCTGCCGCGGTGGTGATGTTCGTCAGGTGCTCGACCCGTTGGGCGGGCGAGCCGTTGCAGTCCCACAGGCGCAGCCGGGTGCCGTTCGCCGTCGCGCCGTTGGGGGAGTCGAGGCAGCGTCCGGACAACGGGTTGATGAGCGTGCCGTCCGGGCGGTGCAGCCACTGCTGCGGCGAGAGGCCGTTGCAGTCCCAGATCTGCAACGGGGTTCCGGCGGCGGTCGCGCCACCGGGGACGTCCAGGCACCGGCCGTTGACGGTGATCGACCCGTCCGGTCGCCACGTCCAGCGCTGCACGGGCGCGGTGTTGCACGTCCAGAGCTGGACGGCGTCCCCGTTGCGGCCACCTCCGGCGGCGGCGTCCACGCACGTGCCGCCCACCGCGCGCAACGCCCCGGTGCGGTCGGCCGCCGGGGGCAGGGTCGCGGCGCCGGCGTAGGCGCGGCACACGCCGTCCGGCCCGGCGTCGGTGGTCACCTGGGCCACGCGGTCGCCGTCCAGCGGCACGAGGGTGGGGCTGTAGTTGGGGCAGACGCCAGGGCGTGCCGCGGGCACGCTCACCGGGACCGGGAGTGCGGTCCAGGAGTCGAGCGACTGGCCTGCGGCGAACATCGCGAGGCCGTTCAGCGCTGCTGTCGAGCCATTCGCGTTGAGGACGCGTTGGCCGATCAGCAGCACGCGTCCGGTCTGCGTGACCGCCAGCGTCGGCGTGGCGACGAGGTAGCGGCCGTCGGCGGTGCGGGCGAGCGGGCCGAGGTCGGCCGGATCGCCCCAGTCCCAGCCGTTCGGCGAGGTGCGGTACCGGACCGCGCAGTCGAACTGCCCGCCGAAGCCGCACACCTCGTAGGCCATCAGGTAGGTGCCGTTGTGCAGCCTGCGGACCGAAGCCATGCCTGGCCGGTGGCCTGCCGCCGTGCCGGCGACCGTGGTCGTGCGCTGGGTCCACTGCAGACCGTCGGTGCTGACCACCCTGGCGAGGACCTGGCTGCGGCCGGGCTGGCCCTCGTCGGCGAAGTGCAGCACCAGCCTTCCCGAGGCGTCGATCGAGAACTCGGGCTCCCACAGGCCGCCGGTGTTGCTCGCTCTGACCGCCGTGGACAGCAGCGTCCAGGTGCGGCCGACGTCGTTGCTGCGCCACACGCGCAGGGACATCCGCCGGTCGGGAGCGTCCTGACCGGCGGAGCCCGCCCACAGCAGCGTGCCCGGTGCGAGCGAGCCGACCTGCCGTGGCAGTTCGAAGAGGGTGGTGCAGCACAGGCCGGTGCGCGCCTCGGGGTCGGCGACGGTGCCGACGCGGCGGTAGGTCACGCCGCCGTCGGTGCTCTCGCTGATCGCGCCCACGGGCCCGCCGCCGGGAAAGCCCGTGGTCGTCAGCAGCATGCGTCCGCTGTTCGCCAGCCGAATCGCTCTGGGGTACATCGCGGCGTCCTGGCTCACCGGAGTGCCGGTCGCCGCGGTGGCCGGAGTCGCGGACACCGCGCCGATGATCATCAGGAGTGCGAGGAAGAGTGCTGAACTTCGGCGTTTCACCGTTGAACCTCCCGAGTTCGCCCGATCGGAGAATCCCGGCGTTCTTCCCGGCGTGTCAACGAGTTCCGCGCGGCAACCGCGAAACATCGTGACTTTCGTCGCGGACACGCCGCTGTTCGACGAAATCGACGCACCTTTCGGACGCTTTCCTTGCCATCCCAGGGCATGCGCCTCACCGTGAGAGCGCTGGGAGCGCTCCCAGATCCCCGATGACGTGGAAGGAAGACCGATGCGAACGTGGACCCTGCTGGCCACCCTCGCCCTGGCGCTGGCCGGTGTGACGGCGACACCGGCCCAGGCCGCCGTGGAGATCTGTGAGCAGTACGGCACGACGAGTCTCGACGGCGGCCGGATCATCGCGCAGAACAACCGGTGGGGAGCCTCGACCGCGCAGTGCATCAACGCGGACGGCACCGGCTTCCGCATCACGCGAGCCGACCACAACAACCCCACTAACGGCGCCCCGGCGAGCTACCCGTCCGTCTACAAAGGATGCCACTACGGCAGCTGCACCACCGGCAGCGGACTCCCGTTGCGCGTCAGCGACTTCCGCAACCCCCGCGCCACCTACGACATCAGCACCCCGGACGCGGGCGAGTGGAACGCGTCGTTCGACATCTGGTTCGACGCGAACCCCAATCCGGCCGGCCAGAACTACGGCGCCGAGGTGATGATCTGGGCCAACCACCGCGGTCGCCCGCAACCCATCGGCTCCAGGAGCGCCACCGTGAACCTCGAAGGCGCCACCTGGGACGTGTGGATCGGCAACATCGGCTGGAACGTCATCTCCTACGTCCGGCAGCAGCCGACGAACCTCATGTCCGACTTCAGCGTGAAGGCTTTCACCCAGGACGCCGTGAACCGCGGCCAGATCAACCCGGCCTGGTACATGACCAGCGTGCAGGCGGGGTTCGAGCCTTGGGTCGGCGGCGCGGGCCTCGCGGTCAACCGGTTCGGCTTCACCGTGGACGGCGGTGGTGGCGGTGGCGCCCAGAAGATCGTCGGGGTGGGCAGCAACCGGTGCGTCGACCTCGATGGCTGGGGGACCTCGGACGGTACCGTCGCGATGCTCTGGGACTGCCACGGCGGTGCCAACCAGCGGTGGGAGTGGCGTGGTGAGTCGCTGGTGAACCCGGTGTCGGGCAAGTGTCTTGACGTGCGTGGCAGTGGTACGGCCAACGGAACCCAGGTGTGGCTCTGGTCGTGCCTGGGGAACGGCGCTCAGCGGTGGGTGCGCGATGCCAACGGGAACGTGCGGAACCCGCAGTCGGGGCGGTGCTTGGACGCCGTTGAGCGGGGGACCGCGAACGGCACGCGGTTGCAGCTGTGGGACTGCGGCGGTGGTGTGCAGCCCCAGCAGCAGTGGCGGTTCGAGGCTTAGGCCCCGATCAGCCGTTCGCTCAGCTCCCACAACCGGCGCGCCGACTCCGGGTCGAGCGCGTGCGGTGCGACGTCGGTGAGCGGCGCCGTCCCGATCGTGCCGTCGAACGGGGTGGCGTCCACCGGCGAGATGTCGTTGTTCTTCAGGTAGATCCCGCCGATGTCGTCCAGCAACGGGCTGGTGGCGGCGAACACCACGGTGCTCGCCGCCTGCGCGGGAGTCTTGCGTTCGGTGTCCGGGTCGATGATCGGCTCGCCCGCCTCGTCGATGAGGCCCATGGCTTTCAGGGCTTCGGGCGGGAACATGCCGTCGGCGCCGCGGGCCAGGGTGGTGGCGACCGCGATGCCGGGGTGCACGGCGTAGGCGTGCAGACCCGTTGCGGCGTAACGGCGTTCGAGCTCGATGGTGAACAGGATGTTCGCGGTCTTGGCCTGGCCGTAGGAGGCGCCCGCGTCGTAGCCGGTGGCGAAGTGGAGGTCGTCCCAGCGGATGTCGGAGAGCCGGTGACCGCCGGAGGTCAGGGTCACGACCCGTGCGCCGGGCAGGGCGGGCAGCAGGGCCTTGGTGAGCTGGAAGTGGCCCAGGTGGTTGGTGGCGAAGACCTTCTCGTAGCCGCGCGGGTCGAGTTCCAGCTTGTCGGAGCCGATGCCGGCGTTGTTGACGAGGATGTCGAGCGGCCTGCCCGCGGTGAGGTGGCGCTCGGCGAACGCGTCGATCGAGGCGGGGTCGAGCAGGTCCAGCCGGACGACCTCGACTCCGGGCAGGACTGGGGCGCGGTCCGGGTTGCGGGCGCCGACCGTGACGGTCGCGCCGGCGTTGCTGAGGGCTCGGGCGGTTTCCAGGCCGAGGCCCGCGGTGCCGCCGGTGACGATCGCGTGCTTCCCGGTGAGGTCGATGCCCTTCAGCACGTCGTCGGTGGTCGACGCGGCGGTGAACCCGGTGCCCAGGGGGCGTTGCTTTTCGAACATGGTCTCGACGCTAAGGCGCGTGACTCGAACTCTGAATAATTGAAAGTCCGGAAAAGTTGAGCGATAGTTCGGACGTGCGGAGCGACGCGTTGTCCGAGGTCTTGGAGCTCATCGACGTCCAGGGCGTGATGACCGGCGGGTTCACGGCCAGCGGGGCGTGGGTCGCGCAGGGGGAGCTGAGCAGGCCACTGGAGTTCGTCGTGCTGGCGCGCGGGCGGGCCAGCTTCGAGACGAACGGGACGGCGGAGCCGGTCGAGGTCACGACGGGGGATGTGGTCGTGCTCAACCGGCAGACCTGGTTGCGGGGACGTGGTGGGCCGGCCGGGGAGGTGCCGCGCGAGATCGACGTGACCCGGCCGGGGGAGTTCTCGCCGCACGACGACGACGCCGTGATCGGCGGGCACCTGCACCTCAACCCGCTCGGTCAGGTGCTGCTGTTGCAGGCGCTGCCGGACGTGAGCGTCGTGCGCGCGGCCGCCGGGTCGTCGTTGCGGTCGCGGATCGACCAGCTGGTCGAGGAGTTCACGTCGGACCGGATCGGTGCCGCCTTCGCCGTGCGGCAGCACGCCCAGCTGGTGGTGCTGGACGTGCTGCGCGCACAACTCGGCCGCGCGGACCTGCCGGTGGGGCTGCTGAAACTCCTCACCGACGCGCGGCTGCTGCCGGCCGTCACGTTGATCCACACCCGGCCCGGTCACCCGTGGCAGCTCGGTGACCTGGCCAGGGCGGCGGCCATGTCCCGCACCACGTTCGCGACGCGGTTCCGCGCGGTGGCCGGGGTGCCGCCGCTCACCTACCTGTGCCGGTGGCGGATGTTGCTGGCCGAACGCGCCCTCCGCGACACCGACGAGCGCGTCGGCGCGCTCGCGGCGTCACTCGGGTTCGGGTCGGAGAGCGCGTTCTGCACTGCGTTCAAACGCGAGGTCGGCGAGTCGCCGCTGAGGTTCCGCTCCCGCGCCCGGCTACTCGGTGCCCTCGAACACGACGGCCGCGTCCGTGCGGGCGGGCTGGCCCCACACGAGGTCGCGCGCGGCCGGATCGGCGCTGAGGTAGTGGCGGAACCACGACGTCATGACCCGCTTGGCCGCCACGAGCTGAGCGGCCCTGGTGATGGAACCGTTGTCGCAGAACAGACCTGACGAGTCCATGAAGCCGCAGTGGAACCCGCCGGTGATCGTCCGCAGCTGCTTCGACGGTGGCTTCGCGGCGAACATCGGCCGCTGGTGGTCGGCGATCGGCGTGATGGTGTCCTGGGACCCGGCGAGGAACTGCGCCGGTGCCGCCAGAGTCGCGGCCGCCGCCTTGGCCGACGGGGTGGTCTCGGCGGCGGCGTAGGTGGAGACGGCGGTGATCCTCGGGTTGCGGGAGGCCGCGAGCACCGCCGCGCCGCCGCCCATGGAGTGACCCGCGACGCCGAGCGCGGCCGTGCTGATGTGGTCGCGGAACCGCGAACCCGTGGTGGTGTCCTGGGCGACCAGCCAGGTCAGGCCGGTGTTGAGGTCGTCGGCGAACGTGCCGTGGTTCGGGCTGAGACCGCCCTGCGTGGTCGGCACCACGACGACGAAGCCCCACGATGCCAGGTGGTTGCTGGTGCTCGTGTACTTCGAGGTCGCCTGGAAGAAGCCGTGCCCGAAGGCGATCGCGGGGAACCGGCCGGTCGCGACCGGCTGGTTAGTGCCGGCGGCGGTGGCGGGGTAGTGGACGCGTGCGGCGACCGACCGGCCGCCCGCGACGGCGGTGACATCGCTGTACGCCACCGGGTACGTGCCGGGCAGGCCGTAGTCCGGTGGCGCCGCTAACGCGCTCGGGGCGGCCAGGGTGGTGGCCGCCAAGGCAAGGATCAGCGCGAGAACTCGCATGAACCGCTCCTCGTGAGATGGGTGGATGCGCGGTGCTCAGGAGGCACCGCGACGTCAGGGTTTCCCGAACCGCATCCGCAGTCCGGTGACCGCGAGGTGCAGGCGCGGCCGGGCGTGCGCGAGCCTGGCTAGCGGGCCGTCCGGGGAGAACCGCCAGCGCAGCCGGGCCGGCCGGACGCGGGCGGAGGTGCGCAGGGGAGTGCGGGCGGTGCGGTGGCCGAGCGACTGCCAGACGGAGGTCGCGATCCACGCGGGGAGACCAGGTGCAGGCCGTGAGGGGACCTCGGCACTTGACTCGGCGCGTGTCTTGGCGGTCTCGCGTGCTTCCGCGATCCCGTGTGCCCGAGCGGTCAGGTGGGGCGTGGCGTCGAGCGCGAACTCCGCCATCTCCTTGGGGATTCCCCACATCGCCCGCGCTCCTCGCCGCGACGTCTCGTCGTCCACCCAGATGTCCGTGATGGACAGTCCGAACCGGACTCCCCGGCGCACCACGACCGCCGCCATCAGCTCGCGGTACGAGAGCAGCCCGGCGGGCGAGTAGTCGACGAACGCGGTCACCACGACCACCCGCCCGAACAGGCTGAGCGGCGCCACGCCGGCGGGCAGCAGGGGGACCGCCGAACGTGGCGCCGTCCACACCGTGAGCCAACCCCGGCCGCACAGGGTCCACGGTGCAGCAGGAAAGTCAGGCATCGGAGGCTCCCTCGCGCAGAGCGCCCGGCGCGCCCACCGGCACGGCGGGGCGGAGCGGGGGGACGGCCGGGATCCGCCGGTAGCGCGCGCCGAGCGGTGGGCGCGGGTCCGGCTCTCCCTTGCGCGGCCACAACGACATCGCGCGCTCGGCGAGCGCGGTGATCGTCAGCGCCGGGTTGACGCCGAGGTTGGCCGGGATCGTGGACCCGTCCACGACGTGCAGGCCGGGGTGGCCGTGCACGCGGTGGTACGGGTCGACCACGCCGGTGGCGGGGGAGTCGCCGATCACGCAGCCGCCGATGAGGTGGCCGGTCAGCGGGACGTTCGCCAGGTCGGTCCACGCGCCCCTGGGCACCCCGCCCGCGCGGGCCGCGAGCCGCCGCGCCACCTCGTGCCCGGCCGGGATCCACGACGGGTTCGGCGCGCCCTCGCCCTGGGCCGTGGTGAGGCGGCCGCCGCGCAGGCCGGTGGTGAGCGAGTTGTCCAGGCTTTGCATGACCAGCAACGCGATCGTCTCCTCCGACCACCTGCGGGGTGTGTGCGTGCGCAGGGCGGTGCGGAGCTCGCGGCGGAGCTGGGCGAGGCCGCGGCGCATCCGGGAAGGGCCGCCGTCGACGAGCGTGGTCATCAGCAGGCCCAGCAGGTTGCTGCCGCGCCCGTACCGCACGACCTCGACGTGCGTGTCCGCGTCCGGGTGGATCGACGACGTGATCGCGATGCCGCGCGAGTGGTCGATCCGGCCGCCGGGGGTGCGCACCGCGACGACCGCCTCGGAGTTGGTGCGGCACAGCGCTCCGAGCCGTGGCGACAGGCCCGGCAGGCCGCCCCGGTCGCGGATGCCGTGCAGGAGTTTCTGCGTGCCGAGCGACGCCGCCGCGACCACCACCTGACTGCTCGTGAACGCACGCTCTGCGCGGCTGCCGGTGCGGCGGGTACGCACCACGTAGCCGTCGCGTGCCGGCCGCACGTCGATCACCGTCGTCAACGGCCACACCTGTGCGCCCGCCTGCTCGGCGAGGTGCAGGTAGTTCTTCGGCAGGGTGTTCTTCGCGCCCGCTCGGCACCCGGTCATGCAGGCGCCGCAGGAGATGCAGCCGGTGCGCCGCGGGCCGGCCCCGCCGAAGAACGGGTCCTCGCCGTCCGGTCCGAAGTGGACACCCACGCGGGTGGGCCGGAACGTGTCCTCGACACCCAGCTCGGCCGCGACCTGGCCCAATAGCCGGTCGGCCTCGGTGCGCACCGGGTTCTCGACGACGCCGAGCATCCGGCTCGCCTGGTCGTAGTGCGGCGCGAGCTCGGCCCGCCAGTCGGTGATGTGCGCCCAGCGCCGGTCGCGGAAGAACGAGTCCGGCGGTTCGTAGAGGGTGTTGGCGTACACCAGCGAACCACCGCCCACACCGGCGCCGCTGAGCACGAGGACGTCGCGCAGCAACGTCATCCGCTGGATGCCGGTGCACCCGATGCCCGGCGCGAACAGGTAGTCGCGCAGGTGCCAGGACGTGCGGGGGAGTTCGTGGTCGGCGAACCGGCGACCGGCCTCCAGCACCCCCACGCGGTAGCCCTTCTCGGTCAGCCGCAGCGCGGTGACCGCGCCGCCGAACCCCGAGCCGATGACGAGCACGTCGTAGTCCACGTCTCACACCTCTTCCGCGGCCTTGACCAGCACGTGGTCCTCCGCCCGCAGGCGTGCGGTCCGGCGCAGGTACTCGGCGGTGCCGCCGGGCCAGTTGGTGGTGACCGACCCGTCGTCGGCGCGGTACCAGGAGCCGCAGCCGCTCCACACGCCGTGCCCGAGCCGGGATCGCATCTCCGCGTCGAACGCGGCAGCCACCTCCGGCCGCACCTCCAGACCACCTCCGCCGGAGCGGGCGAGGAGGCGGACTGCGGCGACGACGTAGCGGCTCTGCGCCTCGATCATCGTGATCACCGAGTTGCCCCCGAGGTTGGTGTTCGGGCCGTACACGAGGAAGAAGCTCGGGAAGCCGGGCACGGACAGGCCGAGGTGCGCCCGCGGCCTGCCCGCCCACACGTCGGCGAGCTCACGGCCGTGCGCACCGATCACCCGCATGGGCAACCGGAAGTCCGCCACCTCGAACCCCGTGCCCCAGATCAGCACGTCCGCCGGGTGCACCCGCCCGTCGCGGGTGCGCACGCCGTCGGAGGTGACCTCGGTGATCGGTTCGGTGACCACGTCGACGTCCGGCGAGGTCAGCGCCGGGTACCAGTCGTTGCTGAACAGCACCCGTTTGCAGCCCGCCTGCTCGCGTGGCCGCAGCAGCGCGCGCAACCGGGGGTCGCGCACCCGGACGTGGCGGTGCGCGGAGGCGAGCCCGGCGACGAGACTCCGCGAGAACCGTCCCGAGTTGAGCAGACCGGTCAGCGTCTCGCCGACGAGCCAGACCCCCGCGCGAGCGGCCCGTGCGGCCCAAGGGCGTGCCGGGGAACGGGTTTCCGCGTCGGGCTTGGGCAGCACGTGCGGTGCCGAGCGCTGGAACACGGTGAGATGGTCGGCCAGCGCACGGATGCGCGGCACGAACTGCACCGCGCTGGCACCCGTTCCCACCACCGCGACCCGCCGGCCGGTGAGATCGACGTCGTGCCGCCACCGCGCGCTGTGGAAGACCGGGCCGTGGAAGCGGTCCACGCCGGGCAGGGCGGGAACCGACGGCCTGGTCAGCTGACCGACCGCCGACACGAGCACGTCCGCTTCCACGACACCGCCGCCGGCCAGTGTGACGCGCCATCGGCCGCCGTCGAAGGACGCGGAGACGGCCTCCGCGCCGAACCTGATCCGGTCCCGCACCGGCTCCGCTGTCCGCCGGAGGTAGGCGAGCACGTCCGGCTGCGTGGCGTACCGGCGCCGCCGGTCGAGGTGGGGAGCGAAGGAGTACGAGTAGAGCGAGGACGGCACGTCGCACGCAGCGCCGGGGTAGGTGTTCTCCCGCCAGACCCCGCCGACGTCCTCGGCGCGCTCCAGCACGGTGAAGCTGTCGAAACCGGCTCTGCGCAGGGACAACGCCACACCGAGACCACCGAACCCGGCACCGATGACGACCACTTCCGGGATAGCAGGCACGAATTCGAAACTAGGAACAACCACCCGTTCGCACCAGGACAACGGCGGCCGGGGAATTGACAATCGCGGCCATGAGGACGTTGGCCGACCCGGCGACCCGGCACTGGGACTTCCCCCGCGGCATCGCGAGCGTCGCACTCCTGCTGCGCTACGGCGTCGAACGGGGGTTGCCGCGGCACGACCTGTTGGCGGGCAGCGACCTCACTGACGGGCAGCTCGCCGACCCGGCGGCCGAGATCACCGCCCACCAGGAGCTCGCGGTGGTGCGCAACCTGGCCGCGCGTCTCCCGGACGCGGGCGTGGACGCGGGCCGTCGCTACCACGCCACGACGTTCGGCGTGCTCGGCCACGCGTTCCTCAGCGCCGCGACCGTGCAGGACGCGGTCGACCTGGCGTTGCGCTTCCTGGACCTCAGCTTCGCGTTCACCGCGCCCACCGCCGCGCTGAACGGCGACCGGCTCGTGCTCTCGCTCGACCCCGGCGCGTTGCCCGCCGACGTGGCGCCGTTCCTGGTCGAACGCGACCTGGCCGCCATCCACACGGTGATCGGCGAGCTCGTCGGCGGCGAGGTGCCCGTCGTGTCGGTGGAACTCCGTCACCCCGCGCCGCCCGACCTCCGGGTCCACGAAGAGGTCTTCGGCGTCGGCCCGACGTTCTCCGCGCCCCGCGACCAGTCCGTTGTGGACGCCGCACTGCTGGCGAGAGCGCTCCCACTCGCGAGCCCGGAGGCGACGGCGTTGTGCGAGCAGCAGTGCGAGGACATCGCCGCACGTCGCCGTCGCAAGCCGGGCGTCCAGGACGAGGTCCGGCGGCTGCTGGAGAGGTCCGCGCGGTTCGAGGAGACGATGCCGGACGTGGCCAGGGCACTGGGCCTCAGTCCGCGCACGTTGCGGCGCAGGCTCACCGAGTCCGGCACCGGCTATCAGGCACTGCTGGACGAGGTGAGGGCCGCGCGCGCCGTCGTGCTCCTCGCGGACCGGGGACTGTCGGTCGAACGCGCGGCGGACGCGCTCGGGTTCGCCGAGTCCGCGAGCTTCATCCACGCCTTCCGCCGCTGGTACGGCACCACGCCGGCCGGTTTCGCCCGGTCGCGCGACGCCTGAAGCGACTCTGAAGGATCAGCCCGCTCCCTGGTCACGCCCGGATGTCCGACGAACACTGTCCGCCATGGTGCAACTGGACGATCGCGCCGCGGTACGGAGGCTGCACGACCGGCTGGGCACGGGCCCGCGGCCAGGGGATCTGGACAGGACGTTCGACGCGGCCCTCGACGCGCTGCTCGCGGAGGACCCCGCCGGCGACGTGCTCCCGCCACAGCCGGCCAGCCCGCCCCGCCCGGCCAAGGGCGACCGCGCGGCCAAGCAGGACGCCGCCCACCAGCGCGGGGAGGACGAGCACGCGCTGGCGACGTGGTGGCTCGACCGCATGGTCACGACCGGCAGACCCGCCGTCGAGCGGATGACGTGGTTCTGGCACGGGCACTTCGCGACGAGCGAGCAGAAGGTGCGCTCGCCGCGGTCGATGCTGGCGCAGAACGAGACGTTCCGCGGGCTCGGCATGGGACCGTTCGCGGACCTGGCCCAGGCGCTGGTGATCGACCCGGCGATGCTGATCTGGCTCGACGGCAACGACAACCGCTCGGGCGCCCCCAACGAGAACCTCGCCCGCGAGTTCATGGAGCTGTTCACGCTGGGCGTCGGCCACTACGGCGAACCGGACGTGCGGGAGGCCGCACGGGCGCTGACCGGCTGGACGGTGCGCGCGGACACGGGCAAGGCCGAACTGGTCGCGAAACGCCACGACGACAGCAAGAAGATGGTCTTCGGGCAGTCGGCGCAGTTCACCGCGAAGTCGTTGGTGGAGCTGCTGTTGTCCCGCAAGGAGAGCCCCGAGTTCGTGGTGGGCAGGGCGTGGTTCCGGCTGGTGTCCGCGCAACCGCCCGCCGCCGACGTCGTCGCCCGGCTGGTGCCCGCGTTCCGCCGCGACACGCGTTCTCTGGTGCGCGCCATGGCTTCCGAGCCCGCGTTCCGCGACGCGGCGAACACGCTGGTGAAGCAACCCGTCGAGTGGGCGGTGGGGCTGATGCGCGCGCTGAACGTGCGGCCGCGCGACCTGACCCGCAAGCAGGCGGACGCGCTGCTGAAGTCGTTGCGCGGACTGGGACAGACCCCGTTCCGCCCGCCGAGCGTCGGCGGCTGGCCCGCCGGTGGCGCGTGGCTGACGACCGCCACCTGGCCGTCGCGGCTCGACCTGGCGAAGCTCGTGGCCGAGCGCGCCAAGCCGGACTTGGGCACCGCCGACCGGATCGAGGGGGTGCGGCGGCTGCTCGGCGTGGACTCGTGGTCCGACCGCACCAAGGACGCGCTCGGCAAGGTCTCCGGCAACCCGGCACAGCTCGTCGTCGTGGCGGCGAACTCCCCCGAATACGTAGTGAGCAGGTGAACTGATGGACACCCTGACCCGACGCCGTTTCCTCACGCTGTCCGGGGTCACCGCGGCCGGTGCCCTCGCGATCGGCGCCACCCAGGTGAACTGGGACGACCTCATGAAGGCGGCCTCCGACAACCCGCTGGACGCGAGCCAGGGCGTGCTCGTCGTCGTGACGCTCTACGGCGGCAACGACGGCCTCAACACCGTCGTGCCCGCCGAGGACCGCGCCTACCAGGACGCCCGCCCGGACCTCGCCTACGAACCGGGCGAGGTGCTCGGCCTGGGCGAGGGCCTGGGCCTCAACCCCGGCCTCAAGGGCCTCAAACAGCTCTGGGACGAACGCGGCCTGGCCGTCGTGCGCGGCGTCGGCTACGCCCAGCCCGACCACAGCCACTTCCGGTCCATGGCGATCTGGCAGACGGCCTCGCCGCGCACGTCCGTGCCGTCCGGCTGGCTGGGCCGCTGGCTCGACGAGACCGCGGGCGACGACCCGTTGCGCGCCCTGTCCGTCGAACCCCTGCTGCCCCCGATGCTCGCCGGCGAACGCACGGCCGCGGCCTCGTTCCCGCTGAACGGCCTCAAGCTGCCGTCCGGTCCGCTGGGCGACGCGTTCGCCGCACTGGGCCAGCCCGCGAACGGCGAGGAACCCTGGCAGGCGCGGGTGTCCCGGTCCATCGCCGACCTGCGCCGCACCGCCACCACCCTCACCGGCTCGCCCGAGGGCGGCAAGCTGCCGGACGACGACCCGGACGAGCAACGCGACAAGGGCGCCTCGGCGGGCGGCGGCGGTGCGCTGGGTGCCCAGCTCGACGTGGTGGCCCGGCTGATCGAGGCGGGAGCGCCCTGCCGCGTCTACTCGGCGTCGCTGGGCGGCTTCGACACCCACTCCGACGAACGCGCGACCCAGCAACGCCTGCTGTCCGAACTGGACGCGGCCGTCGCGCCGTTCGTCCGCAGGGTCGGCAAGCGCGCGGTCGTGCTGGTCTACTCCGAGTTCGGCCGGCGGGTGCGGGCCAACGCGAGCGACGGCACCGACCACGGCACCGCGGGCCCGGTCTTCCTGCTGGGGGCGGGCGTCCAGGGCGGCTTCTACGGCGCGCAGCCGAGCCTGACCGACCTCGACGACGGCGACCTGAAGCAGACCACGGACTTCCGCGACGTCTACGCGACCGTCCTGGACCGCGTCCTCGGCACGGAACCGGCGAAGGTGCTGAAGGACCACACCGGGCAGCTGGACGGAGTGTTCGCCACCTGAGCCTGACAGAATGCTCAGCGTGCTGAACAATGTGCTGAGGTACGGGGCAGCGGTCCTGAGCGTCGTGGTGCCGCTGGTGCTGCTCGCGCTCGCGTGGAGACCGCTGACGAACGGCCACCCGGCACAGCTGGTCCTGCTCGGCGTGGTGGCGCTGGCCGGCGTCGGGCTGGCGTGGTGGGCCCCGCCGTGGCTGGCGGCGGTGCTGGCGGTCGTGCTGCTGGTGCCGGCGGTGTACCTCCAGCCGTTCGCCGCCACCGAGCCCGCCGACGACGCGACGGTGCTGCGGCCGGACGGCCCGGTCCGCGCGGGCCTGGTGTTCCACCCCGGAGCCCGCGTGGACCACCGCGCCTACGTGCCGCTGCTCCGGCGCGTGGCCGCGCAGGGGTTCCTCGTGGTCGTGGTGAAGGAACCGCTGAACATCGCCCTGCTGAGCGGCGACACGGCGAGGCTGCGCGCCGCTCACCCCGAGGTGAAGGCATGGGCGGTCGGCGGCCACTCGCTGGGTGGCGTGGCGGCGTCGAAGGACGTGCTCGCGGACCCGTCCGTGCGCGGCCTGGTGCTGTGGGGCTCCTACCCGACCGACGACCTGTCCGGACGCGCCGGCCTCGTCGCGTGGTCGATCCACGGCGAACGGGACGGCTTCACCACCGCCCAGGACATCGCCGAGTCACGGGCGCGGCTGCCCGCGGACACCCGGTTCGAGGAGATCCCGGGCGCGGTGCACGCCTTCTTCGGTGACTACGGCGACCAGCCGGGCGACGGCGTGCCATCGGTGTCCCGGGCCGAGGCCCAGGGCGAGATCGTCGACCGGACCGTCGCGGCGTTGTCGGCGCTCGCGGCCAGGCTGCCGAGCAGCGCCAGCGACTCCGCGGAGGGCGTGCCCGGTTCCGGGTGATAGATCACCAGGACCTGGCCGTCCGTCCCGGCGATCCCGTACTTCTCGCGGTGCAACCGCAGTTCGCCGACGTCGGGGTGGTGCAGCGTGGCCGGGCCGCCGGCCGGGGCGACGACGGACTGCCGAGCCCAGAGCTGCCGGAACCGGTCGCTCCTCATCGACAGCTCCCCGACGAGGGCGACCGCGCGCGGGTCTTCGGTCTCGTGGCCCAGACCGGCCCGCAGCTGCCCGACGGCGCTCGCGGTGGCCCGGTCCCAGTCGGCGTGCAGCCGCTGTTCGGCGGGGTCGAGGAACGCGGCCAGCAGCCGGTTCACGCCGGGCCGCAGGTTCGGGGACAACGCGACGGCGAGCGGATTCGAGGCCAGGACGTCCAGATACCGGTCCTGGACGAAGGCGGGCAGGGTCAGGCTGCGCAGGAGCAGCAGCGTGCCATCCGGCACCTGCGCGGACGTGTCGCGAGCCTGTCTGGGTCGTGGGCGGACCAGCCCGAACAGGTAACCGGTCGCGGCCTCGTCCAGCAGGAGGACCCTGGCGAGCGCGTCGAGGATCTGCGGTGACGGGGTCCGGTCGCGGCCCTGCTCCAGCCGCAGGTAGTAGTCGGAGCTGATCCCGGCCAGGGTCGCGACCTCCTCGCGGCGCAGGCCCGGGGTGCGGCGGCGACTGCCGCCGGTGAGGCCGACCTGCTCGGGGCGCACCTGCTCGCGGCGCGCGCGGAGGAACGCTCCGAGGGCGTTCTGGTCGTCCATCTCCCCAACGTACGACACCTGGTCAGCTCTCCGCCCAGTCCGTGAGGCCCGCGGTCGCGCGCTGCGCCTCGACGTCCGCGAGCCGTTCGGCCAGGGCGGCCTGGATGAACCGGTGCGCGTCGCTGCCCAGCACGAGTCGCTTCGGCGCGGGGGACTGGTCGGCGGAGGCGATGATGCGCGCGGCCATCTTCGCCGGGTCGCCGAGGGACGGGCGGCTGCGGTCGCCGGCGCCGCGGGTCATCGCCGCCGGGGTGTCGTCGTACTCGGGCATCGGGGTCGCCGTCTGAAGGCTGCCGAAGCGGAACTCGGTGCGCGCGCCGCCCGGTTCGACGATGGTCGTCTCGATGCCGAACGGGGCGACCTCCTTGCCGAGCGCGTCGACGAAGCCCTCGACGCCGAACTTGGTCGCGTTGTAGAGCGACGCGCCGGGGTTGGTCGCCTGACCGCCGTAGGTGGAGATCTGGATGATCCGGCCGCCGCCTTGGGTGCGCAGGTGCGGCAACGCCGCGCGGACGACCTGGATCGAGCCGATCAGGTTGGTGTCCACGATGTGCGTGATCTGCTCGTCGGTCAGCTCCTCGGCCGCGCCGAACAGCCCGTAGCCGGCGTTGTTCACGACCACGTCCACGCGGCCCAGGTCCGTGACGGCCTGGTCGACCACCCGCCGGATCGCCGCGGTGTCCGTGACGTCGAGCAGACCGACCCACAACGCGTCCGGGTAGGACGCCTTGAGGTCGTCGACCGAACCCGCCTTCCGGACGGTCCCCGCCACCACCTCGCCCCTGGCGAGCAGCTGCTCGGTGAGGTGACGGCCGAAGCCGCTGTTGATGCCGGTGATGAACCACGTGCGCGCTGCCATCGCGAAACTCCTCGAACTGGACGCCACCGCTGGTTCGGCGGCGCTGCGTCCAGGTTCGCGGCGTGTGCGGGAACGAGGGAGAGCCGAGATCTTCCTGGGAGAACGAGGACCAGGCTGGCGGCGAGGTCACGCACTACACCGCACCAGGACCGGTGTGAAGGTTCGCTGAGCCGCCTGCGCTGTTGAATACCTTTTCACGTTTTTGCCGTCAACGTCCGACAGGTGCCTCCTGGCGGTATGTGAGCGTCCGTCAATCATCAGATTGAGTTGAGCTGCGCAGGAGACGCTTTGGGGTTATTCCTAAAGATTCGCGGACCGGTGTCACCTCGTTGACATCGTTCTGTCAGCTCGGCCATCATGGGAAACACGATAGAAGATCAATGTGAAAGGTTGTTTCACATCTCGCCTGGTGAGAGCGTCGGCCAATTGAGATAAAAGCGGCGAGTCCCGCAATAACATTGCGTTCGGGCGCCGCGAGCTTGAGGTTCGGCGATGTTTTCGCGACTTTCGCGACAACGATGACAGGTGACGTTGCCCGGGCCGGACAACACGCATGGGAGAGTTTGGCGTGTCTCAAGGGAATCTGGAAAAGGGCTTCGATCCCTCGTTCGTGCCCAGCGTCGCGGTGCTGGCGCCACCGCACGGTCGCGAGGCCGAGCTGAGCGCGGTCGAGGACGTGATCTCCACGATCGAGGCGGGTGCGCAGGCACACGTCGTCGTGGTGCAGTCCGAGTCGGGTTCCGGGAAGACCTGGGTGCTGGAGCGGGTCGCGGCCCTGGCGGCACGGCGGGGGTTCGCCGTCGTGGACGGCGTGTCGCCGGGGTCCACCAGGCACGTCTCGCTGGTCGGCGGGCGCGCCCCGCGCGGTGAGGACGACCGCATCTCCGTGCTGGCGGCCGGGTGCGAGGCGCAGGTCGCCGGGCATCTGCGCGGTGCGCCGGTGCTGGTCGTCGTGGACGACGTGCAGCGGGTCGAGCCCGCGTTGGTGCACGCGTTCGGCATCGTGATGGCCAAGTTCGCGAACGCCCCGGTGTTGTGGCTGTTCGCGCTGGACTCGGCGCACGCGGAGGCACCGAACGGTCAGCTGCTGCACTCGCTGGTCCGGCAGCAGCGGGTGAAGAGGCTGGGGCCGCTGGAGCCGTTGTCGGGCGCCGCGGTGGTGAGCCTGGTCCAGGGACTGGTCAAGGCCGCGCCCGATCCGGACGTGATCGCGTTGTGCGAGAGCGTCGGCGGCGAGCCGCAGTCCGTGGTGGACCTGGTGATGGCGCTCCAGCAGGAGCGGTGCCTCGTCGTCGGGAGCGGCGTCGTGTCGCTGGCCGGCGGGGCGCCGTCGGCGGTCGAGGCCGAGCCCGGTGCGCGGCTGCCCGAGGCGTTCGTGAGGGCGGTGCGGGCGCGGCTCGGGCGGTTGTCGTTGCGGTCGCGGGAGGTGCTGCAGGTCGCGGCGGTGCTGGGCGACAGGTTCCCGCCGCAGGACCTGGCCGAGATGCTCGGCGAACGGACGTCGCAGCTGCTCGGGCCGTTGCAGGAGGCCATCCGGGCCGGGGTGATCGACAGCGACGGCGACGAGTTCGCGTTCCACCGCGAGCCGGTGTGGCTGGTGGTGCTCGGCACGGTGCCCGCGTTGCTGCGGTCGATGCTGCACCAGCAGGCGGCGACGATGCTGATCGAGCGGAACCGCGTCGAGGCCGCCGCCGTGCACCTGGTGCACTGCGCGAAGCCCGGCGACGAGGACGCCGTGCGGATCATCCGGGACGCCGTGGCCGGGTTGCTGCCGGCGGCGCCGAGGACCGCGGCGGCACTGGCGACGCGCGGGCTGGAGATCGCGGACGGCGAGGACCGGGTCGTGCTCGCCACCAGCGCGGTGGCCGCGCTGGTGCGGCTGGGGGATCTGGGCGCCGCCGTCGATCTCGCGACCGAGCAGCTCGGCTCGTGCGCCGGGGAGGCGTCGGGCGAGCTGCGCAACTGGCTCGCGACGGCGTTGATGTTGCGCGGCGACGAGGCGGCGGCGAAGGACGTGGTCGCCGGGCGGGACGAGCCGTGGCCGGACCTGTTGCTGCTCAACACCTTCTCCGGCGAGGAACGGCACGAGGTCGTCGCCGTCGCGGAACGGGTGCTCGCGGAACCCGGCGCGCACGGTGACGCCGTCCGGGCGGCCGCGCTCACGGTCCGGGCGCGGGTGCGCTGGCGCGAGGGCGAGCTGGACGACGCGCTGACGGCCACCGACGAGGCCATCGCGCTGCGACCGGGCCTGCCCGAGATCAGCCAGGCGGACCCGTTGTGGATGCGGGCCTGGATGCTCACGAGGGTGCGCAGGCTGGACGAGGCGCTGGCGGCGACCGAGCAGGCGCGGCGCACGATCGACGACCAGAACATGGGGGTGCTCAGCGCGCTCCCGCTGGCGTTGCGGGCGGAGATCCTGCTGGTCAAGGGAGATCTGGCCGGGGCGGAGGCCGACGCGACGGCGGGTCTGCTGGCGTCCGAACGTGCCGGCACGCCTGTCTACGAACCACAGCTGCGCGCGGTGCTGGTGATGGCGGCGCTGCGGCGGGGCGATCTGGCGGCCGCGACCCGGCACCTGCGGTGTCTGGAGAGCCGGGTGCCCGGTGGGCCGCCGGTGTTGTTGCGCTGTCTGCTGTCGGCGTTGCTCACCTCGGCCGGGCGGGGGGCGGGGGAGGCGCTGGAGGAGCTGCGCGAGGTGATCGAGGACCCCGCAGCACGCCGGAGGCTGGTGCTGGAGGACCCGTCGTCGACGTCCTGGGCGGTGCGCACGGCGTTGAGCGCGGGGGAGACCGACCACGCCAAGCTGATCGTGGTCACCGCGGAGGAGCTCGCCGCGGCGAACCCGGAGCACCGCGCGTTCGTCGCGGCGGCACGGCACGGCCGGGCGTTGCTGGAGCAGGACGTGGCGGCGCTCGAAGGCCTGGAGGACCTGTACGGCGAGGACGTGTGGGCGGTGGCGTCGCTGGTCGAGGACCTCGGTTCACTGCTGCGCGACGACGACCGCGACCGGGCGGTACCGGCGCTCAACCGCGCGATGGAGCGCTACGACGAGTTCGGTGCGGCGTGGGACGCGGCACGGGTGCGGCGCAAGCTCCGCCGGCTCGGCGTGCGGCGCCGGCACTGGAACCACGAGGCCCGCCCCGACTCCGGCTGGGGCAGCCTCACCACCGCGGAGGCGAAGGTCGCGGCCCTCGTCGCGCACGGCCTGACCAACCGGCAGGTGGCCACCGAGCTGTTCGTCTCCCCGCACACCGTCGGGTTCCACCTCCGGCAGGTCTACCGCAAGCTCGACATCCGTTCCCGAGTGGACCTGGCCCGCATCGCACCCTAGTGCCGGGTCACCACCACGCTGTGCGGGCCGTGGAACACGATGTCGTGCGGGAACTTCACACTGTCCACTGTGTACGGGCCGAGTACGTCCAGCAGCAGGCCGAGGCCGATCTCCAGCTCGGCACGGGCGAGGGTGGCGCCGAGGCAGTAGTGGATGCCGAGGCCGAACCCGGTGTTGCGGCCGCCCGCGCGCCGCAGGTCGAGCGTGTCGGGTGCGGTGAACCGGGCGGGGTCCCGGTTCGCCGCACCGAGCATCACCATCACCCTGGTGCCGGCCGGGATCGGCACCCCGGCGATCACGGCGTCCTGGTGCGCCCACCGCCCGACGGCCTGCACGGGCGGGTCGAACCTGACCAGTTCCTCGACGGCGGCCGGGGTGACCCCGTTCCGCAGTTCGGCGAGCGCCTCCGGCCGGGACGCCAGTGCCAGCACCGACTTGCTGAGCACGTTGGTCGTCGTCTCGTGCCCTGCGGTCATCAGGTGCACGCAGGTGCCGACGATCTCGTCCGACGACAACGGCTCGCCGCGCGTCTGGGCGGACACCATCAACGACACCAGGTCCTCGCCGGGTGAGGTCCGCTGTCGTTCCATCAGCGCCAGGAAGTAGTCGCGGAGTTCGCGGGCGGCCCGGTCGGCGATCGCGTGCGCGTCGGGGTTCGCCGCCGCACGGACGCTGCTCGCCTCCTGCAGGTCGACCGCGCGGTCCCGCAACCAGCCGGAGTCCTCGCGCGGCACGCCGAGCAGGTCGGAGATGACCAGGATCGGCAGGGGCGCGGAGAACCTCTCCACCAGGTCGAACGTCACCGGCAGGTCGGTCAGCAGCGTCTGGGCGATCTCGGTGATCCGCGGCCGCAGGTTCGTCACGACCGCCGGCGAGAACTCCTTGTTCAGCACCGACCGCAGCTCGGTGTGCCGAGGCGGGTCGAGGAACACCAGCCAGTTCTCCACCAGGGTGCGCAACGCCGACGTCACTGACACCGGGCTGCCGCCGCCGGAAGGCGAGCGGCGGCCGAACGCGGCACTGGTCAGCGTCTCGACCGCGGCGTCGTGGCCGAACACGTAGCAGGTGCCGTCCGCGAACTGCACGGGTCCGGCGGCGAGGTGGCGGGCGAACACCGGGAACGGGTCGCGCAGGTTCTCGTCCGACCAGCCCTTCAGGGAGAACGGCTTCATCGCGCACCTCCGCGCACGGTGTCGGCGATGGTCGAGGCGTCCGAAGGCAGTTCGGTACCGCGCCACGCCACGTGCCCGTCCGGTCGCACCAGCACGAACGGCCGTTCGTAGGCTGCCGCGATCTCCTCGGAGAGCTTCTCCGCGCGGAACGGGATGCCGCGCGTCCCGAACGCGTCCGCGAACGCGCCGAGCAGAGGCGAGTCCTCGAAGTGCGCCAGCACGAACCCGTCGCCGAAGAGGTCCAATGTGGACACGCCGTCCTTGACCCACGCGTGCGGGGCGCGGGACCCCGGCCGGGTGTTCGGACGGCGGTCCTCCAGGTTCTCCGCCGTCGGGTCGTCGATGATCAGCGGAGACCCGGCGTAGGTGAAGCCGAGGTGGATCTCCGGTGCGTCGAACTCGCGGGCGACCCCGCCGCGCTGGAGCCCCTCGCTGATCTTCGCCCGCATCTCCGCACCTCGCGGAGAGTCCTCGTTCAGGAACGGCGGCACCTCGCGCCGCATCGCCCGTTCCAGGTTGCGGTTCGCCTCTTCCAGGCCCTCGAACGCGACGGGCTGCCGTTCGGTCGTGTAGCTGTCGAGCAGACCGGGCCCGGCCCACCCGCGCAGGTCGGCGGCGAGCTTCCAGCCCAGGTCGGCGGCGCCGCAGATGCCGGTGTTCATGCCGAACCCGCCGGACGGCGACAGCGTGTGCGCCGAGTCGCCGACCAGGAAGACCCGGCCGGAACGGAAGTTCTCGGCGACCCGGTGCACGAGGTGCCACTCGTTGTCGGAGAGCACCTCGATCGGCGTCTCGAACGCGATCGCCTTGCGCACCAAAGTCTCCGCGTCCTGCAACGACTCGGGCGACCCCTGCAGCCCGACCGTCATCCGGTACAGCCCGGAACCGTCCAGCGCGCGCACAGGGAACCGCAACGCCGACGAGATCATCAGGTAGAAGAAGTTGGCGATCCTGTCCCCGAGTTGCGCCCGCAGTTCTGGCGCGCGGAACAGGACGTTGCGGAAGACCAGCGTGTCGTGCACGGCCGGAGCCGCGATGCCCAGCAGCTTGCGGATCGGCGAGCTCGCGCCGTCACAGGCGATCAGGTACCGCGCGCGCACCTCGGTGCCGTCGCTCAGCACCGCGGACACGCCCTCGGAGTCCTGCGCGAACGACTCCAGCCGCGTGCCCATCCGCACCGGCCCGTCCGGGTGCACGCCGACGGCCTTGCGCAGCAACGGGCCCAGCCAGTGCTGAGGGCAGATCGCGTCCGGTTCCGGGGTGTGCCGGAACTCGGGCCGGCTGCCCATCGTGTGCCGGGGGAGGCGGAACAGCTCGTGCCCGCCGATCCGGGTCGTCCACACGCAGTCCAGCGGGTGGTCCGAAGGCCAGCCCGAGTGGCGGATCGCGTCGGCGATGCCCCAGCGGCGGAAGAACTCCATCGACCGCGGCCCGATGCTGGACACCTTGGGGTGACCGACCGTGCCGTCACCGGCCTCGACGAGCACGAAGTCCACGCCACGCGACCGCAGCTCCAGCGCGGTCGCCATGCCGGTCGGCCCGCCGCCGACGATGATCACTTCGGTGTCGAGCACCTGACTCTCCAAGGGATTCATGCCGCGCCGCCCCGCATGCGGCGGTAGCCGGACGCCACGACCGGGCGTTCGACGGACGTGGCGGAGTGGATGTCCTGGGCGGCGGCGAGACCGGACTCGATCGCCCCCTCGATCCACGCCGGATAGGACGAGCAGTGCTCGCCGGCGAAGAACAACGTTCCCTGCGGCTTGGCCGCCAGCGCCCGTTCCTCCTCCGCCGTGGCGACGTCCTTGCTCCACCGCACGGACGCGGCGCCCATGCTGGAGAAGTCCTCGCCCCAGGCCTGGGTCACCACACCCAGCACCATGCCCGGCCGCTTCAGCTCGGGGTGGATGCGGCTCAGCTCGTCGAGCACGACGCGTTCCCGTTTCTCCGGCGGGAACTGGGTGAGCGCGTCGGAGTCCGGGCCGATCGTGTAGCTCGCCATCAGCGCCGCGCCGAGCCGGGGATCGCTCTCGACCGGCGGGTAGTAGGTCTGGCGCACCAGACCACCGGTGAACGAGCCACCGCCGCTGATGCCGTCGGACTCCCAGAACGGTTCCCGGCAGTGCACCGCCATCTTGGTGGCGGGCCAGTACTGCATGTCGTGCACGGTCGCGAGCTTGTCGTCGGCCAGCCCGCTCAGCTTCATCCGCCGCACCACCGAGAACGGCACCGTGCACAGCACGTAGTCGCAGTGGCTCGCGACGACGTCCAGCCCGCGCCGCGTCTCCACCACCACGCCGTCCGGGCGCACGTGCAGCCCGACGACCTGGCGGCCGCGGTGCACCGGCCCGCGCAGGCTCTTGGCCAGCCGGACGGTGATCTGGTCCATCCCGCCTTCGAGCCGGAACAACGCCGACGAAGTCTCGACGGTGATGTCGTCGAAGAAGTGCGCGAGCCGGCTGCGCGCGGCGAACTTCGGGTTGCCCGCGAAGAACCGGTTGACGTCGAGCCGTTCGACCCCGCCGGTGCTCACGAAGTACGGCCGCACGTCGATGCCGTCGAGCAGGTCCAGCAACTCCAGGTTCAGGTCGCTGTGCAGGTTCGTCCGGAACGCGCCGGGCGCCACGGCGTTGACGCTCGCGGTCAGCCACGTCGCCGCGAGCACGGACTCCTCGCGGTACTCGCCGGGCGGCAGACCGCGGCGGAACTCCTCGACCAGCACCGAGGTCGCCTCGCGCACCCGCAGGTGCCCGGTGTGGGTCTCCAGGAAGCTGGCGTCGTCGGAGAACAACGTGCGGAACTGCCGCACCCGGTCGCTCAGCCCCAGCAGGTCGATCCACTGCATGGTCCGGTGGTGCGAGGCGGGAATCCGCATGGCGCCGACCTCGGCGAGCGGGCCCCTGGGGACGAACGAGTGGGTGCGCACCCGGCCGCCGACCTCCAGCCGCGCCTCCAGCACCTGCACGCTGTGGCCCAGGCGTTCCAGCTCGTGCGCCGCGACCAGGCCCGCCACGCCCGCGCCGAGCACGGTGACGCGCTTCGGCCGCTGCGGCCAGTGTTGTCCGCCCGACAAGACGTTCGTGTGCACCGGACTCATGGGCAGAATCGTCCCGCCGCGCCACCCCGCTCCACATCACGCGGACGGCCCGCCGCGCACGCGGTTCGGCGTGCCCAACCCGCTCACCGGAGCAGTCCACACCGCGCGACACAACGGTTTCTCACTCGTGCGGGGTGCGCGGGTCCGTCCACCCACGACACTGACGCGAAACTCTCGTGAGGAGGCCTGTCATGACAGCGCCCACCGTCGTCCAGCGAACGACCTCAGTGCGGGGACACGACGGCCTGAAGCTCGCCGCGACCGAGGTCCTGCCCGCAGGCGAACCCCGCGGCACCGCCCTGCTGCTGCACGGCGAGGGCGCCGACCGCGACCAGGGCGGGTTCCACGTCCGCCTGGCCGCGGAACTCGCCGGGCACGGCATCGCCAGCCTGCGCGTTGACCTGCCGGGACACGGTGACAGCGAAGGCACGCAGGCGGAACTGAGCCTGTCCGGCCTGCTCAACGTCATCAGCGCCGCCCTGACCCACCTGCGCGAGACCGTGGCGCCCGGTCCCGCGGTGCTGGTCGCGACCGGCCTCACCGGCGGCGTGGCGGCGGGCTATGCCGCGCGCAGGGGAGAGGAGGTGGCGAAGGTGGTCCTGTACAACCCGTTGATCGACTACCAGGAGCACTTCGCCGACGCGAACCCCGCCTGGTCAGGGGGATTCCTCGGCGCCGAGGCCGGCCGGGCGCTGCTCGCGGACGGGCACCTGCGCGTCTCGGACACCTTCGTGGTGGGGCGGGCGATGCTGAACGAGGTGTTCTGGTTGCAGCCGCGCGGGGTGCTGCCGGTGATCACCGCGCCGACCCTCGTCGTGCACCGCGTGGGCCCGCCCGGCGCGCCGGTGGAGTCGTCGCGCAGCCTGGTGGAGGCGCTCACGTGCCCGAGCCGGCTGGTGGAGATCGGGCCGCCGGTGGAGGCGCACTGGCAGGCACCGGCGATCCGGGTGACGACGGAGTGGCTGCTCGGCGAGCAGTAGAGACGAGGAGAGCGGCTCCGGGGCCCCGCTCCTCGCTGGGTTCGGCCGCCGTCGCTGCCCCGGAGTTCCCGCCCTCACAGAAAGAAGGCCCCCACCGACCTCGGTGGGGGCCTTCTTCGTTGCGCCTCAGGCACTTCGCGGCCACGACGCGTACTGGCGCAGGCCGTAGAGCAGCGGTTGCGCGGCCGACCGGTGCACGACCCGCCGCACCCTGCCGAACACCACCACGTGCGTGCCGGTGCGGTGCATGTGGTCGACCTCGCAGTCCGCCGCCGCGTGCGCGTCGTCCACCAGGTGCGGCCCGCCGACCGACTCCGGCTTCTCCCACGCGACCCGCTCGAACCGCGCGGGATCGCCGGAGGAGAACAGTTCGGCGGCCGGCCGCGCCTCGTGGTGCAGCAGGTTGACCGTAAAAGAACCGTTGCGCACCAACGCGTCCAGCGTCGGGCTGGCGTCCCGCAGGCACACCAGGAGCGTCGGCGGGTCCATTGACACGCTCGACAACGACGACACCGTCATCCCCCACGGCTCGGCGTCCTGCCCGAACGTCGTCACCACCGCGACGCCGGTCGGGAAGGCCGCCATCAGGCCGCGGAACTGGTCCATCACAACGACACCTCCTCCCGTGCCGCACCGACCCGCCGGGTGAGCACGTCCAGCAACGGGCCGGTGAGCGCGGTCGTCACGAGTGCCATCACCAGCAACGCCACGAACAGCCCGGGGGTGAGCAACCCGGCGGTGAACCCGATCTGCAGCACCACGATCTCGGTGAGCCCACGCGTGTTCACGAGCACGCCGACCCGCAGCGACGTGACCTGGTCCTCGCCACCCCAGCGCGCGCCGGCGTACCCGCCGCCGACCTTGCCCGCCACGCCCAGCACGAGCGCCAGCACCACGCCGATCCACGGGAACGCGGACACCCCGCTGGTCGACAGCGTCGCCCCGGCGACCACGAAGAACACCGGCACGAACGCCCTGCCCACCCCGCTGACCAGCGCGACGACCCGGGACCACGCCTCGCCGCGCGGCACCATCACGCCGACCAGGAACGCCCCGAAGATCGCGGTGAGCCCGAGCGAGTGCACCGCCGCGCCCGCGCCGAGTGCCACCGCGGCGAGGACGAGGGCGGTCGTGCGCGGCCGTCCGGACGCGAACTCCGACGCGGAACCGAGCGCCCGATGGCCGAACCACGCGATCACCGCGCCCGCACCGATCGTCGCGAACGCCAGCCACACACCGCCGAGGCCACCCGCCGCGAGTCCCAATGCGACGGTCAGCAGGAGCCAGGCCGGCGTGTCGATCAGCACCGACGCCATCATCGACAACCCGGAGGCACGGCCCAGGTCGGACCGCTCCTCCAGGATGCGCGCGAGCACCGGCACCGCGGTGACCGACATGGCCACCGCGAGCATCAGCACCAGCGCGACCGGGGGAGCCGTGCCCCGGACGTCCGGGGGCGCGAACCACAGCACCCACCCGGCGAACACGAGACCGGTCAGCAACGGCAGCACGAAGGCGCCAACGGTGATCCGGCCCAACGCCTTGCCACGCCACCCGCCCGTGCCGCCGCGGTCGAGGTGGTGCACCACGCCGATCAGGAACAGCACCAGTCCGGCCTCGCCGATCTGCTTCAGCACCCCGGTGAGGTCCGCCGGCAGGATCGCGGTGAACACGCCCTTGCCGAACGCGGCCAGCAGCACCGGCCCGAGCAGGACGCTCACCGCGATCTCCCCGATCACGGTGGGCATCCGCACCGCCCGCGCGAGCACCCGGCCCAGTGCCGCGACCGCGAAGAACGCGGCGAGCAACGCGCCGAGGTGCAGGGCGCTCAGCACCGTGCTCACCGCGCCCGGTGGAGTTGGGCGAAGTACTCGTACTGCGTGGGCAACGTCCGGGCGAGTTCGGCGGCCTGCTCACCGACGAGCTTGAACTCGTGCTGTGCCGACGTGGTGTCCATCAGGCCCAGCGCGGGCGACGCCTTCAGGTCGAGACCGCCGAGACCGAGCAGCATGCAGACGTAGGAGTAGGCCTCGAACCCGTGGTAGTGCGGGAAGACCGACTCGCCGTCGGGCAGCCGGGTCTGCCAGCGGTCCAGCCGCTCGGCCAGGCCGTCGGGCAACGGCCGGGTCTTGGTGTCCTTCCAGTACTGGTTGTCCTGGCGCTTGGCGGCGTAGTAGTGCACGACGAGGAACTCGCGCACGCCGTCCATCACGTTGTTGACGAGCTTGTTGTAGGACTTGCGCAGCCCGTCGTCCCAGCGCTCGTCCGGGAAGTGCTTCACCAGCTGCTCGATGGCGTGCTGGATGAAGAAGATGCCGGTCGACTCCAGCGGCTCGACGAACCCGCTGGACAACCCCACGGCCACGCAGTTGTTGACCCAGTGCCGTTCGCTGCGGCCGATGCGCATCTTGATGTGGTTGGCGTCGGCGTGCTCGGCGGCCGGGCCGACGAACGCGCGCAGCGTGCGTTCGGCCTCCTCGGGCGAGATGTAGTCGCCGGCGTAGACGTAGCCGGTGCCGATGCGGTCGAACAGCGGGATCGTCCAGATCCAGCCCGCGTCCTGCGCGGTCGCCGTCGTGCACGGGCGCAGGCCGCGGTTCTCCATGTCCTGCGGCACCCGCAACGCCACCGCGCTGTCGTTGGGCAGACTGTCCTGATAGGACTGGAACGGCTCGGCGAGCGCCTTGCCCAGCAGCAGGCTGCGGAAGCCGGTGCAGTCGATGAACAGGTCACCGGTGAGGTTCCCGTTGTCCTTGGTGACGACGTGGCTGATCCAGCCGCGGTCGTCCAGCGCGACGTCCTGCACGTCGTCGAGGACGTGCTTCACGCCCCGTGCGACCGCGTAGTCGCGCAGGTAGTTCGCGACCAGCGTGGCGTCGAAGTGGTAGGCGTAGGGGAACTGCGTGGTCTGCTCGGACAGCGTCGTCCGGTACGTGCTGCGCTGGCCCAGGCCGCCCTCGAACAGCTCGCCGTTCATCTGGCGCGGGGACTTCAGGTCGTCGCACAGGGTGCCGACCAGGAAGCAGTCCTTGTCGAAGCGGTCCGACTTCGGGTCGCGCAGCCACCAGTCCGTCAGCGGGAACCCGTCGACGACCCGCTGGCGTTCGAACGGGTGGTAGAAGTGGTGCCCCGGCTCACGCCAGTTCTCGAACCGGATGGCGAGCTTGTAGGTGGCGTTGCAGGCGGGCATCCACTCCTTCTCCTCGAGACCGAGGTACTCGAAGAAGTGCCGGACCGTGCTGAAGGTCGCCTCGCCGACGCCGATCGCGCCGACGCGCTTCGACTCCACGAGCGTGACGTCGATCCGGTCCCCGAACGCGGCCGTCAGGTAGGAGGCGGTCATCCAGCCGGCCGTGCCGCCGCCGACCACCACTACGTTCTTCAACATCTTCGGTCATACCTCCGGTTCGTGGTTACGCGGCAACGGCGTGGATCAGGCTCTGCGGGGACGAGGTCGGCGTGACGCCGTCGAGGCGCAGGCCGGCCGCCCGGAACAGGGCGTCGTACTGGTCGAGGTCGCGCTCCCGGCCGGCGTTCACGGCGAGCATCCCCAGGTCGAGCAGGGGAGCGAAGCCCGGTGCTCCCACCGGGCCGAGCGGCATCTCGACGACGACCACCCGTCCGCCGGGCCGCATCGCCCTGCGGCACTGCGTGAGGATCTCCACGCACGACTTGTCGTCCCAGTTGTGCATGACGGCCTTGAGCAGGAACAGGTCGCCCTCGGGCACGGCGTCGAAGAACGAGCCACCGATGAACGTGCACCGGTCGGCAAGCCCCGCCTTCTCGGCCTCGGCCACCGCGGTCGCCTCGACGGTCGGCAGGTCGAACACGACACCCAGCAGTGCGGGGTTGGCCTTCAGCACCGAGTGCAGCAGCGCGCCGTTCGCGCCGCCGACGTCCACCGCCGTGGCGAGGCCCGTGGTGTCGAGCAACGAGCCGATCTCGCGGGACAGGCCGTCGGTCAGCTCGGTCATGGAGTTCGAGAACCGCTCCCACTCCTGCGGCTGCGACTGGAAGTACGTCCAGATGTCGCTGCCCAGCGCGGCCTTCGTCTGCGGCTCACCGGCGCGCACGGCGTCCGGGAACCTGCCCCAGGACAGCCAGTGCCCCGGCGAGCCGTGCACGATCGCGATGTCGCGGAACGACCCCGGCACGCCCTCGCGCAGGGTCTCCAGCAACGGCGTGCTGACGAACCGGCCGTTGTCGTAGGCCACGAGCCCCTGCGAGGCGCAGGCGCGCAGCAGCCGCAGCATCGTGTCGGCGTCGACCTCCGTCAGCGCCGCGATCTCCTCCAGCGTCAGCGCGGACTCGGCGAGGTGGTCGGCGATCTTGAGGTCGGCGACGGCGTGCACGACCTGGGTGACCCAGTATCCCGTGATCATCTGCATCATCCGTGCCTGCGGCGGCATTCCGGGTGCGGTCATCGGACGGTTCCCTCCGGCGCTCTCTCCTGGGTGCGAACGTGTTCGGGCCGGAAGCCGAGCCCGATGACGCGGCTCATCAGCCACTGGGCGACGCCGAGCTTCTCGAAGATCTTCGGCGCGGGCGGCTGCCCGGAGCCGCCGAGTGCCTCGTCGATGCCGAACTTCTGCGTCGCCCGTTGCAGGCCCTGCGACAACGCCACCGCGCGTTTGCGGCGTTTCCGCACGCGTGCCAGCAGGTCGTCATCGAAGATCCGGCCCTCCTGAGCCTTCAACAGCGCGTCGGTGAGGAGGTTCGAGGTGGCGACGGCGTCCTGGACCGCGAGGTTCACCCCGAACCCCGCGACCGGGGACATCGCGTGCGCGGCGTCGCCGATGAACAGCAGACCGGGCTCGTGCCACCGCTCCAGGCGGTCGATCCGCGCCTCCAGCGGGCTGAGCTGGTCCACAGAGGACACCTCGTGCGCGCGGTCGGCGAGGAACGGCACGAGCTCGGCCAGGTCCGCGCGGAACTTGGCGAGCCCCTCACGCCGCACCCTCTCCATGCCACCGGTCGACGTCTCGTACGACATCTGCCAGTAGGTGCGGCGGTCGGTCGCGCCGAAGATCTTGCCGTTGCCGATCCGCACGCAGATGCCCTCGTCCGGATCGGTGTCCCGGCGCGAGATCGTGAAGAAGATGACGTCGAGCGACCGGCCGATCAGCGTGGGCACGAACCCCGCGTCCTTCCGGATCGCCGAGTGCCGTCCGTCGGCGGCGACCAAGAGCGTCGAGCGGATCTGCCGTTCGCCCTCGGGCCCGCGCACGCGCACACCGGCGACCCGGCCGTCCTCGTCCCGCACGACGCCCAGCGCCTCGGTCTCCATCAGCAACCGGAACCCCGGGTACCTCTTCGCCTCCGCCGTGACGAGGTCGAGGAAGTCCCACTGCGGCACGAACGCCATGTAGGGGTAGCGGACCTTCAACCGCCGGAAGTCGGCGATGTCGATGCGTTTGCCGTCCTGCACGACGCCGATCGTGCTGACCTTCTGGTGGGGCAGCGCGTGGAACCGGTCGATCAGCCCGAGCTCGTCGAGGATCTGCAACGTCGCGGGGTGCACGGTGTCGCCGCGGAAGTCGCGGTGGAAGTCGGCGTGCTTCTCCAGCACCACGACGTCCACCCCGGACCGCGCGAGCAGCAGCCCCAGCACGGCACCGGCCGGACCGCCGCCGGCGATGCACACTGTCGTCTTCTCGGCCATCACAGGTCTTTCAGGTCCATGGTGCGCAACGAGTCCCCGATGAAGGCGAGCAGGTCGCCCACGGTCGGGGTGAGGCCGAAGCCGACGCACTTGCGGGCGAGGTCCGCCACCTCGTGGAACTCGCGGGCCATCCACTCGACCGCGATGTCGGGCCGCGAGATGTACTCGGGCGTCGAGTCGAGCTCGAACGACGGCCCCGCGGTGCGCCCAGGCCGTCCCGAGGGCAGCGTCACGATCAGCTCGCCCAACGGCCGCAGCACGCCGGTCATGATGTCCAGCGACCAGTTCATCAACCGGCTGCGCCGCAACGACTTGTCCGGGCTGTACCCGAAGTGCTGCACCATCAGCTGCATGGCCATGAAGTACGACCGGTTGAACGCCTTCATCGCGATCCGCGCCGGTTCGTGCGTCACGTGGTCCATCGCCGGGTTGCCGGGCTTCAGCGTGGGGTTGCGCATCACCGGGTAGGCAGGGTTCCACGGGATCCTGCGGTCGTTGGGGCCCTTCGCCCGTTCCGCGATCAGCATCTCCGAGATCCGCAGGAACGTGTCGAAGTGCGACTCTTCCTCTGGAAGCGTCGAGGGGATCTGGCCGCCCTCGCCGTGCTCGGTGACGAAGTCGATCGCGAACACCGCGCTCGCCACGTCGTCGACTTCCAGCTGGTAGTCGGGGTGCACGGCGTTGACGGACTCGCGCATGAACAGGTGGTGGGCGCCACCGCCGCGGCCCTTCTTCACCAGGAACACGCCCGGCACGGCCTGGACGCCCTCGCGGATCGCCGCGTACAGCTCGCTCAGCGACCCGTACTGGTACGGCTCGCCGTCCGCGCGCAGGACCGTGGAGTCGTTGCCCTCGATCTCCTCGATCAGGTCGTGCGGCTGCTCCAGCGCCACGAACCGTTGCACGCTCGCGAGGTTCAGGGCTTCGAGGGAGAACTCCAGCGGCACGCAGATGTCGCTGTTGAACGTCCCGAAGTCGAGCTTGGGCAGGTGGAACGGCCGGCCCATCGCCATCAGGATGTTGTTGATGGCGAGGAAGTGCATCATCTCCTCGCGGGCGACGGACATCAGGCTGCCGCGGATGCCGTTGCTCCACGTCTCGGTGCCCTCACCGGACGCCGTGAGCAACTGCTCAGGCGTCCACTCACCGCGTTCGACTAGCTTCTTGCCGGCGCCGTGGGTCGGCACGCTGTAGGCCGCGTACAGGTACTGGACCATGGTGGCCAGCTCGATCGCCGCCGCCTGGTAGAGCGCGTGCAGCAGCTGGTCCTTGGTCGTGATCGTGCCGAGTTTGCGTTGCTGCGGCACGAAAGTCGGCGGCGTCTGCCGTTGCGCGTCGTCGGCGAGCAGGTAGCGCAGCAACATCCGGATCTGCGGCGCGCTCATGTCCCGCGTCGGCGGCATGTAGAACGTCTTGCCCTTGTGCTCGGGCGCGGAGACGTGCCAGATCAGCCGCGCGTACGGCTCGACCTTGAACTCGTCGGCGAGGCTCAGCACCTCCGACCGCATGAACGAGTACTGCAGCTCGTAGTAGGCGAGCGCCTCGCGGTACAGCGTGCGGAACGTGACGTCCTCGTCCGGCAGGTCGTCGAGGTGCCAGTGGTTCGGCAGCACCCGCACCGCGACCGAGCCGACCGCCGACCAGTAGCCCTGGGCGTCGTCGTTGTCGTACCGCTCGGCGGCCGTGCCGCCGGTGGGTTCCGGGGTGCCTTCGGGGCGCAGGACGACCCGCGTCGCGCCGCCCCGCACGCCCTTCAGCGTGATGGTGCCGCGGCCGTGCTCGTCGGTGGAGAGCACCTGCTCCGCCTGGTACTCGGCCTGTCCGGTCGGCAGGAACGCCACGAGCTGAGCGGTGTCGCGGTCGTCAGCGAGCGGCAACGCGGCCGGGTTCACGTGCTGCCGGACGTGCACGCGGTCGACCCGGGCGGGAACTCCGCGAAGGTAGGAGCGGACGGGGATCTCGACGGCGTGGTCCTCGCCGGTCCTGGTGTTCTCGTGCTCCAGGAACAACGCGGCCTCGTCGGACTCGACGACCGTCTCCTCCTCGCGGGACAGCACGGTCCCGTCGGGGTCGGTGATCACCAGCGCCTCGGCCGGGTTGCCGGTCGCGCCGTCCACCCGTGCCGCCACGACCACGCCGGACGTGCGGGAGTCCGTTGTGGACGGCAGGGTCGCGAGCAGCGTGCCGGACGCCGTGCGCACCTCCAGGTCGACCTCGGGCGTCGTGGTGACGAGGTTCGCGGTCACGTGCTCGTCGGTGACGTGCACGGAGACGTTGGGCAGCGCGGACCTCGTGGTGCGCGGGGTGATCAGCCGCCCGGCCGGGTAGCTGCGCAGCTCGGACCGGTACCAGGCGCCGATCGACCCGCGCAGCTGCCAGATGTCCGGCTGGCCCTCGCCGGTGTGCTTCTGGCCGGTGAGCCCGAACTGCACGACCAGGCCGTCCGCCTCGGTCTCGACGACCTCGCGCAGCCGGGTGAGCACGGGGGAGTCCGCGACGCCGTCGAGCCAGTGCAGACCCTCAACCTTGTCGACGGCGAACTGGTGCAGCACCGTGTGGAACTGGTTCCAGCGCGGCGGGCACATGCCGTTCACGTCCCCGGTCACCAGGTACGGCACGTCGTGCGAGCGGCCCGACCGGCCGAGCGCGAGCTGGCCGACCATCAACGTCGTGGTCCAGTTCGAAGCGGGGTCGACGTCGAACACGCGGGACCGGTTGGCCGTGCCCGCGGTGTAGTCGCAGAAGTGGCCCCAGAAGTCGAGGTTCCGTCCCACGACGAGGTCCTCGGTGGCGACCTCGCCGGGCGTGAGCTCGGTGGACACGACCTTCGCGTCGACCCAGAAGTGGCCGTTGCCCTCGAAGTTGTGGCCCTTCGAGTCCGCCAGGAAGTCGTAGTACTCCTGCACCGGACGGTCGGTGTCGAACACGCCACCGTCGTCGATGGCCTGGTTGGTCTCCAGGTCGAGCCAGCCCGCGCGCGGACCGGTGGGCAGGCGGGTGATCGCGGCGCCCGCGAAGTGCAGCCGGGGCAGGTGGAAGATGCTCACGCGTTCTCCCAGACGGCCGCGCTCATCGTGGGGATGAGGTCCTTGGTGATCCGCACGCCGGGCAGCGCCTTCTCGTACTGGAGCTGGAACTCCGTGTCGGTGAGCGGCATCGCGGCGGCGCTCATCGCCAGCCAGCGCGGGTGCAGCATCATCCGCACCGAGTCGCACGCGGCCTCGACGTCACCGGAGACGTCGTAGATGATCTTGCCGGTCTGGAACGCGTAGGCGCTCTGCTCGGCGGGGGCCGCCGCGTCGTCGGGCTGGGTCACGTCGACGATCACCAGCCGGCCGCCGGGCGCCACCAGGGACCGCAGCACGGGCAGCACCTCGTCGGCGGGTCCCATGTGGAACACCGCGTTCACCGACATCACGAGGTCGAACTGCCCGTCACGTTCAGGCGTCATCGAGGCGGCGTCCCGGCACTGGTACCGCACCGGCACGCGGGTGGGTTTCGTGGCAGCGATGTCGAGCATCTTCTGCGACACGTCGACGCCGACGACCTCGTCGTAGCGCTCGGCGAGCATGCCGCAGTTGTTGCCGCCACCGCAGCCGACGTCCAGCGCGCGGGAACCGGACGGCAACTGCTCCACGAGCCACGACCGCACCGGGCTCGTGGCGGCGTCGCGGATGACCGTGAAGCGCTCGTACAGCTCGGCCAGGTCGTCGAAAAACGCTTCCGGTGCGGTGCTCATCGAGGTCCCTCGGCTTCCGGCAGTCCACCATCTGATCGCTCCACCATCGGGCGTCCGGACAGCGCGGAGAAAGGACGGCGCGGAGAACCTGCGCGCTCGCGCAGGGTGATCGGCCGGTCACGCTCCAGAACGGGCGATGTGGAGCATCGCCGCACGTCGCGATACTGCGTTCGCACCCTCGCCGACGTGAATGAGGAAGCCGATGCGCGACGAACGCGACTGTGACGTCCTGGTGGTGGGCGCGGGCCCGACCGGCCTGTGCACCGCCCTGATGCTCACCCAGCACGGGGTGCGCGTGCGGATCGTGGACGCCAAGCCCGGTCCCGTCGAACAGGCGCGCGCCGCGATCGTGCACGCCCGCACGCTGGAGCTCTTCGACCGGCTCGGCGTCGCGGAGGCGGCGGTCGCGCGCGGCCTGCCGATCACCGACGTCGCCATCCACGAGGCCGGGCGGCACGTGGGCGACATGCCGCTCGCGGGCGAGGGCACGGGCGACCGCACGCGGTTCCCCTACGCGCTCGCGCTGGAGCAGTTCGAGACCGAGCGCGTGCTCGTGGAGGCGTTGAAGGAACACCACGTCGACGTCGAGTGGAACACCGCCGTGACCGGCCTGACCGACACCGGTGATCTCGTCGTCGTGACCACCGCCGAAGGCGCGTCGATCACCGCGCGCCGGGTCGTCGGCGCCGACGGGGCGAGCAGCGTCGTGCGCGGGTTCGTCGGCCAGTCGTTCGACGGCGAGACCTACGACCAGGCGGGCATGCTCGCCGACGTGACGCTCGACGTCGACCTCGGCGTGCGGGGCATGCGGCTCAACCTGACCCGCGGCGGGTTCGTCGGAATCCTGCCGCTGGCGTCGGGCCGCTGCCGGCTCTTCGGTGTGGTGCCACGGGAACTGGAGCAGGCGCCGGACCAGCAGAACCCCTCGCACGGGGCCTACGCGCCGCTCGCGCCCGCCGACCTGCAGCAGTGGTTCGACAGCTACTTCAAAGTGGACGCCCGGCTGAAGGAGATCGTCTGGGCGTCGATGTTCCGCTTCCACAGCCGGATCGCGTCGAAGTTCCGCGTGGGCAACGTCTTCCTCGCCGGCGACGCCGCGCACATCCACAACCCGGCGGGCGGCCAGGGCCTCAACCTCGGCGTCGGCGACGCGGTCAACCTCGCCTGGAAGCTCGCGCAGGTCGTGAACGGCGAGGCACCCGAGTGGCTGCTCGACACCTACGAGTCGGAACGCCGCCCGATCGCCCGCACCGTGCTCAAGCGCACCGACCTCGGCTTCAAGCTGGAGACCGGCAACAGCGCCGTGGCGGTGTGGATGCGCACGCACGTGGCGACCCGCGTGGTCGGCGTGGTGTCCCGGCTCGCCCCGATCCGCCGGATGTTCTTCCACATGTTCTCGCAGCTGTGGATCAGGTACCCCAGGTCGGCGGCCGTCGGCCCCGGCGCCGGAGCGTTGCGGGCGGGGGACAGGGCGCCGTACGCGGAGATCAGGCCCACCCGGGACGGCGCGAGCAGCGTGCTCGACCTGACCCACGGCACGGGCTACCACGTCCTGCTCTTCGCGGCGCAGGCGCTCGACACCGACCGGCTGGCCGCGAGCCTCGACGACCGCTACGCCGTCGCGATCACCACCCACGTGATCCCGCCGGAGGAGGAAGCGGCCTACCGCGCGTACCAGGTGAACGGCCCGTTGCTGGTGCTGGTCCGCCCGGACGGCCACATCGCGGCGGTGGCGGAACCGGAGTCTTCGAGCGTCACGGACTTCCTGGACACCGTGCTGACCCGCGTGCAGCCGACCGCCTGAGCCCATCCAGCGTCCTCGGCCCGCGGACCTGTATTCCATACCGCACAACCCAGTGGGTTCGTTTTCGAGCAGTGTTCACGTACGTGACCGGTCCCCACACTGAAGCCATGACACAGACCGACGAGTCCCGCGGCTTCGAAGATCCGGAGTACTGGAACTTCATGTACGACGAGGGCACCGCGCCGTGGCTCATCGGCGGCCCGCAACCCGCGATCGCCGCGCTGGAGGCCGCCGGCCTGATCCGCGGCCGGGTGCTCGAACCCGGCTGCGGCTCCGGTGAGCACACCATCCTGTTCACCGAGCTCGGCTACGAGGCCCTGGGCGTCGACCTCTCGCCGAGCGCGATCGCCTACGCCCGCCGCACCGCCACCGAACGAGGCGTGCCGGCCGCCCGCTTCGAGGTGGCCAACATGCTGCACCCCGAACGGCACCCGTTCCTGTCCGGCGGCTTCGACACGATCGTCGACGTGGCACTGTTCCACGGTTTTGGCGCGTACGGCGACTCCAACGCGGCCAAGGACTACGCCGCCGTGCTGCACTCGCTGACGAACCCCGGCGCCCTGGTGCACATCCTCGCCCACTCCGACGCGGCGCCCGGCCTGAGCTCCAGCATCGGCGCCGACGTGATCCCGAAGGCCTTCACCGACGGCTGGGAGGTCGAGAGCGTCGAACCCGCCCACTACGAGGGTTTCATCACCGAGCAGATCTCCGAGGTGGCCGTGCAGCGAGGCCTGCCCGCCCACGGCGAGGTCCAGCTCGCGGCGTGGCTCGGCCGCGTCCGCCGCCTCTGAAGTCCCTACGGCCGCAGCACGAAGTCCGCGCTGTGGTTGACACATCGCTGCTGCGGCCGGGGCAGACCCCGGCCGCCCAGTGCTTTGTCCAGGTGGCGGTAGGCGGTGCCGAGGTCGAGAGGCCCGGGAGTGTCGCCCAGCAACCGCAGCAGCTCACCGGTGAACTCGGTGTGGCGGTCCTCCTTCCGGTACGCGGCCTTGCGCTTGCGGCTCGTGGCCGTCAGCAGGTGCAGGTCCGCGGCGGCGGGCGCGTCCATCGCCAGACCGGAGTAGCAGCAGTCGAGGATCACCACCCGCCGCTGGTGCGAGGGGCGCTGGAGGATCTCGAACACCGAGTCCACCGGGAGCGACGTGTTCCGGGCGTGCTGCGGCTTGTCCACCGACCCCGGCAGTGCGAGACACAGCCGGTCGGCCTCGTCCCGCAGGCCGTGTCCCGTGTAGTAGAACAACACCAGGTCCGCGCTGGACGCCACGCACATCTCGAGCCGGTTGAGCACGAGCTGCGCGTCCGGCGGGTCGACGAGCACGTGCACGCCGCCGGGGTCGAAGTCCTCGACGAGCGCGTCGTGCAGGTCGTTCACGTTGGACTCGGACCAGTCGAGCTGGGACAGGCCCCTGGTGTAGGTGCTGGTGCCGACCAGCACGGCGCGCGCCCGGAGCACTCAGGCCTCGTCCAGCAGCCGCGCGATCGTGCTCCGCAGCTCCTGCGCGGCCACCGGGTCCCCGACGTCGATCCGGAGCAGTTCTCCCTTGTGCGTGGCGGAGACCCGCAGGGTGATCCGCCTCGACTTGGTCCGCTCGGTCAGCCAGTCGAGGAACGGCCGGCCCAGCGGCACGGAACCGGACGGCACGATCACCGCGTCGGCGGCACCGCCCAGTTCGCCCTCACCGGGACCGTTGATGCGAAGCCTGCCGCTGCCGCGCAGGTCCTCGTCCATCCAGTCGAGGAGGTCACGGGCGTTGCGGTCGTTCTCGGGCTCGTCGCCCTCGAACTCGAAGAGGAACTCGTCCTTCACCGGATCACCTCTCGAACAACGGCAGGTGGCTCGTCACCTGGTACGGCAGGCGGAACGTCAGCGCGGCTTCGTCCACATCGGACAGGTCGCAGAGGATGCGCTCGGTGTCGCGCATGGCGGCGACCGGGCCGCCCTGGCCGTAGGTGTGCTCCAGCCAGTCCCGGTTGAGACCGCCGAAGTTGCGCCAGAAGGCGTCCTGCTCCCAGGGAGGAGGCGGACAGGCCACCCCGCCGCCGGTGACGGCGGCGGCGAGCTCCGCGAACCCGTGGCCCAGAGGTCCCTGGGACGCGACGGAGATCCGCGTGCGGAAGCACGGCCCCGAGGCATACGCGGCGGCGGCGCGGGCGTAGAGCGGGGCCGCGTGCACGGCCAGGCCGTCGGGTTCCACCTGCTGGCTCCACACCGGACTGGGCGCGCCGGGCCGCGCCAGGTAGGCGTACTCCGCCGCGAGCCGGCGCAGGTCGTCCACCAGCACGGGCGAAGGCCGGTACGGCTCCAGGTACACGCTGAGCACGGTCGGCTCCGGCATGAGCGTCAGCTCGCGCCACAACGGTTCCCACGACCGGTCCTCCGGTGGCCGCAACGGCGACACGGCGAAGCAGAACCGCCGCCGCGTCTCCGGCCGGGTGCAGGCCGAGGAGGTCAGCCGCTTGCGCACCTCGACCGTGCTGCGGCCGTCGCGCGCGCCGGGCACGAGGTGTCCCTTGACCTCGCCCACGTCGAGCAGCGGGTCCGTGCGCACGTGAGCGGGCGAGTCGGTGAGCCGGTCGCGCAACCGCACCGCCGCCTCCACGGCCAGTCGTGGATCGTCGTCCTCCACCCGCCCGAGAATGGTGCACGACAGCAGCTTCGTCGCGGGATCGCTGCGGTACCGGAGCTCCCAGCGGGCGTGCGCGTCGGTCGTCCACAGGCTCGTGAGCCAGGCCTGCTCGCGGGTGATGGTCCGGGTGAGCCGCTGCGACTCGTCCACGTCCGGGTACGCCGACGTCTCGCTCATCTTCTGGGCGGGACGCACGCGCACACCGATCCACGCCCAGCTCGTGCCGGGCGTGCTCTCGAGCAGAACTCCGGGAACCGTCACGGCGTCTGCGGCTCCGGCATCCCGTGCCGACCGGTCTCCTGGACCTGCGCGGGCGCCACGAACCCACCCGGCACCGGCGCGGCGGCGAACCGGCCTTCCTCGACGGGCGGCAGGCCGTTGGGGAAGCCGAAGTGCTCGGGCACCTGGATCTCGTCGACGGCCACCATCAGGCCCTCGCGGCACGCGGCGTGGACGGCCTCGCGCATGGCCCGCGCCCGGTCGGCGCGCATCATGGCGATCTCCGGGTCGTTGTGCCCGACCATGCTGCGGAAGATGCCGACGAGGAACTGCCAGATCAGCGTGGCGCCGCGGCGGGACCGCCACATCTGCCAGCCCAGGTAGAGGCTCGTGCCGTAGCGGAAGACCGAGACGTAGATCTGGTAGTCGCCCTCGGTGATGTAGAGCCGGTGGTCGAGGTCCGTCGGCGCGCTGCCCGTGCGGATGCGCCGCGGCCCGCCCCTGACCGGCAGCTGGCGGCGGAACATCGTGCCGGAGATCTGGTGGTAGGCCGACTCCGCGTAGTCGGCGCGGTCGGCCAGCACGATCCGCCACTCGGCGATCGGCTCCGGCAGCCTGCTGAGCAGCACGACCACCAGGAAGACCACGACGGCCAGCAGGGACCCGGCTCCCATGAAGAAGGCCGCCGCTCCGGCGGTGCCGGTGTCCGCGCTACTGCTGCTGCCGTACCTGGTGCTGCTACTGCTGCTTCCGCCGACCGCGAGGGCGATGAGGATGAAGCCGATCGACCAGAACAGCACTCCGACGACGAACGACACGATGGCGCCGCGCAGCCAGAGCTGGAGGACGAACCGCCAGCTGACGGTGTCGTCCAGGTACATCTCCATCGGCTGGTGGCGCAGGTTCTTGTCGAGGTAGGCGGCGTTGCCGTCGCCCCCTCGCCAGCCCGGCAAGGGCTGGGCTTGGTGCTCGAACACGGTGGGTCCCTCCGGGGAAACGGCGTACAACCACCGGGTTAGTAGCGATCGCGAAGTGCGCTGTTATCGGAATTGCGGACGTTCACTCTTTCGAGTTAATCGTGGACTCGTGAAATGGAATCGGAACTAATGAGCTTCTTCGGCATTTCCGGCCGGCGCGATTCAGCGGTTCGGGAGAACGAGGCCGCAGTCGTAGGCGAACACGATGGCGGCGGCGCGGTCGCGGGCCCCGAGCTTCGCGAACAACGAGCCGACGTGGGTCTTCACGGTGGTCTCGGCGAGGCTGAGGTGCTCGGCGATCTCCCGGTTGGACAGGCCGCGGGCGATCAGCCGCAGCACGTCGCGCTCGCGTTCGGTGACGGTCGACGGCAGGTCGGGCGTGCGGGGCACGGCACGGGCGATCCGGCGGTAGGTGGTGAGGATCGGGCGCAGCAGCCTGCCGTCGATCCACGCGCCGCCGCCCGCGACCGTGCGGACCGCCTCGACGAGGTTCTCGGCCGTGGCGGACTTGAGCTCGAACCCCGCCGCGCCCGCCTCGACCGCGGACCACAGCACGTCCTCGTCGTCGAACGTGGTCAGGACGCACACCGGCGGGCCGTTCGCCGCGCGCAGGTGCCGGGTGGCCTCGACGCCGTCGATCCCGGGCATGCGGACGTCCATGCACACGACGTCCGGCGTGCACTCGGCGACGACGCGGACGATGTCGGTGCCGTCGTCCCGTTCGCCGACGACCTGCATGTCGGGCTGGCTGCGCAGCACCAGCGAGAGCCCGGCGCGGATCATCGGCTGGTCGTCGACCAGCAGCACCCTGATCACGCCCGCACCTCGACCAGCCGGCGCGGGAACGACGCCTGGACCGTCCATCCGCCGCGTTCGGGCGAGGCCGTGAAGGTTCCGTCGATCGCGCAGACGCGGTGTTCCAGGCCGGTCAGCCCCATGCCTGCTCCTCCGCGAGGGACGCCCGGCGCGTGCGGACTGGTGATCCGGACCGCGATGGCGTCGTCGTCGAGTCCGATGTGGACCGACGCCTCCGGCCGCAGCGCGTGCTTGGCCGCGTTGGTGAGCGCCTCGCGGACCACGTCGTGCAGGACGATGCGCGGCGCGGCCTCGATCTGGTCGACGCCGTCGGCGACGGTGAGGTCGACGTGCAGGCCGGCGTCCCGGTAGGTGGCGATCAGGTCCTCCAGATCACCGAGCCCGGAGACGGTCGGTGCCGGGGTGCCGCGGTGCATCAGCACCAGGGCCTGGCGCAGCTCGTCCATGCCCTCGCGGCCGACGGTCTCCGCCTGCTGCAAGGCTTTCACCGCCTCGTCCGGGTTGGCGGCGAGGTTCATCCGCGCGCCCGCGAGGTGCAGCAGGACGACGCTGAAGCTGTGGCCGACCATGTCGTGCAGGTCGCGGGCGATCCGCTGCCGGTCGGCGATGACGGCGGCGTCGGCGAGCTCGCTCCTGGTGCGTTCGAGCTCTGCGATCAGGGTCTGTTGCTCACCGGCCAGCCGCCCGAGCACCCAGCCGAGCAGCAGGCCTCCCGACCACAGCCAGGCGCCGATGCCGCGGTGCCAGCTGTTGGTGTCCAGGGCCCAGACGACGAACGGGGAGAACAGGCACACCGTGAGCGCGATCGTGTCGACGCGCCGGGTGCTGCCCGCCGCGACCACGACCATCCCGATGATCAGCACCATGGTCGAGGTGTGCGTGACGACCGCGATGTCGCCGATGAGCGTGGGGATCACGAGCCACGTCAGCAGCAGCCAGCCGGGCATGCGCCGCCAGGCGAGCCGCACGAGCAACGCGGGCAGCATCGCCAGGGCGAGGATCCAGCCCCACTCCTCGGTGTAGAAGAGGTTGAGGGCGCCGAAAGCGCTGCCGAGAAGCGCGGTCCTCGTGATGAACGCGTCGTGGCCGCGCGGCAGAAAGCGCATGACCACGGATGGTAGGGCGGCGAGGCGTCCTCGTCGTGCGTCCCGCGGCGATGAGGGCCGAAAGCATGATGCCCGTCTCCTCCCGTGGTAGGAGACGGGCGCTGATTCCTCCCCGGAACGGACTGCGGAACGGCACCGTCGTCCGAAGACGCGACACGTCCGGGTGAATAGCTTTTGTGGTGATCGAGATCGGCGATTTCCCGCCGGCGAATCCCTCGGTATCCACGGAGTTTCTTGTGCAGCCCGGAACAACTGGCGCGCCGGTGTGGCGGACACCCGGTGCGCTGAGTCGCGGCACGGTGCTCGCCGCCGCCACGCTCACCATCATGGCGCCGGCGATCATCGCGCCGAGCCTGCCGATGATGGAGCAGGTCTTCGCCGGCCAGCGGGGAGCCTCGCTGCTCGTCCGGCTCGCGCTGACGATCACGTCGCTGACGGTCGCGCTCACCGCTCCGTTCGCGGGGCTGGCGGCGGACCGGCTCGGCCGCCGTTCGTTGCTGCTGGCGAGCCTGGTGCTCTACGCGGTCAGCGGCACGATCGGCTACTTCCTCGGTGACCTCGTCCTGCTGCTGGTGAGCAGGGCGGTGCTCGGCGTCGCCGTGGCGGGCGTGATGACGGCGGTCAACGCGATCATCGCCGACTGGTTCGACGGACCCGCCCGCACGGCGTTCCTCGGGTTGCAGCAGGTGTTCGCGAGCCTCAGCGGGGTCGTGCTGCTGCCGCTCGCGGGCCTGCTGGCCACCGTCGGGTGGCGGGTGCCGTTCTGGCTCTACACGACGGCGGCGCTCGTCGCTCTGGCCGCGGTGTTCAGCGTCCGGGACCGGTCGCCCGCCGCTCCGTCCGCCACGGCCCGCGGGCCGGTGTTCACCGGGGGAGTGCTGGGCATCTACGCACTGGCCCTGGTCGCCACGATGGCGTTCTACATGGCCCCGACGCAGGTGCCGTTCCTGTTGGCCGCGCAGGGCAACGGGCCGGTGCTCGTCGGTGTCGTGGTCGCGTGCAGCACGCTGGCCAGCACGATCGGCGGCTTCGCTTTCCCCGCGGTGCGAGCGAAGTTGTCGTCCAGCGCCGTCACCGTGCTCTGCGTCGCGTTGCTCGGACTCGGCTGGTCGCTGATCGGCATCACCGGCTCGGTCGCGGGCACCTCCACCGGGCTCTTCGTCGGCGGGCTCGGGGTCGGCCTCGCGATCCCGAACCTCACGCTGCGGCTGTCCGACGCCGCGCCGCCCGCGTGGCGCGGCCGTGTCCTCAGTGGACTCGTCTCCGGGATCTTCCTGGGGCAGTTCCTCTCCCCGCTGCTCGTGCAGCCCCTGATCGCGTTCACCGGTGTCGGCACCGCCTTCACCTGGTCGGGCGTGGCCATGCTCGCCGGCGGACTCGTCGCCGGCGTGTCCCTCCGCACCACTTCTGAAAGGACCTTTCGGTGATCTACCACGGCATTCGCTTCTCCCTCAAGCCCGGCGTGACGGACGAGGAGGTGGCGGCGGGCCTCGCGGCCATGCGGGCCGCGTCCGCCCAGATGACGACGGTCCGGTCGTACGTGATCGGCCGCGACTTCGGCGGTGAGTACGACTTCGGCGCGGTGTCGGTCCTCGAGACCCTCGACGACTACGAGCAGATGATGAACCACCCGGCGCACCTGGAGGTCGACCGCCTCGGGTTGCCGCTGATCGACAAGTTCGTCTCGTTCGACATCACCGACGACGCCGACCCGGACCTGGGCGCCAAGATCGCCGACGTCCACCGCCGCCGGTACGCGGGCAACCCGGACGTCGCCGATCTGGTGGCCGACCTCGGCGAGTACAGCGGCAGCGGCGCCCCCGGCACGCAGGCCTGACCTTCTCCTTCCCCTGACGCAGAAAGGTTCGTGATGACCGGCGTTGCCGCCACCACCCGTGCGACCGAGATCGTGCTGCCCGGCGCGGTCGCTCCCGACGGCCTGCAGGTGCGGGTCCGCGACCTGCCCGCCCCGGCGCGGGGCCAGCTCGTGCTGCGGATGGAAGCGACCGGGGTGTCGTTCGCCGAGCAGCAGATGCGGCTCGGCAAGTACTACGACCAGCCGCCGTTCCCGTTCGTCCCCGGCTACGACGTCGTGGGCACGGTCGTCGCGACCGGTCCCGGCGTGGACTCCGCGCTGCGGGGCGGCCGGTACGCGGCGGTGACCAAGGTCGGCGGCTGGGCGAGCCACCTGGTGCTCGACGCGGCCGACCTGGTGGCGGTACCGCCGGGCGTCGACCCGGCGGCCGCGGAGACCGTGCTCGTCAACGGCGTCACGGCGTGGCAGATGCTGCACCGCACCGCGAAGGTGGCCAAGGGCGGCACCGTCGTCGTGCTGGGCGCCAACGGCGGCGTCGGGTCGACGCTCGTGCAGCTCGCTCGGCACGCGGGCATCAAGGTCATCGGCACCGCGTCGGCCCGCCACCACGACGCGGTGCTGAAGCTGGGCGCGACCCCGGTCGACTACCGCGATCCCGCGCTGTACGACCGAATCCGCGCCTTGGCACCGAACGGCGTCGACGCGGTGTTCGACCACGTCGGCGGCCCAGGGCTGAAGCAGTCCTGGGCGTTGCTGCGGCGCGGCGGCACGCTGGTGAACTACGGCTCGGCGTCCCAGAAGGGGGAGAACGGGCTGGGCTCGATGATCGCGCTGTTCGGGCGGCTGTACGCCTGGAACCTCCTGCCCAACGGGCGCGGCGCGACCTTCTACAACCTGTGGGCCGGAAAGCGGAACCTGGCGGCGTTCCGGGCCCGTCAGCACGAGGACCTGACGAAGCTGCTGCGGCTCGTCGCGGACGGCGTGCTGGCACCGCAGATCGGCGGCCGCTTCCCGCTCGCCCAGGCCGGTGAGGCACTGGCACTGGCCGAGTCGCGCACCGTCCTCGGCAAGGTCGTCATCGTCGGGCAGGAGGACCGGTGACCCTCCCACCGGGCGAGGTCGACAGCCGCGCCGCCTACCTCACCTTCGCCGCCGCCTACCTGGTCGGCCACGGCACCGCCGCCCTGTCCAAGGGCCCCGACCCGGTGTTCGGGTTGCCGGCCTGGCTCCCGCTCACCCTGCTGGCCGCGGGCCTGATCCCGGCCCTGGGCCTGGCCGTGCGGGCCGGGATGAGGGCGCAACGGGGCGCGAGCGAGTCCCGTCGCCAGGCCGAGAAACTGCTGGGCATCGCGTGGTGCACGGGCTTCGCGGCGCTGGCGATCGCGATCACCGGCGTGTCCCTCGGTGACCCCGATCTGCAGGACGTGCTCTGGCCGGCGGGCTCGGTCCTCCTCGTGGGCCTGATCACCATCGCCGAGGGCGTGGCCCGCGCCATCACCCTGCACTACCAGCTCGGCTCGTTCCTCGCCCTGGCCGGCGCGGCGTCCCTGTTCTTCGACGTCGCGGGTGTCTACGCCACGATCGCCCTCGCGGGCGGTCTCGGCTACCTGGTCGCCGCCGTCCTCGAACGCCGTCGCCTGGGTGCGCACCGGCTCGGCCTGGCGGTCGCCGCGTGAAGATCCTGCGCTGGACCGCCCTGTCCGTCGTGGCGCTGTTGCTGGTGAGCGGCGCCGCGTTCGGAGTGTTCTACCTCCAGGCCAGGCTCGACACCGCGGGAAAGGTGGACTTCGCCCAGGAACTCGTGATCCCGCCGCCGGCTCCCTCCACTGTGGACTCTTCCGGGGTCCGCACGTTCGACCTGGACATCCGCTCCGGCGACACCCGGTTCCTGGATGGCCAGGCGACGAAGACCTGGGGTGTCAACGGCACCTTCCTCGGCCCGACGCTGCGCGCGAAGCGAGGGGAGAAGGTGGCGTTCTCCGTCCGCAACGGCCTGGCCGAGGCGACGTCCCTGCACTGGCACGGCATGCACCTGCCCGCGGACATGGACGGCGGCCCGCACCAGCTGGTCGAGCCCGGCGCCACCTGGCGTCCGCAGTGGACGATCAGCCAGCAGGCCGCGACCCTCTGGTACCACCCGCACCTGCACGGCCGGACCGCCGACCACCTCTACCGGGGCATCGCCGGGATGTTCCTCCTCGACGACGACAACTCCGCCGGCCTGGGCCTGCCCGACGACTACGGCGTGGACGACCTGCCGTTGATCGTGCAGGACAGGAAGTTCGACGGTGACAACCAGTTCGACCACTCCGCCCCGTTCATGAGCACCGGCGGCGTCCTCGGCGACGAGATCCTCGTCAACGGCACCCGAGGTCCCCGCACCGAGATCACCACCCGCCAGGTCCGCCTGCGCCTGCTCAACGCCTCGAACTCCCGCCTCTACAACTTCGGCTTCGCCGACGACCGCCCGTTCCACCTGATCGCCACCGACGGCGGCCTGCTCCCCGAGCCGTGGCAGACCTCGCGGCTGCAACTGTCGCCGGGCGAACGCGCCGAGATCGTCGTCGAGTTCCAGCCGGGCGAGACGACCGAACTGCGGTCCTACCCGACCACCTTCGGCTACGACGCCCTCGGCGCCCGCCTCAACGGCGCCGACGACAGGCTGGACCTCGTCCAGTTCCGCGCCGCCGGCACCCTCGCCGACGCGGGCCGGCTGCCCGAGAAGCTGGGCACCGCCCCGGACCTGCACACCCAGCCGGTCGCCGAGACCAGGTCGTTCGCACTGTCCGGGCGCACCATCAACGGCGCCAAGATGGACATGGCCAGGATCGACTTCGCCGTCCGCCTGGACAGCACCGAGGTCTGGGAAGTCACCAACACCAACGGCTACATGCACAACCTGCACGTGCACGACGTCCAGTTCCAGGTGCTCGACATCGACGGCCAACGGCCACCACCGCACCTGGCGGGCTGGAAGGACACGATCCAGCTCGGCACCGACCGGCGCTACCGGCTGGCGATGAGGTTCAGCGACTACGCCGACCCGGACACGCCCTACATGCTCCACTGCCACCTCACCCTGCACGAGGACGAGGGCATGATGAGCCAGTTCGTCGTGCTGGGTGAGGGACAGTCACCGGGCCGGATCACGGCTCCGGGCCACCGGCATCCCTGAGGTCAGCCGTCCACGCGCTGGACGGCCGGCGGGTGCCACTGCCCGTCGAGCACCTGCTGCCCCGGCCAGTACAACCGCAGCACGAGGCTGAACTCACCGCTCGCGGGCGTGGGCAACCAGTTCTGGTGCCCGCTCGGGCCGAGATGGATGTCGACGGAGCCGTCCGCGTTCGGCACGAGCTGTTCGCCGCGCACGGCGTAGCGGTCATCCGGGTTGTCGATCAGGTAGCCCTGGGCGTTGTAGGCGGTCAGGGACCAGAAGGCGTGGACGGGCGGCAGCCGGTCGGCCGGGAGGTGCAGCACGTAGCTGTGCCCACCGGCCAGCTGCTGCCCGTCGGCGTCGACGTTCGTGCTCGGGTAGACCGCGTCCTCCGGCAGGTTCGCGGCCAGCAGGTGGCGGGCGACGATGGCCCGCGCCCGGTAGTCGGTGCCGTACTCGCCGATGCCGTCGAGCAGGGTGGTCCAGCCGTTGACCGGCGTGCCGCCGAGACCGGTGTCCAGCTCCGCCAACGCCTGGGGCCACGCCGACTCCCACACGTCGGGCATCTTCGCCAGGTCGACCGGCTCGCCGGGACTCCAGCCGTGGCGCTTCATCTCGCGCAGGAACTTCTTGTCCTCCGGCCGTGGCTGGTCATGCGATCCGCTGGAGTAGTAGAGGTCCCAGTACTGCTGCGCGGTCAGGCTGTGGATGATCTCGGGCACGGTGGCGCGCGGCTGTGGCGTTGCGGCGGCCTCGACGGTGATCTGCTGCTGCAACGCCCGTACGGCCGGGAGGTCCTCCTGGCCGTTGAGCTGGATCCGGCCGAGCATCCAGCCGGTGTCGGTCGACATCCGCTGGACGTGCACGTCGGGCGGGAGCGTGCCGCGCCAGTGCGGGCCGACGATCGCGAACCGGTAACCGGCGGCGTCGATCGTGCGGGTGCCGGGGGAGCCCTCGACGTTCGTCCACGCGTCCATGAGCTGGAAGAGGTGGTAGCGGTCGTGCATGTCCGGCACGGTGACGACCACCGGTCCGGCCGAGGTGTCGAAGAACATCGAGGTGTAGAGGGTGTCGACGTTCGGGCGGACCACGTCGGTGAACGACGCGTCCGGCACCACCGGCATGTGTGCGAGTTGGTTGGCGGGCAACCCTGAACCGCGCTTGGTGACCTCCACCGACACCAGCGGATAGGTGTAGAGGTAGGCGTTCAGGGCGGCCTGCTCGGCGGAGACGGCGGTGGACGGCGCGAGCAGGCCGGCGACGGTGGCCACGGCGAGTGCGATGATCATCGGGTTTCCTCCGGGTAGGGCAGCAGATCCGCGTCGACGGCTTCCCAGGCGGCACGGAGCTCGGCGACCAGGGCCGGCTCGTGCAGGGCGCGGTTGGCCTGTTCGCGCGGGTCCGCCTCCAGGTCGAACAGCAGGTCCTTGCCCCGGTAGAACGGCAGGTCGGTGTCCTCCGCGCGGTAGTACTTCCACCTGCCTCGGCGGAGCGCGCGCTGGGTTTCGGTGCGCCAGAACAGGTTTCGCTGCGGTGCTGCCTCGCCACGTAGCAGGTGTCCGGCGAGGCTCACGCCGTCGAGGGGCAGAACGGGTTGTGCGCCGGCGAGTTCGAGCACGGTCGCGGTCCAGTCCGGGGTGAACACCGGGGTGGAGCTGACCTGGCCGCCGCGCAGGCGGGCAGGCCAGCCGACGATGGTCGGGACGCGGATGCCGCCCTCCTGCAGCACGCCCTTGATGCCCGCGAACGGCCAGGTGTAGGAGAAGCGTTCGCCGCCGTTGTCGCTGGAGAAGATCACCAGCGTGTCGGGGCCGAGGCGGTCGAGCACCTCGCCGATCGAACGGTCGAGGTCCTCGACCATCTGCGTGTACTTGGCCACCGACCCGCCGTCGAGGTGGGCCATGGCGAGCGTCTTCTGCTCCGGTGGCAGGGTGCGGATCAGGTTCTCGAGCCGGCGCGCCTCCTGCACGTCACCCTCGGCGATCCACGGCCAGTGCGGGGTGGTGAAGTTGAGGTTGAGCAGCCACGGCCTGTCGTGCTCGCGCCGGACGAACTCGGTGGCCCGTTCGGTGAGGATGCGCGTGTAGTACCGCAGGTCCTGGTACGGCGTCTCGCCCTCGTACAGGTCGTAACGGCCTTCCGTGTCGAGCTTCGAGTAGTACTCCATCGAGCCGCCGAAGTTGCCGAAGAACTCGTCCCAGCCGGACCGCGTCGGACTGTGCGACGGCAGCGAACCGCAGTGCCACTTGCCGATCATCGCGGTCGTGTAGCCCGCGGACCGCAGCATCGACGCCAGCGTCGGGTGGTTCGGGTCGAGTCCGGCGCCGGGCCCCTCGATCGGTTCCTCGAGCCCGGCCGGGATGCGTCCCGGGTAGCGGCCGGTGTAGAGGCTCAGCCGGGTGGGGGAGCAGGTCGACGACCCCGAGTAGCCGTCGGTGAACCGGACTCCCCGCGCTGCCAGGCGGTCCAGGTTCGGCGTCTTGACGTGCGGTGAGCCGTAGCAGGACAGGTCGGCCCAGCCGAGGTCGTCGGCGAGGATGATCAGGACGTTCGGGCGGCGGGCGGGCCCGGCCTGGGCCGCCGGGACGGACAGGCCCGCGGCCGCGGTGCCCAGCAGTCCTCCGAAGGCGCGACGGGTCAGGGACATGCCGTCCTCCCGGTCACCAGCCTGGCCCAGCCGGCCACCCCGGTGAACTCGCTCGCCCCGGCCGGCACCACGTCCACGACCGTCCTGTCCGGACGGATCAGCACCGCGTCCACTCGTTCTCTCCTCAGCCACTCGTCGAGTTCGTCCGCTTGCACGATCGGAGCTCCCAGCGCCGCCGCGATCGCCCGCACGCCCGGCGTAGGTTCCCTTGCCACCACGGCGAAGGAGACGCCGAGCAGGTCGTCCAGAGGCCGGCCGCCCACGCGCGGTTGCGGGCAGGTCGTGCCCCGGCTCAACGGACCCCGCGCCACCCCTCGCTCGCGGTTCAGCAGTCCTGGCACGCCAGGCATTCGGCACAGCGCGGCGGTGGCCTTGTGCCGCAACGACGCCGCGCGGTCCTGCCCGCCGGTCATCGCCCAGCCCGCCGCCACCGCGATCCGGATGACGCGGCGCACGTGCGGTGAGCGTTCGGCCTCGTAGGTGTCCAGCAGGCGTTCGTCGGCGCCGCGCACCACCAGCGCGAGCTTCCAGCTGAGGTTCGCCGCGTCCCGCAGGCCCGCGCACAGGCCCTGCCCGACGAACGGCGGCGTCTGGTGCGCCGCGTCGCCGAGCAGGAAGACCCGGCCGCGCCGCCACCGGTCCGCGACCCGCGCCCGGAACGTGTAGCGGGCCTTCCTGACCACCTCGAACTTCTCGTCCGGCGCGGGCCGCACCCACGGCGCCACGAGCGCGCGCAGCTGGGAGTCGTCGATCCCGGCCGAACGCCGGAACTCCCAGCGGTAGCGGTCCTCGCCGATCCGCATGAACGTGGCGGGCTGTCGCGGATCGCAGACCTGGTCGACGCCGTCCCAGGAGCGCACGGCCGCGTCTGTGCGCACGTCGACGACCGTCCACTCCTCCGCGAACCCGAAGTCGTGCCAGGACGCGCCGATCGCCTGGCGCGTCAGGCTGTTCGCGCCGTCGCAGCCCAGCACCGCGTCGGCCTCGATCGTCGTGGCGACGCCGTCCTTCAGGTACGTGACCGACCCCTCCCGCACGGCCACGACCTCCACACCCGAACGCAGCTCGCACAACGGCCGGCGGGCGAGCTCGTCGCGCAGCACGCGTTCCAGCGCGGGCTGGTCGAACATGCTCGTCTGCGGAAACCCGTGCACGCCAACCGAAGAACGGGCGAACTCGGCGATCACGCGGTGCCGTGCGTCGACGAGCCGCAACCCGCGCGACGGACGGGAGATCGCCGCGAACGCCCCGGCGACCCCGGCGGCCTGCAGGATCCGTTGCACCTCGTCGTCGACCGCGACCGCGCGGGGCAACGGGTAGATGTCGTCGTGCCGCTCCAACAGGATCGAAGGCACGCCCTGACGAGCCAGCAGCAACGCGGCGGTGACCCCGACCGGGCCCGCGCCGACGATCACGACCGTCACGTGCCCACCACGGGCGTGTGCTGGCGGCCGAGGTCGATCCGGCGGTCCGGCGTGGCGATGGTCGCGGTCACGACGTCGCCGTCGGCGAGGTAGCGCGGGTTGCGGGACTGGCTGCGGAAGAACATCCTCCACTTCACGTCGGCGGGCAGCAGCGCGCCGATCTTCTCCGCGATCTTCGGCGGGGCCTTCAGCGCGGTGCCGCCGGGCGTGCCGGTGAGCAGCAGGTCGCCGGGGTCGAGCGCCTGGAACCGGGCGAGCAGCGTCAGCGCCTGCGCGGGCCGGACGATCATGTCGGTGACCGTGCGGTCCTGGCGCAGCTCCCCGTTGACGGACAACGACAGCCGCAGGCTCGTGAGGTGCGGGAAGTCCTCGGCGTCGAGCAGCGCGAGGAACGGGCCGGTCGGCGTGAACGTCGGGTAGGACTTGCTCTCGTAGAACTGCGTCTTGGTCAGCTGCACGTCCCTGGCGCTCACGTCGTTGGTGATCACCAGCCCCGCCAGGTACTTCGGCAGGTCCTCCTCGGTGACGGTCGCGCCGATCGGCAGCGGTGCGCCCAGCACCAGCCCGAGCTCGACCTCGTAGTCGAGGAACCGCACGTGCGCCGGCCGCCTGATCGCGCCGCCGGGCGCGCTGACCGAGCCGGACGCCTTGCGGAAGAACGCGGGCGGGATGTCCCCGGTGAACCCGGAGTCCTTGGCGTGGCTGCGGTAGTTCACCATCTGCGCCACCACCCGGCACGGCGTCGTGACCGGCGACAGCGGCTCCAGCTCCGCGATCGGCACACCGTCCTCAGTGGACTCCCTGGCGGCTTTCACGGCTGCGGCGTCGGCGATCAGCTCGGCGGTCGTCTCAGCCCTCGTGTCGACGGGCACGGCGAGATCACCGCGGGCGACCCACCAGCCGTCGTGGGTGCGCAGGACGTTGGTGCTCATGAGGACATCGCTTTCTTCAGGGCCACGAGGCGGGCGAGGTCGATCTCGTTGTCGTCGTCGCGCAGCGCCGCCACGAGCCGGCGGACGAGCGCGGGGGAGGGGTCGGTGCCGAGGAAGTCGCGGGTGACCGGCGGCCCCCACTGGGCGAGGCCGGACGCGGACATCGGCGCCCAGCCGGGTTCGACGTCGCACGAGAACAGGTCGCCGTCGGCGAAGTGCTCCAGCATGAACCGGTCGGGGTCGCGCCAGTAGTCGAAGAGCTGGCTGCCCTGCACGTGCCGGCCGATGCCCCAGCTGCGCCGGTACCCGCGTTCGGCCAGGTACTCGCCGCCCGCCGCGATCGAGTCGAGGTCGGTGACCTGGTAGGCGGAGTGCACGTACCCGGTGCCGGGACCCAGGTGCATCGCGAGCGTGTGGTGGTCGGCGGCCTCGGTGCCGCGGTCGCAGCGGATGAACGCCATGGTCGGGCCGCGGTCGCGGTGCCCGTCGAGGAACAGGAAGTCGCTGACGATCATGCCGAGCGTCTCCAGGTACCAGTCGAGCGCGCGGCCGAACACCGGCGTCTCCAGCACGACGTGCCCGAGCCGCTGGATCCGCGACGGCTCGCGCGGCGGCCGCTGGGTCGCGTTCGTGCGCGGCTTCCCGGTGCCGAAGTTGAGCGTCAGCGGCACCTGCTCGGGCAACGCCGGCAGCGCCAGCGCGCAGTGCACCACCCGCACCGGGAACCCTGACGGGTCGAGGAGATCCACCACCTCTCCACCGCCGGGAACGTCGGCCGCGCGCACGTCCCGTCCGGTGGCGCGGGCGAGCCGGTGCAGATCCGCGCTCTCGGCGGCGCGGAACGCGGGCCCGATGAACCGCGACGACCGTCCTCTGCGGATCACCATGCACGGCGGCCCTTCGAACGTGCCGCGCAACCACAGCGCGTCCGGTTCCCGTGCCGCGACCTCGAAGCCGAAGTCCCGCGCGAACACCGCCGCCCGGTCCAGGTCGGGCTTCTCGAACTCCAGCCACGTGAGGTCCGCGACCTTGATCACCGGGTTCCGCGCCCGTCCGGCGTGCTCGTGCCGCAGCCCGCCGAACTCGCTGTGCAGGTCCTGATGTGCGGTCCGCATCCGCCCTCCTTCTGATGACTTCATCAGTTATGACCATGCCATCACCCAGAGTGACCCCGCAACGTTTCTGATGAAATCCTCAGTTTTGTGACGACCGTCAGTTCCGCTGCTAGGCTCGCGCGCATGGCGACCACGGCCCAGTCCGGCACCCGCAACGAACGCCGCCGTGCCGCGACCAGGCAGTCCCTGGTCACCGCGGCGCGCAAGCTCCTGGCGGAGGGCGAGGAGAGCGCGGCGAGCATCCAGCAGATCGCGGAACGCGCCGACGTCGGTTTCGGCTCCTTCTACAACCACTTCGCGTCGAAGGCGGACCTCTTCGACGCCGCCGTCACCGAGGCGATGGAGGAGTTCGGCGCCGCCTTCGACCGAGGCCTCGACGGCGTGGAGGACCCGGCCGAGCTCCTGGCCGGCGGCTTCCGGCTGGCCGCCCGCATGGCCGACACCCATCCCGAGCTCATGCAGGTGCTGCGCCGCCGTTCCATCGGCCTGCTGCACGCCGACACGGGCCTCGCCCCGCGCGCCCGCCGCGACCTGGAACACGGCATCGCCACCGGCCGCTTCCTGCCGGTCGACGTCGTGCTGGCCATGACCGCGCTGGGCGGCACGCTCCTCGCGTTGATCGAACTGCGCTTCGCCCGCCCGGACGTCGACTGCGACACGGCCGCCGCGGGCATGGCCGAGATGGTGCTCCGGATGCTCGGACTGTCCCCGGAGGACTCGGCCGAGGTCGTCACGCGGCCGCTGCCCGAGATCTCCTGAACCGTGCGGCGATAATGCCGTCGTGAACTCGACCTGGCCGCTGGTGCACGCCGAACGGGCCGCGCTGGCCGCCGATCTCGCCGACCTGACCGACGACCGGTGGGCCACGACCTCGCTGTGCTCCGAACTCACCGTCCGCGAGGTGCTCGCCCACCTCACCGCGGGCGCCGTGCTGTCGTTCCCGCGCTGGTTCCTGGGCGTCCTGCGGGCTCGCTTCGACTTCGACCGGCAGGTGGTGGACCGGCTCCGCGAACAGCTGGGCGACTCCCCGGCCGAGACGCTCGCGAAGTTCCAGGCCGCGGTCAACCGCTCGACCACACCGCTCGGCTTCCGAGGGTCCCCTGTGGGCGCGTTGGCCGAGCAGGTCGTGCACGCCGAGGACATCCGCAGGCCGCTGGGCATCCGGCGGGTGCCGCCGGCGGAGGTGCTGGTGCCGGTCGCCGAGCACTACGCCTCGTCGGACGTGGTGGTGCTCGCCAAGGGCCGCATCGGCGGGCTGCGGCTCGTCGCCACCGACACCGGGTTCACGACGGGCGAGGGGAGCGAGGTCCGCGGGCCGACGCTCGCCCTGATCATGGCGATGACCGGCCGTGCGGTGTGCTGCGACGACCTGAGCGGCGACGGGGTGGACGAGCTGCGCGGCCGGTGCTGACGGTTGGCCTCGAAGGCGTGGTGGAGACCCGGGAGCTGCCGTCGAGGTATCAGGTCAGTTGCAGCGACCTCGGGTAGAGCCAGCTGCCGGGGGTGTCCTCGGCGGGGTCCGTGTAGTACTCGTGCACCGCGTCCACGTACTCCTGCAGGCTGATCGAGCCGTCGCCGTCGGTGTCCAGGTGGGTGAACGCCAGGCCGCACTCGGCGTCGGACAGGCCGCGCGCCTTCAGCAGGACCTGGAACTCGGCCGCCTCGACCCGGCCGTCGCCGTTCGCGTCGGCCAGCGCCAGCAACGACTCGGAGACCTCCAGGAACACGTCGTCGAACTCGTCGACGTCCGCGAGGACCGTCGCCATCGCCGTGCGGTACTCGTCCAGGGTGATCCGGCCGTCGCGGTCGGCGTCGCAGCGTTCGATCAGGGTCTCCCAGAACCTGTCGGACGTCTCGATCAGCTCCCGGCCGCGCTCCGAACCGGCGGGCTCGCCGAATCCGCGCATCAGCCTGCCGGCGAGCGCGTAGAGGTCCGCGAGCTCGATGACGCCGTTGCCGTTGACGTCGTAGTGGGCGAAGGTCGCCTCAATTCGGTGCAGCAGAACCTCGGTCATGACCACGAACCCTGGCCGCCGGACGGCCCGCGCGCAACCGCGGACCGCCGAGTTCACGTCGGTGGCCTCTTGATGTGCACGGACGTGACGTCGTAGGAGTCGAACAGCCCGTGGTTCTCCTGGTCGCGGATGACGACCACGATCACGGCGTCCGGGTTCATCGTCCGCACCGCCCGCATGACCAGGAACGAGGCGAGGTCGTCCGGGACCGTGATGAACACGCGGTCGGCGGCGTCCACCGAGGCCTCGTCGAGCGCGCACCTGTCCCGGCCGTCGCCGACGACCGCCACGGCTCCGTTGGCCGCGGCCTCGGCGACCGCGACGAAGTCGGTGTCGAGCACGGTCAGCCGCGCGTCGGGTTGCGCCTCCAGCACCGCGTTCACCGCTTCGTGCCCGGCGTCGCCGTACCCGATGACGAGGATGTAGTCGGCCACGCCCAGGTATTCGATGCGCCAGGTGACGCGGATTGGCGTCCATTCGGATGAGCACCGCGCGCCGACGTCACCGAGCGGTGACCGCGGCGCGTTTCCCGTTGCCACGAACGGGTATTCGCCGGTTCCCCCGGATGGTGTCGAACAGGACGGTGACACGTGGTGAAGGCGTCCTCGAACGACCTGTGGAGCCCGACGATCGGCGTGGAAGAGGAGTTCCTCCTTGTGCACCCGGAGACGGGCGTGCCGGTCAACCGGGCGGACGACGTCGTCACCGTCGCCCGCGAGCGGTTCGGCCTGGCGCTGGAGCACGAGCTGACCGGCGCCCAGGTCGAGATCAACACCCCCGTGTGCCACTCCGCCGACCAGGCCCGTCAGGAGCTGGTGGCGGCACGGCAGAAGGTCGCCCGGGCCGCGCGGCTGGCCGGATGCCGGGCCATCGCCGTCGGCGCGCCGCCGCTGGGCGACGCGTCCGGCGAGATCACCGACAGCCTGCGGTACCGCCGGATCGCGCGCCAGTTCGGTGCGCTGGCGGAACAACAGCTGATCTGCGGCTGCCACGTGCACGTCGCCGTCCCGGACCGGGAGACCGCCGTGCGGGTGTGCAACCACGTGCGCCCGTGGCTGCCGGTGCTGGCCGCGGTGACGACGAACTCCCCGTTCTCGGGAGGCGAGGACAGCGGGTTCGCGAGCTGGCGCTCCACGATCTGGTCGCGGTGGCCGGTGTCCGGTCCACCGCCGGTCTTCGAGTCGTGGCAGCACTACGAGGAGGTCTGCGCCACGATGATCGAGGCGGGCACCGCCCTGGACCGGGCGATGGTCTACTGGGACGTCCGCCCCGCCACCGAACTGCCGACCGTCGAGGTGCGCGTGGCCGACGTCGCCGTGACCGCCGACGACGCGGCGTTGCTCGCGGCACTCGTGCGAGCCCTAGTCGCGCAGGTGACGGGCGACGTCTCCGAACCGCCGCGGATTCCTCAGGAGACGCTGCGGCAGGCGTGCTGGGGAGTGGCGAACGAAGGCCTGCGGGGCAACGCCCTCGACGTGCTGACCGGCGAGCTGCGGCCGGTGCGGGACCAGCTGGACGACCTCGTGCGAAGACTCACCCCGGTGCTGGAGGCGAACGGCGACCTGCCCGTGGTGCGGCGAGGTCTGCGGCTGCTCGACCGCGAGGGGAGCGGCGCTGACCGGCAACGCCGGGCGTTCCGGACGGGCCAGGTCGGGCCGTTGCTGGCGCTGCTCGACATCGACGCCGAGGACACCGGCGCTGAGGAGCCCTCGGCGTCCTGACCTCCGGTTCCGAACGCAGAACAGACGAACGAAGGTACACGCGGAGTGGACTTCCGTCCTACCGTCGGTGACTGATCGGAAACCCTGCACCCGACCGCGTCCTGAGCGGCCGGGATTTCCGTGAGGAGCCCAACTTCATGAAAACCCTGCGCCTGGGGGCGCTCGCGGTGCTGACGGCATCGGCGATCGCCCTCACGATGTCGGGCGCCTCGGCGCACGACCCCGAGACTCCCGAGGGACAGGCGGCCGCCAGAACTTTCATGGCGGACTTCAAGCCCGCCGAACGGCACGCCGTGACCAACACCGCGGCCGGCGTGCCGTGCGTCAACGGCAAGGCCGACATCTACCCGTGCAAGAACGTCGACCTGCTCAGCGTCCTGCCGCTGGCCCAGATCGGCGGCGGCAACGGCAACGACATCTGGGGCTGGACCGACCCGTCCTCCGGCAAGGAGTACGCGATCGTCGGCCGCACCAACGGCACCGCGTTCGTCGACGTCAGCACCCCCACCGCGCCCAAGTACCTGGGCAACCTGCCGTCCAACGGCGGCAGCAGCTCGTGGCGTGACATGAAGGTCTACAAGGACCACGCGTTCATCGTCGCGGACTTCATCACCGGCCACGGCATGCAGGTGTTCGACCTGACCCGGCTGCGGACCGTCACCAGCCCGCAGACGTTCACGACCGACGCGCTCTACAAGGAGTTCGGCCCGGCGCACAACATCGCCATCAACGAGGAGACCGGGTACGCCTACGCGATCGGCTCCAACACGTGCAGCGGCGGCCCGCACATGGTCGACATCCGCACGCCGAAGCAGCCGAAGAACGCGGGCTGCGTGTCGCAGGACGGCTACACGCACGACAACCAGTGCGTGGTCTACCGCGGTCCGGACGCCACCTACAAGGGGCGCGAGATCTGCTTCAACTCCAACGAGGACACGCTGACCATCGTCGACGTGACCGACAAGGCCAACCCGGTGCAGATCGCGCGCAAGGGCTACTCCGGCGCGCAGTACTCGCACCAGGGCTGGCTGACCGAGGACCAGCGCTACTTCCTGCTCGACGACGAGCTCGACGAGTCGCGCGGCACCGACAAGCGCACCAAGACCTACATCTGGGACCTCGCCTCGCTCGCGAACCCGGTCCACACGGGCGTCTACAACTCGCCAGCGAGCGCGATCGACCACAACCAGTACATCAAGGGCAAGTACTCCTACCAGGCCAACTACCAGGCCGGACTGCGCATCCTCGACGTCAGCGGCGTCGCCTCCGCGCAGCTGACCGAGGCCGGGTTCTTCGACATCTACCCGGCGTCCGACGAGGCCAAGTTCAACGGCGCGTGGAGCAACTACCCGTACTTCGCGAGCGGCATCGTCCTGGTCAACGGCATCGAGCAGGGCCTGGTCGTCGTCAGGCCGAACCTCGGCACCGTCGACCCGCCGCCCGCGGGCAGGAAGTTCGAGAACACCGCCGACGTGCAGATCCCGGACGCCGGGGCCGCGGTCACCTCGCCGGTCACGGTCTCCGGTGTCACGGGCAAGGCGCCGTCGGCGTTGAAGGTGAACGTCGACATCAAGCACACCTACCGCGGTGACCTCGTGATCGACCTCGTCGCGCCGGACGGCGCGACGTTCCGGTTGAAGCCGTCGGGCAGCGACTCGGCCGACAACGTGATCACCACCTACACCGTCGACGCCTCGGCGAAGAGCGCCGACGGCACCTGGCAGCTGAAGGTCCAGGACGTCGCCAGGGCCGACACCGGCTACGTCGACGCGTGGAGCCTCCAGTTCTGACCCGCCTCGGGGTGCCCCTTCGCCGGGGCACCCCGCCCAGGAGCCGATCATGCGCAGACTGAGCGTCACCGACTGGATCTTCGCCCTCGTCGCCGCCGTCATCGTGGGCGCGGGTGGCTTCATGTTGTTCGGCACCAGCGCGCCACCGGTGCAACACCAGAACATGGGGGCGGTCGTCCCCGCCTCGCACAGCGACGGACTGTCCGAAGTGGAGGGTGACTACCGGATCGAACGCGTCGTCGTGCCCGCCGACCGCGGGACGTCGGTGCCGATCGCGTTCCGGATCCTCGGCCGCGACGGCAAGCCCGTCACCCGGTTCCTGGACAACCAGACCAAGCAGATGCACTTCTTCGTCGTTCGCGACGACATGCACGTGTTCCGCCACGTCCACCCGGTGCTGGAGGGCGACACCTGGCGCACGGCCACCGACCTGCCGGACGGGGGCGCGTACCGGATGTTCGCCGAGTTCGTCCCCCTGGACACCAAGGACCCGATGCACCCGGTCGTGCTCGGCGTCCCGTTCAGCCTCGCCGGGGACACCGACCTGGTTCCCGTGCCGGCACCGGACGCGAGCACCGTCACCGAGTCCGGCTACACCGTCACCCGCGTCGACCAGCCCGCCGCGCTCCCGTTGCTGGGCGAACGGAAGATCAGGCTCGCGATCCGCACCCCGGACGGCAAGCCGGTGGAGAAGCTCGAACCACACCTCGGTGCCAACGGGCACATGACCGGGTTCCACACGATGCTGCTCTCCGCCACCCACCTGCACCCCGTGGAGCCGGCGGGAGCGCCGCTCATCGACGGCGAGCTCACGTTCCGCTCGGTGTTCGCCGAACGCGGCGAGTACCGGTTGTTCCTGGAGTTCTCGCACGGGGGACGGCTGCACACCGCCGCGCTCACCGTGGCGGTGACCTGACCGCTCTCTCGTACGATTGCGGGGTGTTCGCCCTTCTGCGGTCGGTGTGGGACGAGCCGCGGCCGGCGCGCGCGACGGCCCGGCCGTGGTGGGACCAGGCGCTGGTCGCGGTCCTGCTCGCGGTCGCCGTGCTGGAAACGGTGCTGTGGCCGGAGATGAGCTGGCGGGTGGGCTCGCTCGTGCTCGTCGTGGTGCTCCTGCCGTTCGTGCTGGTGCGCAGGAGCCGGCCGTTGCTCGCGGTCGCGGGCGCGTTCGGGATCGCCGCGGTGGCGTCGCTGGTGTTCGGCGGCGAGTCCGATCTCGCCACGCTGGTGTTCATGCTGCTGTTCCCGTTCTCGCTGTTCCGGTGGGGGTCCGGGCGGGAGTGGGTGTGGGGGCTTCCGGTGATGCTCGGCAAGGTCGGGCTGTCCGCGGCGCTCGGGTACCTCGCGCCCGGTGACGCGGTGGCGGGCTGCGCCGTGCTGGGGACGGCCTGCGCGGTCGGGGCGGCGGTGCGGTACCGGGGGAGGGCTCGGGCGCGCGAGCTCGAGCAGGTGAAGCTGCTGGAACGGGAACGGCTGGCGCGCGACCTGCACGACACGGTGGCGCACCACGTGTCGGCCATGGCGATCCGCGCCCAGGCAGGACTGGCGACGGCGGCGCACCGGCCGGAGGCGGCCACCGAGGCGCTCGCGGTGATCGAGTCGGAGGCGTCGCGGGCGCTCGTGGAGATGCGCACGATGGTGAGGGCGTTGCGGCACAACGACTCCGCGGACCTCGCGCCCAGCCCGACGGCCGAGGACATCGCCCTGCTCGCGAACGCGGGCAGGCCCGGCCCGGAGGTGGACGTGCGGATCGACGGGACAGTCGGCGACCTGCCCCAGTCCGTGGGCACGGCCCTCTACCGGCTCACCCAGGAGTCGGTCACCAACGCCCGCCGGCACGCCCGGCACGCCACCCGCATCGAGGTGCGGGTCACCGTCGGCGCGAGCTCGGTGCACCTGCGGGTCAGTGACGACGGCGAGACGAGCAGTGCCCGTGCCGCGCAAGGACACGGGCTCATCGGCATGAAGGAGCGGGCGACGTTGCTCGGAGGCACCTGTGAGGCGGGCCCGGACGCGAGAGGCTGGACGGTGACCGCCGTGCTGCCACTGGGAACCGCGCGATGAGCGTCCGCGTGATCGTCGCCGACGACCAGGAGATCGTCCGCACCGGCCTGTCGATGATCCTCGACGTCCAGCCGGGCATCGAGGTCGTCGGCGAGGCGCCGGACGGCAGGCAGGCCGTGGAGCTCGCGCGGAGGCTGCGGCCGGACGTGTGCCTGTTCGACATCAGGATGCCCGGGATCGACGGCATCGAGGCCACCCGGCTGCTGGCCGGGCCCGGTGTCACCGACCCGCTCGCCGTCGTCGTGATCACCACCTTCGACCTCGACGAGTACGTCTACGCGGCGTTGCGGGCGGGGGCCAAGGGGTTCCTGCTCAAGGACGCGGGGCCCGCGCTGCTCGCCCAGGCGGTGCACGCCGCGGCCGTCGGGGACGCCCTGATCGCGCCCAGCGTCACCGCCCGGCTGCTGGACGCGTTCGCGAACAACGGTCCGGCCGGTCCCGTGGTGCAGCCGATCGACCCGCTGACCGAACGGGAGGAGCAGGTCCTGGCCGCCGTCGCGGCCGGCCGCACCAACAGCGAGGTCGCCCAGGAGTTGCACATCACGCTCAGCACGGTGAAGTCGCACCTCGCGAGCCTGATGGCGAAGATCGGCGCGCGGAACCGGGTCGAGGTCGCCATCTGGGCCTACGAGACGAGACGGGTCCGTCGCTCAGCCGAAAGTACGACGACCGCCCTCGACCAACGGCCAGGATGATCGTGTCCTTTCTGCTGGAGACCTGACCCCGCCCCGCCCGCCACGCTTCATGGCATGAACCCCAGGTCCGACAAGCTCGTCCCGGCCGCGATCATCCTGTTCAGCGTCATCCCGGTGCTCGGTGGCGTGCTCCGGCTGACCGAACTGGGCGGCGGCGCGGAGATCACGCCGGACAACGCGCGGTTCTTCGCCTCGCCCGTGCCCGTGGTGCTGCACGCCGTCACCGTGAGCGTCTACAGCCTGCTCGGCGCCTTCCAGTTCGCCCCCGGCCTGCGCCGCCGCAGACCGGCCTGGCACCGGGGAGCGGGCCGACTGCTGGTCCTCTGTGGACTGGTGGGCGCGTTGTCAGGCTTGTGGATGACCGTCTTCTACCCGAAACCCGCCGACGTGGGCGCGTTGCTCACCGGCATCCGGCTGGTGTTCGGCACGGCCTGGGCGGTGTTCCTCGTGCTGGGCCTGCGGGCGATCCGCCGCCGGGACGTGCCGGCGCACCGCGCCTGGATGGTCAGGGCGTTCGCGATCGGCCTCGGCGCCGGCACCCAGGCGGTGCTGCTGAGCGCGTGGATCGCCGCCACCGGCCCGCTCGACCAGTTCGCCAAGGCGGTGCTGATGCTCGCCGCCTGGGTGATCAACCTCGTCGTCGCGGAGTGGATCCTCCGCCGGCCCGTCCGCACCCCGCAGGGAGCACACCGATGAAGGCGATCGTGCAGAACCGTTACGGCTCAACGGACACGCTGGAGTACCGCGACGTGGAGACCCCGACGGCTTCGGGCACCGAGTTGCTGGTGCGCGTGCACGCGGCGTCCGTCAACGCCTACGACTGGCACGTCATGCGCGGCGACCCCTACCTGGCGAGGCTCACCGGCATCGGCCTCACCCGTCCCAAAGCGACGATCCGCGGCCGTGACTTCGCGGGCACCGTCGAGGCGGTCGGCCGGGACGTGCGCCGCTTCCGCCCCGGTGACGAGGTGTTCGGCGACCTGGGCACCGCCGACGGAGCGTTCGCCGAGTACGTGTCGGTGCCGGAGTCCCTGGTGGAGACCAAACCGTCCACTGTGACCTTCGCCCAGGCGGCCGCCCTGCCGCTGGCGGGCCAGACCGCGCTGAAAGGCCTGCGCGACACCGGAAAGCTCCAGCCGGGCCAGCACGTCCTGATCAACGGCGCGTCCGGCGGCGTCGGCACGTTCGCCGTGCAGATCGCCAAGTCGTTGGGCGCCACCGTCACGGCCGTGTGCAGCACGCGGAACGTCGACCTGGTGCAGTCGCTCGGCGCGGATCATGTCGTCGACTACACCACGACCGACTTCACCACCGCGGGCCACCGCCACGACCTGATCTTCGACCTGGTCGGCAACCACTCGCTGGCCGCCCTGCGCCGCGCGCTCACACCTGGCGGCACGATCGTGCTGTCCGGCGGGGGAGTGTTCGACGGAGGCAGCCTCCTCGGCCCGATGCGCCTGATGCTGAGCGCGAAGCTGCGCGCGCCGTTCGTCCGGGACACCCTCTCGGTGCTCACCACGGCCGCCGATCGCCAGTTCCTCACAGCGTTGAGCCAGATGGCCGAGTCAGGAGGTCTCACGCCCGTCGTCGAACGCACCTATCCGCTCGCCGAGGCACGCGAAGCCCTCAAACATGTCGAAACCGACCACGCCCGAGCGAAGGTCGTCATCACCGTCTGACCTGGACGGACGTGAGGACGGTCACCTTCTGTAGCAGGCCGCTCACCAGCAGGGATGTGAGGAAGAACACTCGGCTGTGACGTTCTCGTGTTCATTTCGTAACGTGGCGGGCCGTGCAAGCATGCCCTGTCCCCGACGCAAGGTGTTTCCCGAATGCCGGGCCGACATAGAACGCCAGACACACCCAACCGGAAGCTGCCCATCGCGGTCGCCGCCACCCTCACCGTGGGCCTGGTCGCGACCTTCTGGGTGGTCCGCAGCTCCGACCAGCCGGTCGACCCGACCGGTGCGGCCGCCCAACTGGGCGCCCCGACCACCTCAGTGAGCCAGGAAGTGCCCTCCCTGGCGGCCTCGAGCTCCGCGCCGCCGTCCTCGTCCTCGGCCCCGGAGACCACCACCCCGCCTCCGGTCACGACGACCACCACGCCACCCCCGCCCCCGCCGCCACCACCCCCGCCGCCCTGCCCGACCACGCTGGAGGGCACCAAGCCGCACGTGGCGCAGGTGGGCCACCACATCGCGGGCAAGTTCGGCGTCGACGACATCGGCGGAGCCACGGGCCGCGCAGGCGGCGGCGAACACCCGATCGGCCTGGCCCTCGACTTCATGGTCGACACCGCCACCGGCAACCAGCTGGCCGACTACGTGCTGGCCAACCGCAAGGCGTTCGGCGTCACCTACGTGATCTGGCGCCAGCGCTACAACGACGGCAGCGGGTTCACGCCGATGGAGGACCGCGGCAGCCCCACGGCCAACCACATGGACCACGTGCACGTGTCGTTCCAGCCGAGCGCGACCGTCAACGTCACCTGCTGAGCACGCCGCAGCAGCGGCAGCGCGCGGGGCCACGGACGAAGCGCACGGTTACCCGCGGAGACCGCGTTCTGACTCAGGAACGCGGTCTCCTGCGTGAACGGCCGAGTACCTCGCCCGCACGGGCCGGTTCTGCCTCAGCAGGAGCTGATCGAGGCGCGGACTGGTCCGTTCGTGGGGTCTTGATCCGAACGCCCGTGGGAGCACGCCGGGCGGGCCACGATGGGCCGGGCACAGGGGAGGTGCCCGGTGGTAGGTGGGGGAAGTCCGGAGCAGGTCGAGCGGCAGCTGGAGGAGTGGGCGCGGCAGGCTGAGCAGAAAGCCGAGCGCTACCAGCAGATGGGCGCCGCCGTGTCCGCGGTGAGCGCTACCGATTCCACTTCGGACGGCATGATCAGGGTGACCGTCAACAGTTCCGGCGCGATCTCGGCTCTGGAGCTCAGCGACCAGATCCGCAACCACAGCGGTGCGGACGTCGCCGGTCAGATCATGGCTTGTGCGCAACGGGCGCAGAGCAAGCTCGCGGCTCAGGTCGCGGCGGCCATGCAGGCGACCATCGGCGACGAGCAGTCCACCATCGAGACCGTGGTGAGCGGCTACGAACAGCGCTTTCCCGAACCTGTGCAGCAGCACCAGCAGTCCGCGCCGCCGAAGTACAAGCGCATCGGCGAGATCGAGGACGACGACTGGGACGGCGGCGGTTCGGTTCTGCGCTAGGAGTCGCGATGTCTGGCTTTGAGTTGGTTCCGGAGGAGTTGCGGGCGCACGCTTCCCGGCTCGACGGCATCAGGGAACGGCTGTCCTCCGCGGTCGACGCGGCCCGCACGGTGAGTCTGCCGACCGGGGCGTACGGGGTGATCTGCCAGTTCTTCCCGCCGATGGTCGACCCGATCGAGCAGATGGGCATGGACGCCATCGCCGAGGCGGCGACGGCGGTCGAGGCCACGGCGGCGGAGGTGCGGGAGACCGCCAAGGCCTACGAGGCGGTCGACGACTCCAACCGGCAGGCGTTCCGCTCATGAGCAATCCCCTTGTGGCACAACGCCAGGACTCCACGACGGCGGTCAGCGGCATCGGGATCCTGGAGTCCGTCAACGACGTCAGGTCCGGCATCGACTCCGGGTCGTGGCTCGAGGGCGGGCTCGGGGGCGGCCGGGGCGGGCCTGGAGATGCTCGGCCTGATCACCGACCCGGTCGGCACGCTGCTGTCGTACGCCGTGTCGTGGTTGATGGAGCACGTCAAGCCGTTGTCGGACGCGCTGGACTGGCTCGCGGGTGACCCGGACACGATCGCCTCCTACGCGGCCACGTGGAAGAACGTGTCGGCGGCGATCGGCACCGCGCAGCAGGACTTCAGCAAGGAGGTCGCGGCGGGCACGTCCGGGTGGACCGGTCCCGCGGCGGACGCCTACCGCGCGAACACCAAGGCGGAGGCCGAACACCTCGCCGGCGCGGCCGGTGCGGCGGACACGATCAGCACCGTCGTGCAGGTGGTCGGCATGCTGGTCGGCGCGGTCCGGGAGATCGTGCGCGACCTGATCGCCGAGTGCATCGCGAGCCTGATCTCCCGCATTCCGCGCTGGATCGCCGAGATCGCGGGCACGCTCGGCATCGGCACGGCGGCGGTGATCCCCGAGGCGATCGCGCTGATCGCCAAGTGGGTGCGCCGGATCAGCGAGTTCATCCAGAAGCTCGTCCGCTCGATCGGCAAGCTCCAGCCGTTGCTGAAGAAGCTCGACGAGATCTGGGCGGCGATCAAGAAAGGCCTGGCCGCACTGCGCAGGGGCGGCCGGGGCGGCGGTGGCGGCCCGAACGCGCCGGACGGTGTGAGCCCGGCCGGCGCCGACGTGACCAGCCCGTCCAGCGCGACGAGTCCTTCGAGCACGACAAGTCCTTCCGGCACAACGAGTCCGTCCGGTACCACCAGTCCTGCCAGCGCGCCGGACACGACGTCGCCGAGCAGCACCACGTCACCGAGCGGCACCACATCGCCCAGCAGCACCACATCACCGTCCAGTACGACATCGCCGTCGAGCACGTCCAGTCCGCCGGACTCGAAGCCTCCGGCACGAGGTGACGACGGCGTCAGGGACAGCGTCGGCGACCGCAAGACCGACTCCCGCGAACCTGGTTGCCCACCGGGATCCGGCGAACCGGTCGACCTCGCCACCGGCCAGATGTTCATGACGCAGTTCGACCTGGAACTGCCCGGCATGCTGCCGCTGATCCTCAAACGCACGCACTTCTCCCACTACCGCTCGGGAAGGGCGTTCGGCCGGTCCTGGGCGTCGAGCCTCGACCAGCGGCTCGACGTCGAGGCGGACGGCGTCTACTTCGTGGACGACGCGGCGACCCGGCTGGTGTTCCCGCTGCCCACGCCAGGCGGACCCGCCGTGCTGCCGGAAGAAGGACCGCGCTGGCGGTTGTCGCTCAGCACCGCGGGCACGTACTCCCTGCACAAGCCGGAGAACGGCTGGACCCTCACGTTCCAGCGCGGGTTGCGCACCCACGTGCTCGCCACGATCACCAACCGCTGCGGCCACGTCGTCGAGTTCCGCTACGACGACGGCCTCACGCCGGTCGAGGTGGTCCACTCCGGCGGCTACCGCGTCGGGGTCGGCAGCGAACACGGCCGCGTCACGCGGTTGTGGCTGGCCGACGGCAACGGTGGTGAGATCACCGTCAGCCGGTACCGCTACGACGACCGCGGCGACCTGACGGAGATCGTCAACTCGTCCGGCCTGCCGTTCCGGCTGGAGTACGACGACGCCGCGCGCATCACCAAGTGGGTCGACCGCAACGACGAGTGGTACCAGTACTTCTACGACGACCGCGGCCGCGTCACCCGCACCGACGGTTCCGGCGGCGCCGTCACCGGGGTCTGGGACTACGACTCCGCGCCGCTGACCACCTTGTACACCAACGCTTTGGGCGACACGACGACGTACCGCCTCAACGCGCGCCACCAGGTCGTCGAGCAGATCGACCCGCTGGGCCACCGCACCCTCCAGGAGTGGGACCGCTTCGACCGCGTGCTGGCCCGCACGGACCCGTTGGGGCGCAGGACGAGCATCGCCTACGACGACAACGGCAACCCGACCGCGGTCACCAGGCCGGACGGCAGCACCACCACCGCCGAGTACAACGACCTCGCCCTGCCCGTGCGCGTCGTGGAACCGGACGGCGCGACCTGGCACTACACCTACGACGCCACCGGCAACGTCATCACCTCCACCGATCCCGCGGGTGAGCGCACGACCTACGCCTACGACGACCGCGGCGGCCTGGCGGCGGTCACCGACCCCACCGGCGTGACGCGCCGGATCGAGGCCGACCGCGCCGGCCTGCCCGTCGCGCTGACCGACTCGCTCGGCGAGACCACCCGCTACGTGCGCGACCCGTTCGGCCGGATCGGCACGGTGGTCGACCCGGCGGGCAACACCGTGCGGCAGAGCTGGACGGTCGAAGGCGGGCTGCGCAGCCGCACCTTGCCCGACGGCACCTCGGCGACCTGGCGGCAGGACCCCGAGGGCAACCAGATCGAGTACGTCGACCCGCTGGGCGCGGTCACCCGGCTCGAACGCACCCACTTCGGCCTTCCGGCCGCGGAGATCGGCCCGGACGGGTCGCGGCTGATTTACCGCTACGACCGCGAGCTGCGCCTTGTCGCGGTGGTCAACGAGCAGGGTGCCGAGTGGCGCTACGAGTACGACGCCGCCGGCAACCGGATCCGCGAGATCGACTTCGACGGACGGCTGCTCGACCACGACCACGACGCGGCGGGCCAGGTCGTGCGGCGCACCAACGCCGCCGGCGAGGCCGTCGCCTACCGCTACGACGCGCTCGGCAAGCTGGTCGAACGGCGCTCGGACGCCGGTACGTCCACCTACCGCTACGACCCGGTCGGGCGGTTGCTGGAGACCGCGAACGCCGACGTGCGGGTGGAGTTCGACCGCGACCGGCTCGGCCGGGTCGTCCGCGAGACCGTCAACGGCGCCGGCGTGGTGTCCACCTACGACGTCCTCGGGCGGCGCACCTCCCGCACGACCCCGAGCGGCGCCCGCAGCACGTGGTCGTACGACTCCGAGGGCCGCCCGGCCGCGCTGACCTCGGGCGGGCACACCATCACGTTCCGGCACGACGCCGCGGGCCGGGAAACGCTGCGGCTGCTGGACGACACCACGTCGATCACCCAGGGCTGGGACGTGAACAGCCGGCTGGCGCACCAGACGATCGGCCTCACCGGCAGTCCGCGACAGCTCCAGCAGCGCTCCTACCGCTACCGTCCCGACGGGCTGATCGAGTCGGTCGCCGACCGGTTGCGCGGCGGCCAGCGCTACGAGTTCGACGCGAGGGGCCGCATCACCTCGGCCGACGGACCGGGGCGGCAGCAGCGGTTCGACTACGACGACGCGGGCAACATCCGGAGCAGCGACGCGTTCGGCGACCGGCTCGACCGGCCGTGGAACTACGTCGGCACGATGCTGGTCGAGACCGGCAACGTCCGCTACCGCTACGACGCCGAGGGCAGGGTCGTGCTGCGCCAGCGCAAACGGCTGTCCGCCAAGCCGGACAGCTGGCGGTTCCGGTGGAACGCCGAGGGCAGGCTGGTCGGCGTGACGACACCGGACGGCACGCGCTGGCGGTACGTCTACGACCCGCTCGGCCGTCGCGTGGCCAAGCAACGGCTCGGCGCGGACGGGATCGCCGAGCAGGTGACGTTCCACTGGGACGGCACGGTGCTCGCCGAGCAGGACACCGGCTCGGGCGCGACGACCTGGGACTGGGAGCCCGGCGGGTTCCGCCCGATCACCCAGCGGGAACGGGCCCGCACGGCGCCGCAGGAGTGGGTGGACCGCCGGTTCTACTCGATCGTGGTCGACGTGATCGGCACGGCCTCCGAGCTGGTCGACCCGTCCGGCGCGCTCGCGTGGCGTTCCGAGAGCACGCTGTGGGGCGAGGCGCTGGGCAGGCTGGCGTCGGCCGCGTCCACGCCGTGGCGGTTCCAGGGCCAGTACTTCGACCAGGAAACGGGACTGCACTACAACTACGCGCGGTTCTACGACCCGGCGACCGGGCGTTACTGCAGCGTGGACCCGCTCGGGCTGGGCGGCGGCACCAACCCGCGGGCGTACGCGGGCAACCCCGTCAACGCGTGCGACCCGCTGGGCCTCGCGGTGATCTGGGGTCGCAAGAAGTGCCTCGCCAACACCGACAACGTGCAGACGATGAGCGGGTGGAGCGACCGGCCACCGCCCCCGGCCGGCACCACGCGGGTGCCGCCGCAGGAGGTCATGGACCTGATGGACGAGATCGGCCACCCGATCAGGCCCAACTCGTTCCTGGACAACGGTGTGCCCGGCCAGCACTACGCGTCGCACGCGGAACGGCAGGCCGCCGTGCTGGACCCGAATGCGCCGGTGCGCGTCGACCTACCACAATGTCCGGACTGCCAGGAGTTCTTCCGGCGGCTGGCCGAGCACCGGGGCCAGACCCAGGTCGTGACCGGCCCGGACGGAACCCGAACGTACCTGCCCGACGGGAGCGTCAACTTTGACCCTGCATGACGACGAACTGCGCCGCCTCGCCTCCGCGCTGCCGGACGACGGCGAGCTGCCCTACCCGCCGCGCCGCGAGATCAGGCTGGCGCTGGCGGAGCTGGGGCACGGTCACGTCGTGCGGCTGGGGGAGCAGTGCGCCCGGCGCGTCGCGCCGCTGTGGACGGCGGCGTTCCCGGACGACGCCGAGCCCGTCGAGGTGCTGGACGACGCGCTGGCGGGCCGCGACGTGCAGAACCGGCTGGGCGCGCTGCGCACGAAGCTCGACGCGGTCTACGCGCCGGAACCGCCGTTCGGCCCGGCGTTCGCGGCCGGGATGGCGTGCTGGGCCGTCGCCAACGAGGCCGCGGCGGGCGAGGTGACCGAGATCGAGGCGGAGGACGAGCGCGAGTTCGACCCGGACTACTGGCCGCCGTGCTTCTTCGCGGCCGCCGCGGAAGCCGGTGGCGCGACGTGGGAGGAGAGCGGCGACGCCGTCCGCCGGGCCGCGTTCTGGCGCTGGTACCTGCTGGAGGCCGTCCCCGCCGCACGCGACCTGAGCTAGCTCGCGACCTGTCGCACGACCTCCCGCACGGTGGCGAGCACCTCGTCCGGGTGGTCGAGATGAACGCTGTGCGTGGCTCCGGGCCAGGTCCTGACCTCGCCACCGAAAGCAGCCGCCAGCCGTTCGTGCGCCTGGCGGACCGCGTGGTCCGGCTTGCGCTCGGCCGTGACCACGACCGCGGGCAGCCGAGGAAGCTCCGACTCCCGGAAGCCCTGCGACAGCGCGCTGAGACCGCGCACCGCACGCGCCAGCTGGGGGATGTCGAGCCGCGCCGTGCGTTCGGCCGCGGCGGCGCAGTCGGGCCGCAGTCCGCGAGCGGTCCGGAGCGCGGTCCTGCGGAACGCCGCCGCCACCAGACCCCGCAGGCCGGGCACGGCGGCCGCCTTCCCCAGCACGACCGTCATCCGCTCGATGGTCGCGCACGTGCGGGGGTCGTTGATCGGCGTCGGGTCGAGCAGCACCAGCCCCGCCACCTGCGCGGGATGATCCCGGGCGAGCAGCGCCCCCACCGCCCCGCCGAGGCTCTGCCCGACCACGACCACCGGCCCGTGCCCGAGTTCGTCGATGAGCACGCTGAGCGCCTTGGCGGCAACGGAGAGCTCGCCGCCCACCGCGGACCTCCCGGTGCCAGGCCGGTCGTGCTCGATCACCCGCGCGTCCGCCAGCCCCGCGCGCAGACCGGGGAAGAACCCGTCGGCGGACTCGGCGCCACCCGGCAGGAGCAGCACCGGCGGCCCGGACTCACCGAACACCTGAACGTCGACCATGGCGCCCCCTATCTTGTGTCACACACTCCACCTCGATTGTGACACAATCCTGAACGTGGACACCGCGACAGCCGCTCCCGAGCGCATCGCCGCAGCCGTGCGCGGCGAACTGCTGGACGGCGCACACCCGGTGGGCACCCGCTTCCGCGAGGAAGAACTGGTCGCCCGCTTCGGCGTGGGCCGCCACACGGTCCGCTCGGCACTGCGCCTGCTCGTAGAACGCGGCCTGCTGGTGCACGAACGACACCGCGGTGCCGTCGTCGCACCGCTCACCCAGGCCCGGATCGACGAGATCTTCGACTACCGCAAGGTGCTCGAACTGGGCGCGCTGCGCATGGCGCTGGCCGCGGGCGCGGACCTCGGCCCGGTGCTGGCAGAGGTGGAGAACCTGGAGTCGCTGGCCACCCGCTCACCGGCCCCGACCTGGCGCGAACTGACCCGAGTGCACAGCGCGTTCCACCGGGCGATCGTCGCGGCGGCCGGCAACCGCCACCTGCTCGACAGCTACCGCCGCTGCGAGGACGAGGTGCGCCTCCTGCTCACCTTCGTCCGCCCCGACTTCGACGCCCGGAGCCTGGCCGCCGTCCACCGAGAGCTGGCCGACAGGCTCCAGCAGGGCGGCTCGGCCGCGGTCGACGCGCTGACCCACGACATCGACCACGCGGGCCGGGCCGCGCTGCTGACCGCCCTGCGCCGCGCGGAGGAGAGCACCCGCCTGCTGGGCGGCTGACCGCGCGTCATTTGCCGGAGATCGTTCAGAAACTGGGGGAGTTCGCTGATGGTCGACGTTCCGGTGGACCGGCTCAAAGGTGTGTTCGACCTGCTGCTCGAACGGATCCGCGCCGGCGAGCAGGTGGTGCGGATCGACGAGGAGGCGTTCTGGTCGGTACCGCGAGACCAGGCGTACGAGATGAACAGCGAGCCGAGCGAACTCACTATCGGGATGCTTTCCGAGTCCTGGGCACACCTGGAGAGGATGCTGTCCGATCCCGACAGCGCCGTGGGGTACGGATTCGTGTGGCTGGCCGACGTGCTGCGCGCTCTGGGCGACGAAGCGGAACGCTGACCGCCGGGGCCAGGTTCACCCCGGCGGTCAACTCCGCAACGGTGCCGACGGCCGGCCGGTGCTCGCTCAGCCGATGGTGATCGTCGAGACGAACCCGTAGTGGTCGCTGATCCAGTCGGGGTCCGACCAGTTGCCGATCATCGCACTGGAGCTCGTCCGGACGGCCGCGCTCGCCGAGCTCCCGCTCTTCGTCAGGATGTAGTCGATCCTGTCCTGCGGGTCGCCGCTGTTGGACGGCTTGGCCGACCAGCTGTCGCCCGGCGTGGTCGCCGGGTTCGGGTTTGCCACGCGGAACGTGTCCTGCCAGCCCGCGGCGTAGAACGTCCGCAGCGTCTGCCAGTCGTAGACGGTGCCGCAGTTGTGCGCCCTGGCCGAGGCGACCCAGTCGAGGCCCGACGGGCTGTTGAAGTCGCCCATCAGGATCTGCGCCTTCGGCGTGCGCGCCCAGTTCTCGATGGCGATCGCCTGGTCGACCTGGGACTGCATCTGGGCGGTCACCGTGGCGGCCGGGGCGCCGTCGTCGCAGAACAGGTACGGGCCGTACGGGTGGTGGCTGAGGTGGGTGGAGTAGTACCAGACGCCGCCGATCTGCCCGCCGACGACGGGGGCGCCGGAGGCGGTGAGGCGGTCGGTGGAGGTCTGGGTGGACGCGGAGATCACCGCCACGTCGCCGTGCGTGACGTGGCTCCAGCCGAGCTTCGCGGCCACGGCGGCGGTGAAGGCCGAGGAGGTCTCCTGGAGTGCCACGATCTTGGAGTTGTGCGCGCGGATGGTCGCCGCCACGGCACCCGCCGAGTCGGGAGCCGGGTCGCCCGTGCCGCGCAGGTAGACGTTGAGCGTCATCAGGTTCACCGTGGTCGCGGCGGTGGCCGCAGGTGCCGAGCCCAGGGCGAGCCCGGTTGCCGCGAGGGCGGCGACGATCGATTTGCGCAGGGTGTGCGAGTTCATGGGGAGTCACTCGTCCTTCGTAGGGACTTGAGGTGCGGACTGGGCAGGGTTGTTCCCGCCCGGCACCCTAGATGTTCTTGATCGACTTGCCGGCGAACGGAGAGTTAACAACGTTCTTCGAGGTCGCGAGAGCGCTCCCACAGAATTCGGGCGGCATGCAGGAGCCCTGCGCTGAGGCCAGGCTTCTGCGGAGCGCTCGGCGACACCGGGATCGTCGGCAGGGTGCTGCGGCGGAACGAGTTCCTCACCGCGAGGTAGCGGAGCCGGGCGGGCGCCGACTCCGGGGTGGAGGATGAGCACGACCGCCCGCGATCCTCGTCCGCCCCGGAAAGGCAGTGGCCATGACCTCCCGACCGCTCCGCGACCACTCCCTCCTCGATCGGGTGGCCCGCGTCGACGCGGCCGCCCTGTCGGACGCGAACAAGTCCCTGCGCGTGCTTCCCGCGGCCCTGCGCCTCGTCTCGGCCGGCACCCGGATGGCTGGCCGCGCCGTCACCGCCGACTCCGACGACGACCTCCTGTCCGTTCTCGCGGGACTGGAGGCGTGCGGCCCCGGCGACGTGCTGGTGGTGAACGCCAACGGGTCCGCGAACGCGGTCGCCGGCGAGCTGTTCGCCACCGAGGCGGCCCGGCGCGGGCTGGCCGGGCTCGTCGTCCACGGAATGGTGCGCGACAGCCATGCCCTGGCGCGCTTGACACTTCCGGTCTTCGCGCTGGGCACCACGCCCCGGGCCGGCACCGCCCGCAAGGTGCCGAGCATCAACGTTCCGGTGAGCCTCGACGGGATCGTCGTGACGCCGGGAGACCTCCTCGTCGGGGACAGCGACGGCATCATCGTTGCCACAGAAGAAGAAATGGCCGCCGCCATCGACAAGGCGGAGAGCATCAGGCTCACCGAGGAAGCCCTCGTCCTGTCGATGGGAGCAGGTGCCTCGCTCTTCGAACGGCTCAACTTCGCCGACCACGTGGCGAAAGTGCGGGCCGGCGAAGAGAGCGCGCTGCGGTTTCTCAGCCCACCCGGCAGCTGAGGGCCGGCCAGGTCCAGTTTCCGCCGTGCTGGACGGTGAAGCCGAACGTGTTGCCGTTGCCGTTGGGGCGTGCGGTCATCACGTTCGCGGTGTCCCAGTTGGGACTGGTGTTCCAGGTGGCGATGATCCGCTGCGGTGAGCTGACGGTCACGGTGACGATCCAGTTGTCCGTGCCCGTCACGGTGACGTTGCCGTTGAAGCGGTCACTCCACTTCTCGCCCTCGGAGTACGTGGCCGTACAACCCCCGCCGCCGGGGTTCGAGGTCGTCGTGGTGGTGGACGTCGGGGTGGGGCTCGTGCCGTTGTTGAGGACGCTCAGGACCGAGTTGTAGGCGGCCTTCTTGTTACCGCTGCCGTCGAAGAGCAACGGGGTGCCGGAGGCGCGCCACGAGTCGGTGTCACGGATGCCCCAGACGGTGATGCCGGTGCAGCGCGAGACGGCGAGGCAGGCCTGCGTCACGCCCTGGTACTGCTGGGCCTGCGAGCTGCCGGAGCCCTCGATGTCGAGTTCGGTGATCTGCACGTCCACGCCGAGGTTCGCGAAGTTCTGCAACGTCGTGTGGTAGTTCGAGGGCACCGGGTTGCCGCTGTTGAAGTGCGCTTGGAAGCCGACGCAGTCGATGGGGACGCCGCGCGACTTGAAGTCCTGCACCATCCGGTAGACGCCCTGGGTCTTGGCGTGCGACCAGTTGTCCGTGTTGTAGTCGTTGTAGCAGAGCTTGGCATTGGGGTCCGCGGATCGGGCCGCCCGGAACGCGGCTTCGATCCAGTCGTTGCCGGTGCGCTGGAGGTTGGAATCGCGCCGTCCGCCGCTGCTGCCGTCGGCGTACGCCTCGTTGACGACGTCCCAGGCGTAGATCTTGCCGCGGTAGTAGGTCGCGACCTGCGTGACGTGGTTGAGCATCGCGTTGCGCAGGGATGACCCGGACATGTTCTGCATCCAGCCCGGCTGCTGCGAGTGCCACGCCAGCGCGTGCCCGCGCACCCGCTTGCCCTGACCGCGCGCCTGGTTCACGATCCGGTCGCCGTTGGCGTAGCTGAACTGGTTCTGGTTCGGCTCGGTCGCGTCCATCTTCATCTCGTTCTCGGCCGTGACCATGTCGAACTCGCGGTTCAGGATCCCCACGTAGGTCGAGTCGCCCAACTTGTTGGCGGCGACGGCGGTGCCGAAGTACCGGCCGCTCTGCTGGGCGGCCGCGCCGAGCGTGGAGGCCGCGCCGCTGGCGGGCGAGGCTCCGATGATCGCGGCTCCGGCGGCCGCGGCGACGAGGGCGGACACGAGCGACGCTCGTGCGACTGACTTCGCTGTCAGTGACATGGTGGCGCTTTCTGTTCGTTGGTGTGGTGGGAAACCCCCGGGACTGCGCCGTGTCCGCGGGGGCTGTGCCTGAGCTCCAAACAGTATTGGCACAAGACGTCCGAGTCATCAAGGCCGGTTCCGGGTGGCACCGCGTTGTCCAGCGTCGATGCCCACTTTTCGAAAAGTCGTTGCTATCCAACGGCTTTCAGCACGTCGGTGATCGCCTGGACGATGATGTCCGGCCGCTCGGTCACGATTCCCTCGTGCGTGGTGCCGTCGGCGAGCACGTGCTTGCGGTTCGGCGCGCCCTGGGCGAACCGCACCTGGGCGTCGCGCCACGACTGCGCCGCCTCGGGGGAGCCGGGGAACGGCGTTCCGGAGGCGACGATCGCGGTCACCGGCACGTTCGCGGGCCAGGCGAGCCGGTGGAAGACGCGGTGGACGGGGGCGTAGTCGACCATGACCGCGAGCAGCTGGCGGTTCTTCTTGGTCGAGGGCTGTGCCAGCAGGGCGGCGCGCTGCTGCTCGATGACGGGCGCGAAGGCCGTGAGCACGTCGTCGGTGAAGAAGTCCGGGACGTTCGCGTCGACCAGGACCGCTCCCGAGACCCAGCCGGGGTTCCTGGCGGCGAAGTTGGTCGCGACCTCTCCCGCGATCGAGTGGGACACCAGCACGACGTTCCTGGTCACGCCCAGTTTCCTGAGCCCGGCCTCCAGGTCCGACACGGCGTTCTGCACGAGCCACGGACCCGAGACCTCGTCGCTCTCGCCCTCGCCGGCGCGGTCGTAGGTGATGACCTTCGAGCCGGTGGCCCTCGCCAGCCTGGGTGCCAGCTGCCTCCAGTAGGACGAGCTGAGCCCGCCGCCCGCGTCCAGGACCAGGGCGGGTGACTTTCCCTCCGTGACGTGGAAGACCAGCTCGTGCTCGGCGTTGGTCACCTTGCGGGTCGTGGAGGTGGGTGGGCTGCTCGCGGCCTCGGACGCCGAGACCGCGGTGAGCGCGACGCCGAGGAGGATCGCCGAGCCGAGTGCGATCGCTTTGCGCGGTAAGGAGATCTGATGTCCGACCATGGTGGGGAACACTAGGAACGCGCCCGCCGCCGGGCGATGGGGCCGGCCCCTCGATCCGCGTTGGTGCCGACCGCACCTCGCCACGGGGGGCAGCCCCAGTGCTGACAGCAACGTCCACTGTGGACGTTGTGTCGAACGCGTTCGACACTTCCTTGACCGGTGTGCGGGCGATCCTCCACAGTGTGGTGGACGTGATCGGATCCCCGGCGACGGCGCGACGCCTCAGCGAAGAGGAGCATCGTCATGTCCGCATCAGGCCGTCGTCCCGTCGGCCGCAGAAGTCGTACGGCAGGCATCTTCGCCGCGGTGGTCGTCCTGTTCAGCGGCCTGGTGGTGAGCGCGGCACCGGTCTCCGCGGCGACCGTGGACACCAGTGCGTGGTACGTCCTGGTCAACCGCAACAGCGGCAAGGCACTCGACGTCTACAACCTCGCCACGAACGACGGCGCGCGCATCGTGCAGTGGGCCCGCAACGACGGCAACCAGCAGCAGTGGCAGTTCGTCGACTCGGGCGGCGGCTACTACCGGCTGAAGTCCAGGCTGTCCGGCAAGGTTCTCGACGTCTACAACTTCTCGACGGCCGACGGTGGCAGCATCGTCCAGTGGGCCGACGGCAACGGCACGAACCAGCAGTTCCGCCTCGCCGACTCCGACGGCGGCCACGTGCGGCTGATCAACCGCAACAGCGGCAAGGCCGTCGAGGTCCAGGGCGCGTCGACCGCCGACGGCGGCAACGTCGTGCAGTACGGCGACTGGAACGGCGCGAACCAGCAGTGGCAGCTCGTCCGGGTCGGCAGCGGGGGAGGAGGCTGTCAGCTCCCGTCGGCGTACCGCTGGTCCTCGACCGGGCCGCTCGCCACGCCGAGGCAGGGCTGGGTGTCGCTCAAGGACTTCACCCACGTCGTCCACAACGGCAGGCACCTCGTCTACGCGACCACCCACGACACCGGCACGACCTGGGGTTCGATGAACTTCGGCACCTTCGCCGACTGGCCGGACATGGCCTCGGCGAGCCAGAACGCCATGAGCACGGGCGCGGTCGCCCCGACGCTGTTCTACTTCGCCCCCAGGAACATCTGGGTGCTCACCTACCAGTGGGGCCCGACCACCTTCAGCTACCGCACGTCGAGCGACCCCACGAACCCCAACGGGTGGTCGTCTCCGCAGACGCTGTTCACCGGCACGATTCCCGACTCCGGCACCGGCCCGATCGACCAGACGCTCATCGGCGACAGCACGACGATGTACCTGTTCTTCGCCGGTGACAACGGAAAGATCTACCGCGCGAGCATGCCGATCGGGAACTTCCCCGGCAGCTTCGGCTCGTCCTGGACGCAGATCATGAGCGACACGACGGCGAACCTGTTCGAGGGCGTCGAGGTGTACAAGGTCCAGGGCCAGAACCAGTACCTCATGCTCGTCGAGGCGATGGGCGCCAACGGCCGCTACTTCCGGTCGTTCACCTCCAGCAGCCTCAACGGGTCCTGGACCCCGCAGGCCGCGACCGAGAGCAACCCGTTCGCCGGAAAGGCCAACAGCGGTGCCACCTGGACCAACGACATCAGCCACGGCGACCTGATCCGCAGCAACCCCGACCAGACCAAGACCATCGACCCGTGCAACCTGCAGTTGTTGTACCAGGGGCGTGATCCGAACTCCGGCGGCGACTACGGCCGCCTGCCGTACCGGCCAGGTCTGCTGACCCTGCGACGCTGACCGGGACCGCGGGGTCAGGAAGTTCCGAAATCGAGGATTGATCTTCTCTCGGTGTGGGCATCCCCGGACCGCTGTGAGCGCGCATCCACCGATACGCGCTCACAGCCGTTCCCCGGACACACAGAAAGCCGACGCTCTTGCGCTCTCAGCACACCGCCCACGACGGTCAGCCGTCGGCCCCCGCCTCGCCGACCACCGGCCAGGGCCTGTTCAGCCATCCCGACCTGGTCGTCGCGGACAGCAGGGCGGGGACGTCGCCCGCCGCCCAGTGGTCGCACGCCAGCCTCTTCCAGGAGGCGGCTACTCGCTGAACATGGTGAACGAGCGCATCCGGTCGAAGCGCCCGGCCTCCAGGTCGTCCGAGCTGATCAGGAAGCACCCGTAGTGGTAGTCGCTCGCCGTGTAGAACTGGGCGAGCGGCAGCCATTCCCGGGTCAGCCGGTACTCCTCGACGTCGCCCGAGCTGAGCCGCTCCGCGTCGGGAAGCCGTGCCTCGCGCCGGCTGGCGATGCCGGCCAGCTTCATCCGCGTCCACGGCGTGTCCTGGCCGCCGATCTGCGAGCAGTACCCGCCGAGGCGCAACCAGGCACTCCGGTCCGGCTCCGGCCACAGCTCGTCGACCACCTCGACGAGCTCGGCGGCGTGCTCCAGTTCGCCGGCCAGCTCTTCCAGCACGTCCGAGTCGAAGTCGAAGTCCTCGTCGCCGACCCACTTCGGCAGCACGGGCTCGACCGAGGCCGAGAGCGGGCGTTCGGTGAGCAGGAAAGGGATGTCCTCGTGGAAGAACGTCCTGTCGGCGTGGTCGGCCGGTGGGTCCGCCGGTGCCGTCTCGGTGCCCGCCGGAACGTGGACGACGCGGGCGAACTCCGGCTCGTCCGCGGTGAGGGGCGCGAGCAGGTCGTCCTCGTGGTGCAGGAAGAAGAGCAGCGAGCCGGTCTCCGGGAGGGCGAGTCCTTCGGCGCGGGGGAGCGCCGCGCAGTCGACGGAGGCGAGGAAGGGCAACGGGGAACCGTCCGCGCTGCTCGGCCACTTCACGCCCACCGGTAACCGCGGCAGCCCTCCGAACTGTCCGACGACGTCGTCGCCGTCCTGGGCGATCCCCGCCCAGACCGCGAACCGGAGCTGGTCGGCGAACCTGCCGATCTCGTCGCCGGGGATGCCTCGATCTGTTGCCGCGCGGTGGAACTGCTCGTAACGATCCATGGTGCGGCATGGTCCCAGATCCGGGAAACCGTTCTCCAGGGCCGTGGTGCTACCTGCCTGAAGGGTGCGCGGAGGGCCAGTCGGCGTGCGAAGATCGAGAGGTGAGCTGGACAGCGATGACGCCTGCCGAGGCGTGTGACCTCATGGACTTCTGGGGCGCCGCGCCGTGGCCGCTCACCCGCGACGAGGTGCAGGAGCTGGCCGTCGACCGTTTCGGATGGACGATCGAGGTCGACGGCGGTGTCCGGTACCTCATGAACACGGTGTCCGGCTTCACGGTTCCGGACGTGTCGGCGATCGGCGCCCGGAGGAACCTGTCCTACCTCGGTCTCCACGTGGCCGACGCGATCCACGAGGTCACCCCGGCGTCGCGGCGATTCCTCGGGGACGCCTTCGCTCTGATGGTGCGCGAAGGGGAGTCCCGGTGGGGCGTGCCGGCGATGTCGGACCGGGAGGGGGTGTCCAGCGCCAGGTGGGACACGGCGTCCGGTGGGAGGATCTCGTTCAACCTCGCGCTGAAGAGTCTCCGCGCGAGGTTCGAGACCCCGCAAGGCATCGCGCTCGACCGAAGGGCAGGACGCAGGTGAACCGGCTGCCCGCACCGGGACGTTTCGTCCGGTACCTCGACGTCGCCTACCGGCTGCAGCACATGCCGCCCGGCAGGTGGTGGATCACGGCCGACCACGCGGTCGACGAGTCGTTCGTCCAGAAAGGACGGCGCACGTTCACGAAGCAGCTGGCGCACGACGACGTGCTGGACTGCTACGACCTCGCCCGGCCCGGCACCTACCGCGGCATGACCGTCGAGGTCGTCGGCAACACGGCCGACGAGTACGTGGTGACCACGCGCGACCCTCGGGCGCACGCGGAGGGTTTCCAACGGCGCGACCACCGGACGCCGATGGAGAAGCAGATCGCGTTCGAGGACGCGGAGCTGGAGTTCACCACCACGCTCACGCCCGTGCTCATGCCGTGGACGCTGGCGCACGACTGGGAGCAGTTCGCCGAACGCCTCGCGGACGCGGTGCGCGACGTGACCGACGGCGTGTTCCTCGTCGTGCACGCGGCGGCCGACCCGAAGAGGTACGTGCAGTTCGCGGCCTCGCCGGACCGGCTCGACGCGGAGGCGCCGGGGACGGACGTCGTGGCGGACGCCGACGAGTTCCAGCTGCGCAGGCACGGCTGGACCGCGCCGGACGTCGCACAGCCCAACTGGACGTCGTCGTTGCGACGCCCGGCGCTCACGGCCGAGTTCGTGCTTCTAGCGCGGTGTTGTGTCGGCGCGCTGCACGAGACATACGGGATCACCAGCCCGGAAGAGCTCCGGTACCGGGCTTGGCGCGAACCGGGCGGCGCGCCTGCTGTGGACGTGGAACTGCCGGTTCTCGGACTTTGAGGACTGAGCTGCGTCGAGTGGGGCCGCTGAGCTCCTTGGGTACCCTCTGACCGCCTGGAGAAGGGACACCCGTGGGCGACTCGTCGAAGGTCGGTAAGCACGCGCGTGCGGTGCTGGACGCCGCGGAGGCGTTCCGTGCCGAGGTGGCAGGGGTGCGCGCGGAACCGGACCGGCTGCTCGAACGGGCCTCCGCGCAGTACGCGGCGATGCGGGACGCGCTGGTGGCGGAGCGGCTCACCGCCATGCCCGTGGACAGGCTCCGCGAGGCCAAGGGGAACCTGCGGCTGAGCACGCTGGAGGCCGCCGGGTACCGGACCGTCGCCGACGTCGCGCGGGCCCGGCTGGAGCAGCTCGACGGCGTGCCCGGCGTCGGCAGGCAGTCGGCCGAGCAGATCATGGACGTCGTGCGCGCCGTCGTGGACGGTGTCGTGCGGGACACGACCGTCCGGCTGAACCCGGACCGGGCCGACGGCGCCCAGACCGAGCTGTTGCAGCTGTTGTCCAAGCTGCGCAGGGCGAACCAGCTCGTCGGGCCGCTGCGCGAGCCGCTCGCGGACGTCCTGGGCAGGGTCGACGCCGACGTGCGCGCCGCGTCCCGTGCCTGGAGCCGGGTGCGGATGTTCTTCTCGCTGAGGAAGAACCGGCAGGCGGCCCTCGACTCGCTCGACCGGCTCGAGACGTTGCTGGCGAGCCGCGACGTGACGGCGTTGCGCGCGGTCGGTGCCCAGCTGCGCGTGCCGGACCTGGACCGGCGCGCGTTGTGGCGTGACTACGAGCTCGACGCGGCCGCGTACAACACGCTCCTCGCCGACCTCGCCGGTCCGGACGCGACGCCGGATCGCAGTGCCGCCAAGGGTTTCGTGCCGACGGACATCGAGCACGAGGTCGACGCGACCCCGCTGGACACCAGCCTGCTGAAGGTGTCGTTGCGCGGCTACCAGGTGTTCGGGGCGAAGTTCGCGCTGGCCCGCAAACGCGTGATCATCGGCGACGAGATGGGACTGGGCAAGACGATCGAGGCCATCGCCGTGATGGCCTCGATCGCTGCCGGAGGGCGGCGCGGGTTCCTGGTGATCTGCCCGGCGAGCGTCGTCGTCAACTGGGTCAACGAGATCGCCCGGCACAGCGACCTCGTGCCGCACCGCCTGCACGGCACGGGCCGCGACGGCGCGGTCAGCGAGTGGCTGGCGCAGGGCGGCGTCGGCGTGACGACGTTCGGCACGCTGCCGAAACTGGTGCTGCCGAAGAAGTTCCGCCCGACGCTGGTCGTGGTCGACGAGGCGCACTACGTGAAGAACCCGGACACGCAACGCTCCCAGGCCGTCAACGCGGTCGTGCAACGCGCCGAACGGGCCGTGCTCCTCACCGGCACACCCATGGAGAACCGCGTCGAGGAGTTCCGCACCCTGGTCGCCTACCTCCAGCCGAGCGTCGCGGCCCGCACGGGCGACACCGGGGCCGTGGTGGGAGCGAAGGCCTTCCGCCGCGTGGTCGCGCCGGTGTACCTGCGGCGCAACCAGGAGGACGTGCTGGGCGAGCTGCCGGAACTGCTCGAGGTCGAGGACTGGGTCGAGTTCGGCAAGCAGGACCGCGGCGCGTACCTCGACGCCGTGCGCGAGGGCAACCTGATGGCGATGCGCCGCGCCGCCTTCACCCCGCGCACACCCCGTGGCTCGGCGAAGCTGGAGCGGCTGCTGGAGATCGTCGAGGAGTCGCGGGAAAACGGCTGGAAGGTCGTGGTGTTCTCGTACTTCCACGACGTGCTGGACGCCGTCGCGGACCACATCGAGGCGTTCGGCCCGCTGACCGGCGCGACCTCGGCCGAGGGCCGCCAGCAGCTGGTGGACGCTTTCACGGCGCGCGAAGGACACGCGGTGCTGCTGGCCCAGATCGAGGCGGGCGGCGTGGGCCTGAACATCCAGGCCGCTTCCGTGGTGATCATCGCGGAGCCGCAGTGGAAGCCGAGCACCGAGGACCAGGCGATCGCCCGCTGCCACCGGATGGGCCAGGTCCGCAAGGTCCACGTGCACCGGTTGCTGGTCAAGGACAGCGTGGACGCGCGGGTGCGGGAGATCCGCGACCACAAGACGTTGCTGTTCGACCACTACGCGCGGGAGAGCGACACGAAGCACTCGCACGCGAGCGCGCTGGACTCGGCGGTGTCGGTGGAGCAGCGCGTGGTGCAGGCCGAACAGCAGCGTCTGGGCCTCTAGGGGTACTTGGTCCACTCTCCCTCGGACACCACCTCGACCTTGCCGTCGACCACGGTGATCGCCGTCTGCTCGTCGATCGCGTAGGCAAGCCCGCCGATGTCGGCGGCCCACCGCTCGGCATCGGCCGGGGTGTTCGTGGGGAACGCGCCGAGGTGCGGGAAGATCGAGAAGTCGACGACCCCGAGCGCGCGGTCGTCCGGTGCGCCGGCCCACTCGACGAAGTACGAGCCGATCCGGGGCGTCAGCACCATGCTGCCGGCGCTCACGCCCACCCAGACCAGGTCGGGCAGCGAGGGCAACAGGTCGGCGAGCCCCGACTCGCGCATCCAGTGGCACAGGTAGGTCGCGTCGCCGCCGTCGACCAGCAGCACGTCGGCCTCCTCGACCCACGGGACCCACCGCCGTGCGCCGACGGACGGCAGTGCGGTGAGCTCCAGGACGCCGAGCGACTGCCAGCCCAGGCCGGAGAAGTGCCGCCACCTCGGTTCGGCCGCCACGAAGCCCCTCACCGACGCCGGGCCGCACATCGGGTGACCCCACTGGGCGGTGGGAACGCAGAGGGCTCGGCACTCGGAGATCGGTTTGCCGAGCAGCTCCACGAGCGCCGTGTGGATGCCGGCGTTCGTGACGCCACCTGAGGTGAGCAGCAGCTTCATGAGGACCTCCGCGTGGGACAGGGGGACGTTACTGAAGACCGCGGCGACGGGCAGAACTCATCGCGGGCTGGTCCCGTCGGGCGAACGGCCCGGCAACTAGGCCCGCGCCCGCGGGCGGGCGTGCTATCCCAGAGCGATGGGGGAAGTCGAGTTCCGGCTGCTCGGGGCTGTGGAGGCGTGGAGCGGGGGTCACGCGGTCCAGCTCGGGCACGGCCGAAGACGGTGTGTGCTGGCGGCGTTGCTGGTCGACGCGAACCAGGTGGTGTCGGCGGACCAGCTGCTCGATCGGGCGTGGGGGGACGGGGTGCCGCGGCAGGGGCGGGACACCCTGTACACGTACCTCTCGCGGCTGCGGCACGCGTTTCAGGGGCTGGACGTGGCGATCGCGCGCCGGTCCGGTGGGTACGTGCTGGTCGTGGATCCGGAGGCGGTGGACCTGCACCGGTTTCACCGGTTGCTGGCGCAGGCGCGGTCGGAGGCGGGGCCGGCGAGTCTCGCGCGGTACGACCGGGCGGTGGCGTTGTGGCGGGGTGAGGCGTTCGCCGGGTTGAGCACGCCGTGGCTCGACGACGTGCGGGAAAGCCTGGCCAAGGAACGGTTCGGCGTCGAGCTGGACCGGGTCGACCTGCGGCTCGCGCTGGGACTGCACGGCGAACTGGTGACGGAGCTGGCCGCGGCGGTGCGGGAGCACCCGCTGGACGAGCGGCTGGCCAGGCAGTTCATGCTGGCGCTGTACCGGTCGGGGCGGCAGGCGGAGGCGCTCGCGGCCTACTGGGGGCTGCGCGACCGGCTGGCCGAGGCGCTCGGGGTCGACCCGTTGCCGGAGGTGCAACGGCTGCACGCGGAGTTGTTGCGGCAGGCGCCCGAGGTGGCGCCGCCGGTCGAGGTCCGGCGGCCGGCGCAGGTGCCCGGTGGCGTGCCGCACTTCGTCGGTCGCACGGAGGCGTTGCGGGAGCTCGGCCGGCCGGTGTCGGTGATCGTGGGTACCGGTGGGGTGGGAAAGTCCGCTCTCGCAACGCATTGGGCGCATCTGCACAGCGGCGACTTCCCCGACGGGCAGCTGTACGTGAACCTGCGCGGTTACGACAGCGCCGAGCCGATGTCCGCTTCCGCTGCGCTGGAAGGGTTTCTGCGCGCGCTGGGGGTGGAGCGGATTCCGCCCGGAGTGGACGAGCGGTCCGCGTTGTACCGCTCGACGCTGGCCGGGCTGAGGATGCTGGTGCTGCTGGACAACGCGCGGTCGGCCGACCAGGTGCGGCCGTTGCTGCCGGGCAGGCACGGTGGCGTCGTGCTGGTGACGAGCCGCGACGACCTGGCCGGGCTGGTCGCGCGGGACGGCGCGCACCGGATCACGTTGGGGCGCTTGACCGAACCGGAGGCGCTGGCGCTGCTGCGGCAGGTGCTCGGCGCGGACCGGGTCGACGCGGAGCGCGCGGCGGCGGTCGAGCTGGCCCGGCGGTGCGCGGGGCTGCCGCTCGCGTTGCGGGTGGCAGCGGACCGGGCGGCCGGGCTGGCGGACCTCGTGGCGGAGCTGGACGACCTCGACGCGCTGGACGTGCCCGGTGACCCGGCCTCGGGGGTGCGCAGCGCGTTCTCCTGGTCGTACCGGGCGTTGCCGCTGCCGGCCGCACGGCTGTTCCGCCGGCTCGGGTGGCATCCCGGACCCGAGCACAGCGCCACCACGGCCGCCGCGCTGACCGGCACGGACCTGCCCGCCGCACGGCGCTTGCTGGACGTGCTCAGGGCCGCGCACCTGATCGAGCAGACCGCGCCGGACCGGTTCGTGATGCACGACCTGCTGCGGTTGTACGCCCGCCAGCTCGGCGCGGAACCGCGGCCGGTCGGCCGATGACGGCCCGGCGTGGCCGGTCCCGAGAGGCCTTTTCGAGACCGGCCGCCGTCACCGGGTCAGCACGGTTCCAGGCTGCCCCTGGTCGCGCCGCTCGGGTTGAGGTCCAGCAGGGAGTCGCTGACCCAGCCCTGCACGCCGGTCGTGGTGTCCCGCAGGTACGTCCACGTGGTGTACGTGACGCCGTTCCTGGTCACCGAGTCACCGATGGCGTAGCAGTGGTAGTCGACGTTGTGGGTGAGCTGGCCCTGCCCGTCGGACGTGCACGCGGTGTGCGGCCCGCGGCGGATGTTGACGTTGCTGCCGTCGAAGAGCCGGCCGGTCCGCGAGTCCTTGTTGGAGTGGCCGTGGCCAGTACACGCCAAGATGCCGAAACCGGACTGGTCGGTGTCCGCGGCACCCGTGGTGACGGGCAGCGGCTTCTCGTCCGCGGCGTTCGCAATTCCCGCCAGCGCGAGTGTCGTCGTGGCCGCGAACAGCACGGCAGCGACAGATGAAAAAATCTTCACGTTCGTCCCCCCTCGGGATCGAGGTTTTGCTTGTGCTGTCAAAGCCTGCGTGGGGGACCATGCTCAAAACCTTGCGCAAAACCTTGAGCGGCCGCCGGTACCCGATCGGCGGTTGCACTGTTACTTCTTTCCTCAGATAGTGCATTTTTTCGCAGAGGGAAATGGTGCTGGTGGACGAGTCGGTGAGCCGCGCGATCCGTGATCCTCTGTGGACGGTTCGATTGCTCACCAATGCTTTCGCCGTGCTGGGCGCCGCCGCTCTGGCGGGCAATCTCCTGTTCGTCGGCACCGGTCCGGTGCGCTTTCCGCTGGCGGCGTTGATCCTGGTCCTGGTGGGGTCGTGGTGGGTGCGGCCGCGTCAGAACGGGTGGACGGCGGCGGTCGCCGAGGGACTCGTGACGGCCGGCGCGGCGCTGGTGCTGCCCGACGTCCAGCCCGTGCTCGCGTTCCTCTTCGGCGTGACGACCCGGCGCGCGGTGCAGGGCGGCCCGCGGCGGTACCCCGTGAAGTCGCTCGTCAGCCTGGCCGGGTACCTGGCGGGGCTGCTCGTGTCGGTGTCGCGCCAGGTCCGGATCGATCCGGACGTGCTGATGCCCGCCGTGATGCCGTTGCTCGGCCTGGTGATCGGGACGTTCGCGTTGCACGAGACGGTGCGCGCGGTGCGGGCCCAGCAGGCCGCGCGCCGGACCGTGGCGGCGTTCCTCCAGGCGACCCCGGTCGGTCTCGCCCTGCTCGACGAACACGGCACGCCCCAGCTGCACAACGTCCGCGCCCGCGAGATGTTCGGCTGGGTCGACTCCGCCGAGCCGGACGCGGTGTCCTGCGCGCACGGCGTCCCGATCACGCGGTGCCGCGACGGATGTGCGGACGGCCCGGTCGAGGTGGACAGCGGAGGCATGGTGCTCGCCCTGCACACCGGCCCGGTGGAACGGCCCGCGGGACCCGACCACACCGTGGTCGCGGCCGTGGACGTGAGCGGCCGCCGGCTCTGGGAGGACGCCCTGCGCGACCGGGCGGAACGCGACGAGCTGACCGGCCTGGCCAGCCGCGCGCACTTCCTGCACCTCGTGCGGGACGCGATGGACCGCCACCCGAGCGTCGGGTTGCTGATCGTGGACCTCGACAGGTTCAAGGACGTCAACGACGCCGACGGGCACGAGGCGGGCGACCACTACCTGAAGGCCGTGGCGGCCCGCATGGTCTCGGCGCTGCCGCCGGAGACCGTCGCCGGTCGGCTCGGCGGCGACGAGTTCGCCGTGCTCGCACCGGGCTGCGACGTCGAGGACGTCGTGGGCCTCGCGAAGTCCGTGCTGACGGAGCTGAACTCCGCCCCCGAGCAGTTCGGGGCGAGCATCGGCGCGGCGGTGGCGGACCCGGACGCCGGCACGGCCGACCTGCTGCGGGACGCGGACACCGCGATGTACGTCGCGAAGCGCGAGGGCGGCAACCGGATCCGCCTGTTCCACCCGGAGATGGGCGAGCAGGCGCTGGCCCGTCAGCGGGACCGGGCCGACCTGCGCACCGCGATCGAGGACGGCCAGCTCGTCGTGCACTACCAGCCGATCATCGACCTCGCGACGAACGCGATCACGAGTGCGGAGGCGCTGGTCCGCTGGCAGCGGCCGGGCCGGGGACTGCAGAGCCCCGACGCGTTCATCGGGCTCGCCGAGGAGACCGGCCTCATCGTGCCGCTGGGCGAGAAGGTGCTCGAGATGGCGTGCGCCCAGGCCGTCCGCTGGCAGACCGAGGGCCGGGCGCTCGGCGTGACGGTGAACGTGTCCACCCGCGAGCTCTCGACGCCGGGGTTCCTGTCCCGGCTCGACCGGGTCGTCGCCACGACCGGCCTGGCGCCGGCGCGGCTCACCGTCGAGGTGACCGAGAGCGTGTGGGCGGACGAGACCGCGATGCGGACCCTGGTGGCCGTCCGCGAGGCGGGCATCCGGGTGGCGCTGGACGACTTCGGCACCGGCTACTCGTCGCTGAGCTACCTGCAGCGCTACCCGTTCGACGTGGTGAAGATCGACAGCTCGTTCACGCGCGCGCTCGGCCGCAACGGCCGCACCGAGGGGGTGATCCGCTGCATCATCGCCCTCGCCGACGTGCTGGGCGCGCAGACGGTCGCCGAGGGCATCGAGACGCCGGAGCAGGCGGACTGGCTGCGCGAGGCCGGGTGTTCGTACGCGCAGGGCTACCTGTTCGGCCGCCCCGCCGACGCGGCCACCTGGGACGCGCAGGTGTTCGACCGGCCCCGCTAGGACCGCGCGGCGAGGTCGTCGGCGAACGCGATGAGCGCCGCGTCGTCCAGTGCGGCGCCAGTCTGGACGACGGCCAGCACGTGTTCCCGCGCGGCCTCCACGTACGGCGTGATCTTCTTGCGCCGCAGGCGATCCGCCGTGCCGAGCAGCACCGCGGCCGACTCGGGGTCGCGAGCGCAGAGGTGGCGGGCGTGCAGGGTCAGGGCCTCCGCCACCGAGTCGCGGTCGCGGGTCGTGTGGCCCAGCGAGATCCGGATCGCGTCCGCCAGCTCCCGCCACGCCGCCGCGTCGCCGAGCACGTGCCGGACCACGCTGGCGCGCAGGTGGACGGTGGCCTCGACGCGGTCGTTCCCGTTGTCCACCACGGTGTCCGCGACCAGGCGGTCGGCGTTTCTCAGGTGGGCCGCCGCCGCGGCGGGGTCGGTCTCGGCCAGCGCCAGCGCGGCGGTGACCTCCGCGAACGCCGCCAGCAGGGTGTGGCCGCCCTCGGTGAGCAACGGCAGGGCCTGCGCCGCGCGGTCGACGGCCGCGATGGTGTCGCCGAGATCCAGTGCCAGGAAGGCGAGGTTGAACAGCGTGCGGCCCAGCTCGAACGGCCCGGCCCCGGCTCTTCGCTTCGCCGCGAGCGCCGCCTCCAGCTGGCGGAACGCGTCGTGCGGGCGGCCGCTCTCGGAGGAGACCGACGAGAAGTTGTTCAGCACGCGGCCGAGCATCGCGTCGTCGCCGGAGCGGCGGGCGGCGGCGAGCGCCCTGCGCAGGTGCCCCATGGCGGCGACGGGATCGCCCCGTTCCACCGCGACCATGCCGAGCAGGCTCAGCCCGGCGGTCCGGGTGCCGTGGTCGTCCTCCGCGGCCACGGCCAGCGCGCGCTCAGCCGACTCGCCGGCCGCGTCGATGTCGCCGCGCAACGCCGCCAGCTGCCCCGACCTGATCAGCAACGGCGGGATCCCGCCCGTGCCCACCTGGCTGAGCAGCTCCGCGCCCTCGCCGAGCCGTCCGGTGGCCTCGTAGAACCGGGTCAGCGCCATCGCCGCGTCCGCGTCGAGCAGGGCGGGGTCCTCGGCCGCCGCCCAGCGCACCGCGGCCCGGACGTTGGCCGCCTCCAGGGGACCGAACGTCGCTCCGGCGCGCAGCCGGTCGAGGTAGTGCGCGGCGATCCGGGCACGGGCGCCGGGGGAGTCGAGCTGCTCGGCGGCAAGTTCGGCGACGGTGTCCGGCAGCGTGTAGCGCGACGTGTCACCGTCCGGGACGAGCCGGACCAGGTTGATGTCGACCAGCTCGGTCAGGTGCGGCAACGGTTGTCCCAGCAGCGTTTCCAGGTCGTCCAGCCGGACGCCGCCGTGGAAACCGCCCAGGAACCGGAACGTGCCGCGCGCCTCGGTGGTCACCAGGTCCAGCGTGGCCTCCACGGCCGCGCGCAGCGAACGGTGCCGCGCGGGCAGGTCGCGGGGCCCGTCGGTGAGGTAGCGCAACCGGTTCTCCAGCCGGACGGCCAGGTCCGCCGGGCTCATCAGCCGCACCCAGCCCGCCGCCAGTTCGATCGCCAGCGGCAGGTGGTCGACCTTCTGGCAGATCGTGCGGACCGCGTCGTCGTCGGCCTCCAGCCCGGCCCTGCGCACGAACAACGCCGCCGCCGCTTCCCGAGGCAGCCCGGCCAGGGCGAGCACGCGTTCGTCGCGCACCCGCAGCGGCCGCTGGCTCGTGACGACGACGGTCAGGCCGGGGCATCGGCGAGGGAGCGCGGCTAGGTCCGGCGCGGCGTCCACGAGCTGCTCGAACCGGTCGGCGACCAGCACCACCCGCCGATCCCGCAGGTGCGCCGCCACCCGGTCCGGCGGCGCCAGCCGTGACGGGCCGCAGCCCAGCGCGTCGGCCACGAGGTCACCTACCAGTGCCACGTCGGTGACGGCGGACAGGTCGAGCGTGCGGACCTCCAGATCGGTGCGTCCGCCCAGCACCGCGGCGAGTTCGGCGGCGAGCCGCGACTTGCCGGCGCCCGCCGGGCCGGTGATCGAGACGATCCGGTGCCTGGCCCCCAGCACCAGGTCCAGCAACGACCGCAGCTCGTCGGCACGCCCCACGAGCCCGTCCGTGCTGACCGGCGCCGACGGGGCGGGCGTGGCGGAGGAACGGGCCGAGGCGAGGAACGCGGTCAGGTCGTCGCCGGTGAGCTTCAGCGCCGTGGCCATCAGCCGCGCCGACTGCGCACGGGGAACCCTCTTGCCCTGCTCCAGATCCCGCAACGCGCGGTCGCTGATCCCGCTGAGCCGAGCGAGCTCCACCTGGCTCAGCCCGGCGGCCGCCCGATGACGGCGCAGCAGCTCGGCGAACGCGGACATCGGGCGACCGTAGCGGAAGTTCACCGGAAACTCCGGCGGTTTTCCTCGCTTCCGCCCCTTCCGCTCAGCGACCGTTGTTTCCGGACGTCGGGGGACATGTCCGCGAGATTTCGTTGGGAGGACGGAATTGTCGTACTCATCAAGACGGGTGCTGCTGACTGTCGCGGTGGCGGCGGTCGCGTTCGCGGGGCTGGCGACGCCCGCGACGGCGGCACAGGGGGAGATCCGCGTCGGTGCGGGGGCGAAGACCATCGCCGGCCGATACGTCGTGGTGCTCAAGGACGACGCGGACGCGGCCGACGTCGTCACCAAGAACGGTGGCGGTGAGGTGCGGGAGACCTGGCGGCACGCGCTCCACGGTTTTGCTTTGGCAGCCGATGAAACCACGGCCAGGCGGATCGCGGCGGACCCGCGCGTCGCCTACGTCGAGCAGGACGCGGAGATCACCGCGGACACCAGCCAGCCGACGCCGTCGGCGTTGTGGGGCCTCGACCGGCTCGACCAGATCACCGGCCGTTCGGACGGCAAGTACGTCTCGGCCGGTTCCGGTGCCCGCAACGTGCGGGCGTACGTGATCGACACCGGCATCCGCACGACGCACACGGACTTCGGCGGGCGCGCGAGCTGGGGCACGAACACCACCGGGGACAACAACAACACCGACTGCAACGGCCACGGCACGCACGTGGCGGGCACCATCGGCGGCGCCACCCACGGCGTCGCGAAGCAGGTGCGGCTGGTGGCGGTCAAGGTCCTCAACTGCTTCGGCTCGGGCAGCACGTCCGGTGTCATCAGCGGCGTCAACTGGGTCACCCAGAACGCGGTGCGCCCGGCCGTGGCGAACATGAGCCTCGGCGGCGCCGCGAGTGCGGCGCTGGACGCGGCGGTCGAGGCGTCGATCGCCTCGGGTGTCACGTACGCGGTCGCCGCGGGCAACTCGAACGTCGACGCGTGCCAGAGCTCACCGGCCCGCACGCCGAACGCGATCACGGTCGGCGCCACCGACCGCAACGACGTGCGGCCGACGAACTGGACCAGCGGCGGCAGCAACTTCGGCAGCTGCGTGGACGTCTTCGCCCCCGGCGACGACATCACCTCGGCGTCGAACACGAGCGACACCGCCACCAGGTCGCTCAGCGGCACGTCGATGGCCTCACCGCACGCCGCCGGCGTGGCCGCGCTCTACCTGCAGCGCAACGCCAACGCGTCCCCGACCACGGTCTGGTTCGAGATGGCGTTCGTCGAGTCCACGAAGGACGTCGTGGTGAACCCGGGAACGGGCTCGCCGAACCTGTTGCTCAACTCCCGCTACACCTTCGGCGGGCCGGACGGCGACTACAACGACGACCAGCGCACCGACACCACGGTGTGGCGCCCGTCGACCGGGCAGTGGTTCGTGCGCAACATCAGCACGACCGCGTGGGGCCAGCAGGGCGACGTCCCGGTGCCCGGTGACTACAACGGCGACGGCGTGTCCGACGCGGCGGTCTGGCGTCCGTCCACGGGCCAGTGGTTCGTGAACGGCCAGTTCACCGTGGCGTGGGGCCAGCAGGGCGACATCCCGGTGCCGGGCGACTACAACGGCGACGAGATCACCGACGTTGCGGTGTGGCGCCCGTCCACCGGAACGTGGTTCGTGCGCAACCAGTTCACCCGCCAGTGGGGTCAGCAGGGCGACGTCCCGGTGCCGTTCGACGGTGACGGCGACGGTGCGGTGCAGCCCGCCGTGTGGCGTCCGTCCACCGGAACCTGGCACTACGTCGCGGCGTTCGGCACGGTCGTGTCCGTCCAATGGGGACAGAGCGGTGACGTCCCCGTGGTCGCGGACTACGACGGCGACGGCGGGTTCGACCTGACCGTGTGGCGTCCGTCGACCGGGACGTGGCACGTCCGGGGCGTCAGTTCGACGCAGTGGGGTCAGCAGGGCGACATCCCGGTGCCGGGCGACTACAACGGCGACGGGGTCGGCGACCTCGCGGTGTGGCGCCCGTCCACCGGGACGTGGTTCGTGCGCAACCAGTTCAGCGTCGCGTGGGGCGTGCCGGGGGACATCCCCCTCGCTTCCTGACGCTGTCCGGGGCCGCCTTCCTCGTGAAGGCGGCCCCTTTCCGCGCGTCAGCCGCAGTCGAGGCGGCGGATCCGGGTGTTGAGGTAGCGCTGCTCGGGCTGGCTCGCGGTGAGCCGGGCCGCTTGGCGATAGCTGTCGAGCGCGCCGGGCAGGTCGCCCGTCATCTCCAGCAGGTGCGCGCGTACGGCGTGCGTGCGGTGATGCCGTCGCATCGCGGGATCGTCGAGCAACGGACCGATTAGCGCCAGGCCGTGTTCCGGACCGAACGCCATGCCGAGTGCGACGGCCTGGTTGAGCGTCACGGCGGGGCTCGGCGCCACCCGCGCGAGCATGGCGTAGAGCAGGGTGATCTGTCGCCAGTCGGTTGCCTCCGGGCTCTCGGCCTCCGCGTGGACGGCGGCGATCGCGGCCTGCAGCTGGAACCTGCCGACGTGGCCGCGCGGCAGCACCCGTTCCAGGATCCGCACGCCCTCCGAGATCAACTCGCGGTCCCACCGGGAGCGGTCCTGCTCGGCCAGCGGCACCAGGTCGCCGTCCTCGGCCCTGGCCGCCGCGCGGGCGTGGGTCAGCAGCATCAACGCCAGCGCGCCGGCCACCTCGTCGTGGTCGGGGACGGCCGCGTGCAGCTGCCGGGTGAGGCGGACGGCCTCGTCGGCCAGCGGGGCGTCGACCAGCCCGGCGCCGGTGGACCTGGTGTGCCCCTCGGTGAACATGAGGTGGCAGACGTCGAGCACGGCGGCGATGCGGGCCGGCAGGTCGGCCTGGTCCGGCAGTTCGAACACCGCGCCCGCGGCGCGCAACGTGGACCGCGCCCTGGTGAGGCGTTGCGTCATCGTGCGCTCCGGCACCAGGTAGGCGGCGGCGATCTGCGCGGTGCTCAGCCCGCCGACGGCGTGCAGCGTCAGTGCGACCTGCGAGGAGCGGGTCAGGCTCGGATGGCAGCACAGCAGCGACAACCGCAGGGTGTCGTCGCCGTCGTCGTGAGGCGCCTGGTCGGCCGCGGGGGAGAGGTGGGCGTCGACGGGAAGCGCGGCGTTGACGGCGTTCTCCCGTCCCGCCCGCGCCCCGTCGGCCCGCACCCGGTCGATCAGCCGCCGGGACGCGACCCGGATGAGCCAGCCGCGCGGGCTGTCGGGCACGCCGTCGCGTTCCCACTGCCGTGCCGCCGCCTCCGCCGCCTCCTGCGCCGCGTCCTCGCAGTCGCCCAGGTCGCCGTACCGGTGCAGCAGAGCGGCGAGGACGTGTGCCGACTCGCGCCGCCACACGTCCTCCACCACCCCGGCGCTCACTGGTCGGAACCGCCAGGCCACATGGCGGGCCGCAGTTCGACGGTCTCACCGGGGCCGGAGAACCGTTCCGCGATCTCCTCCGCGCGCTCCTGGCTGTCCACGTCGATGAGGAAGAACCCGGCCAGGTGCTCCTTGGCCTCCGCGTATGGACCGTCGGTGACCAGCGGCTTGCCGTCGCTCCAGCGGTAGAGCCGCGACGACTCGGGTGCCCCCAGCGCCTCGCCCCCGAGCAGTTCGCCGTTGCGCTGCAGCTCCCCGAGCATCGTCTCGAACTCGGCGTTCATCCGCGCCCGCTGCTCCTCCGGCAGGTCCTGGTAGTCGGGCAGGTAGTCCGAGGTCGGGTGCCCCCACGGCTGCGGGTTGGAGTGGATCATGATCACGTACTTCACCGTCGGCTCCTGGGTGTTCGGCGTGGACGCGGCCGGTCGGCCCCATCCTCGCGGGAGACGTCGGAGCCGCGCGGGTCCCGTCTACATCCCGTCAGGGGGAATTTTCTGCACGCTTGTGTTGAGATTCTCACTATCTCTTCAGTGTTGACCGAATTTAGGCCGTTGTTCGCCATGGCAGGTGTTCCATCAGGCTCGAGCAGAACGGACGCCTTGACGCGGCACGGACGGCTGGGGCCTCCGATGGGTGCTCCCTCGCAAGGGAGCGCTCACCAGGGGAGCGCGTTGTCCTCGTGGTCCAGGAACCGCAGGCCGGGCTCGCCGTGGTGGCGTTCGAGCACGTCGACCACGCCGGGCGCGCTCTGCTCGACGGTCAGCACCGCGCCGGGGCCGCCCAGTTCGGTCCGCACCCAGCCGGGGTTGATGAGCAGCACGGCGCGCCGGTCGTCCGCGTGGCGGGCCGCGTAGCTGCGCATGAGCTGGTTCAGCGCGGACTTGCTGGCGCGGTAGACCTCGTGGCCGCCGTTGGTGTTGAGGGTGAGGCTGCCCTGCCTGGAGGACATGACGCCGATCGTGCCGTTCTCGGCGACGAGCGGGCGCAGGCGCTCGACCACGCGGACGGGGCTCAGCGCGTTGGTGATCATCACCTCGGTGAACGACTCCGTGCTCACCTCGGTGACCGGGACGTTGGCGTGGGCGATGCCCGCGTTGACGAAGAGCAGGTCGAGCGTGCGGCCCTCGAGTCGTGCGCGCAGGGCGTCGACCTGGTCCGGGGCGGTGATGTCCACCGACTCGATCTCGAGCCGGTCAGAGGTCTCCGCGAGGTCGTGCAGGCCGGTGCGGTGACCGCCGCGGACGGTGCTGATCACGTGCCAGCCGCGGCGCAGCAGTTCGGCGGTGATGGCGAGACCGAGGGTGCGGGAGGCGCCGACGACGAGTGCGGTCCTGTCCGTGGTGTCGAACACGTGCGGGTTCTCCTTCGAGCGACAGTTTCGATACTTCGTGTCTCGGAACAGTAGGTGTTTCGAGACACCGTGTCCAGTAAGGTGTCCTCATGAACGAGTCGCGACCCCGCACCGGGAGGCCGCGCAGCGAGCAGTCCCGCCAGGCCGTGCTGCACGCGGTCGACGACCTGCTGGTCGAGGTCGGGTACGCCGCGCTGACGATGAAGGGCATCGCCGAACGCGCCGGCGTCGGCCGGCAGACGATCTACCGGTGGTGGTCGACCAAGGCCGAGGTCCTGTTCGAGGCCGCCATCACGGACGCGGCCAAGGAGCTGAGCGACACCCCGCGGGCGACGACGATCGAGGACGTCGTCGCGTACCTGGACGGCGCCGAGAGGTTCCTGACCACCTCGGACGCCGGCCTCGCGTACCGGGTGCTGGTGGGCGAGGCGCAGCACGACGCGGAGGTGGCGCGGCTGCTCGGTTCGGCGGCGTTGTTCGAGAAGCCCGTGCACGGCGTTCTCACGCGGGCGGTCGACCGGGGTGACATCGCGCCCGCCGTGCCGTTCGCCGAGGCCGCGGCGATCCTCACCGGGCCGGTGTTCTACCGCGCGCTGACCGGGGCGGCCAGGTCGGAGGTGCCCACCGCGGTGCTCGCGGCGGCCCTGCTCGCCGCCGTCCGGGACCTGACGCATTAGAAGTCCCGGTAGGGGCCATCCGGGTGATTCGCTCGTGGCGTCTGTACCTCCGGTTCGCACGGAGCGATGTCTTCACTGACAACGGACCGTGCGAGGGGAGGGTCATGTCAGCACTCGCGGAGACCGACAGGCCCTACCTCCACCTGTTCGGCGGGCCGTTCGTCACGGTCGGGGGCGACCGCACCGATCTGCCGGAGGGCTGCAAGCGGCTGATCGCGCTGGTCGCCATGCGGCGGTTGCGGATCGACCGGACCGCGGTCGCCGGGGTGCTGTGGCCCGCCGTGTCCGATCGCCGGGCCGCGGGCAACCTGCGGTCCGCGTTGTGGCGGATGCGCGGGGCCGGGGTCGAGCTGGTGGACGCCGACAGCTGTTCGGTCGGGTTGCGGCCGGACGTGGCGGTCGACGCCCACATCGCCGGGGACTGGGCCCGGCGGCTCATCGCGGGGGAGGTGCGGGCGAGCGACCTCGCGTTGATGCCGTGGTGCGACGAGGCGCTCGACCTGTTGCCGGGGTGGTACGACGACTGGGCGGTGCACGAACGGGAACGGCTGCGGCAACGAGTGCTGCACGCCCTCGAGGACCTCAGCAGGCACCTGGCGGCGGCGGGCCGGTTCGCCGAGGCGGTGGAGGCCGCGCTGGTGGCGGTCGGCGCGGATCCGTTGCGGGAGAGCGCCCAGCGCGCGTTGATCCAGGCGCACATGGCGGAGGGCAACCTGGTCGCTGCCTTCCGCACGTACGACGCCTATCGGTCGTTGATCCGCAGCGAGCTCGGTGCCGCTCCGTCGCCGTTGATGGCGGCGTTGATCGGACGGACTCCGCCGCGCGGTGATGCGCCGGTGACAGCCGGGTGACACCGCCTCTGCGACGGTCTGCCGAACGAGGCGGACGGAGCGGAGGCGTTCGATGGTCGACTACCAGGGCCGGGCTCCCGGTGTGTACGTCGAGGAACGGCCCGCGGTCGGGCCGATTCCCGGGGTGGGCACCAGCACGGCGGCGTTCGTCGGGCCGGCGGTCAAGGGGCCGGTCGGCAGCCCGGAGAAGGTGACCAGCTGGACCCGCTTCACCGAGACGTTCGGGGAGTACCTCAACGCCCGGTACCTCGCCCACGCCGTGCGCGGCTTCTTCGAGAACGGCGGCACCACGGCCTACGTCGTCCGCGTCGGCACGGCGACGAGTTCGTCGCTCGACCTGCTCGACGAGACGGGCAAGGCCGTGCTGAGGGTGACGGCGAGGCAGGAGGGCCCGGGCGGCCAGCTGATCACCGTCACGACCGCCGCCGCCGAGATCGTGTCCGGCGCCAAGTTCCTGGCCGTGGCGGCGAAACCGGCGTCCGGCGCGGGCACGGTCATCACCCTGACGACACCCGACGACGCCCGCAACTTCGCCGCGGGCGACACCGTCGACTACGAGGGCAGGCGGGCGGTCGTCGCCAGGGTCAGGGACGGCAGGCTGTTCCTCGACTCGGCGTTGCCCCCGGACGCCCCCGCGACCGGATCGGTGCGCACCGCTGATCTGGTGCAGGGGCAGACGACGTTCCGGCTCACCGCCGCGACCGGCGTCGAACGCGGCACCGTCCTGCAGATCACCAAGGGCGCCACCAAGGAGAGCGTCGTCGTCGACTCCGTGGTCGCCGGCCTCGTCACGGTCACGCCCGGCCTCGCGAACGCCTACTCGCTCGCGGCAGGTCAGCCCCAGGCGACGATCGCGTCGGCCGAGTTCCTGCTCACCGTCACCCACCCGGACGGCACGCAGTCCTACGACAAGCTCGCCCTGGATCCCAGGCACAGCCGTCACTTCGCCAAGGTGGTCGACTCTCCGGCGGTGACGGTCGCGGCGGTCCCCAACACCACGCCGCCGCCGAAGAACCGCCCGGCCGCCGTGGCGACCAAACCCCTCGCGGGCGGCACCGCCGACAACCCGTCCACAGTGGACCGCGCGAGGTACGTGGCGGCACTGGACCTCCTCGCGACGGTGGACGACATCAGCCTGGTGTGCGTGCCCGACGCCGTGGGACCGGACGCGGGCGTCCAGGCCGACGTCATCGCCCACTGCGAACGGATGAAGGACCGCTTCGCGATCGTCGACCCGCCCAGAGCCGACCAGCAGGCCGCCGGAGTCCTCGCCCACCGGCTCACCGTCCGCTCGCGCTACGCCGCCCTCTACTACCCGTGGCTCACCGTGCCCGATCCGGGCGGGCCGGGCACGATCCAGGTGCCGCCGTCCGGTCACCTGGCCGGCGTCTACGCCCGCAGCGACGCCGAGCACGGCGTGCACAAGGCCCCCGCCAACGAGCCGATCAGCGGCGCGGTCGGGGTGGCGGCCGCGTTCGACGACGTCGACCAGGGCGACCTGAACGCCAACGGTGTCAACGTGTTGCGGGTCTTCGGCGGCGGACGGCCGTTGGTGTGGGGTGCGCGCACCACCTCCGACGACGTGGTCTGGCGGTACGTCAACGTGCGCAGGCTCCTCATGTTCGTCGAGGAGTCCCTGCAGGAGGGCCTGCGCTGGGCGGTGTTCCAGCCGAACGACCTGTCGCTGCGCAAGAAGCTCGAACGCACCGCCACCGAGTTCCTCACCAGGGTGTGGGCCAGTGGCGCGCTGTTCGGCGCGACGGCCGGCGAGGCGTTCTACGTGAAGATCGACGACGAGAACAACCCGCCGGGCCTGCGCGAGCTCGGGCAGGTGGTGCTGGACATCGGCACCGCCCCGGTGCGCCCGGCCGAGTTCGTGGTCGTCCGCATCGGCATGTCGGCCGGCGGCGGCCAGGTCCAGGAGGGATGAACCCATGGCGCAGACCGGCGCACGCGTCGACCCGTACGTCAGCTTCAACTTCCTCGTGGAGCTGGACGGCATCGCGCAGGCGAGCTTCCGCGAGTGCAGCGGGATGGAGGCCACCACCGAGGTGATCGAGACCAGGGAGGGCGGCGACAACGTCACCGTCCGCAAGCTGCCCGGCAGGACGAGCTACGGCAACCTGACCCTGAAGTGGGGCCTCACCGACTCCACCGAGCTGTGGAACTGGCGGCAGCAGGTGATCAACGGGACGGTCGCGCGCAAGAACGGCTCGATCGTCGTCTACGACCTCGCCAACCGCCGCGAGGTGGTGCGGTGGAACTTCGTCGCGGCCTGGCCGACCAAGTGGGAGGGCGCGTCCTTCCAGGCCACCGGCAACGAGATCGCCGTCGAGACCCTCGTGCTCGCGCACGAGGGCATCACGAGGGCATGAGCCGGTGCTGACGACCGAACACGACTTCGAGCTGCCGGTGGGCTACCTGGACGCCGAGGGCACGCTGCACCGCACCGGGGTGATGCGCCTCGCGACGGCGGCCGACGAGATCCTGCCGATGAAGGACCCCAGGGTGCGCGCCCTGCCGACCTACCTGATCGTCATCCTGCTGTCGCGGGTGGTCCTGCGGATCGGCACGGTCACCGAGGTCAACCCCGCCACGATCGAGGGCCTGTTCTCCCAGGACCTCACCTACCTGCAGGAGCTCTACAACCGCGTCAACGGCCTGTCCTCGCGCGAGTTCGGCGTCACCTGCCCGCACTGCGACCGCGAGTTCACCGCGGAGGCGCCCCCGCCGGGGGAATCGACGGCTACCCCGTGGACCGGGTCTACCACGAGGTCGCCCAGCTGGGACATCTCGTCCACTGGACCCACACCGAACTGATGGAGCTCGACCACGCCGAACGACGGCGCTGGCTCGCCGCGGCACGAGCGGTGACACCCCAGCACGACGCGTAGGAGGGACCGGCCGTGCCAGATCCACATCGGACACTCGGCGAGCAGCTGGCCGAGCAGGTGCGGGCGCTGACCCGGCGGCGCACCGCGGCACCGGCGTGGCACGAGGCCGCCCTGACCGCGACCGCCCGCGCGGCGGAGCTCGCGAGGTCCGCGCGGATCGGTCGCGAACGGGTCGAGGTGGCGGTGCCCGACGAGGTCGAGCCGCTCACCCTCACCGAGCCGGAGTGGCCGGCCCACCAGGAAGAGCCGGGCACCCGGCACGACCTCCCCGGCGACGTCACCCGGCGGCTGCGCGCGGTCGTCGGCCCGGACCTGCCTCCGGTGCGGGTGCGCACCGGCCCCGCCGCGGACGCCGTCGCCTGGGCCCACGACGCCGACGCGGTGACGACCGGCGACGAGATCCTCTTCCGCGACGGCAGGTTCGCGCCGGCGGAGCCGGAGGGGTTCGCGCTGCTGGTCCACGAGGCCTGGCACGTGCGGCAGAACTCCACGGCGGCCTCCTGGGACCGCGCCACCACGGCGGGCCGGGCGGCAGAGGAACACCAGGCGCACCGGCACGAACGAGCGGCACTGGAAGGCGCCCGGCTCCACGCCGTTCCCGCTTCTGCCGACCGCACAACGGTTCCAGGACGCGAACCGGCGAGCCTCGCCGTCTCGCCGCACACCGCCGCGACGCCGATGACGGCCGCCACCGGCCGGACGATCGAGCCCGAGACGACACCGGCGGCGGCCCCGGACGTCGCCGAGCTGTCCGAGACGATCTACCGGGACCTGGTGCGCCGCATCCGTTCCGACGTCGAGCGAGGTGGCTGAGCATGGCGGCGCAGCTGGCCAAGGCGACCATCGTCAACACCGACTCGGGCGAGCGGCTCGCGGTGATGTACAACCCGGAGGAGTACCGGGTCGAGCAGCGCAACGAGTTCGCGGAGATCCCGATCCCCGGCCTCGGCGCCTCACCCGTGCAGTACGTCCGCGGCCAGGCGCGGGTGCTCAGCATGGACCTCTTCCTCGACACCTACGAGGCGGCGACCGACGTCCGGCGGCACACCCAGCGGATCGTCGCCCTGCTCGCGCCGCTGCCGGGCACGCACGCGCCGCCGGTGCTGGTGTTCGTCATGGGCAGCTTCGGGCTCACCTGCGTGCTGTCCGAGGCCGACCAGCGGTTCGCCATGTTCCTGCCGGACGGCACCCCGGTGCGCGCCCGGATCTCCGTGCGCTTCACCGAGTTCGTGCGCGTCGACCTGAACGTCCGGCAGGGCTTCTTCGTCGGCGCCCCGACCGTGAACAACCTCCTGGACGCGCGGGTGCACGTGATCGCCGAGGGGGACACCCTCGCCAAGCTGGCCGCCCGGCACCTCGGGGACCCGCGCCGCTGGCGGGAGATCGCCGACGCCAACGACATCACCGACCCGCTCGGGCTGCGGCCGGGACAACGGCTCGTGCTGCCGGGGAGGCAGCCGTGAAGATCGACACCTACGCCCCGCGCGCCGACATCCGGATCAGCGGCGTCACCCTCGCCGCCGACGTGGCGCGGCACCTGATCAGCGTGCGCTACGACAACAACGTCGAGCTGGCCGACATGTTCACGATCGTGCTCGACAACGCCGGCAACCGGTTCACCGACTCGCCGCTGTTCGATCTCGGCAAGACCGTGGAGATCCACCTGGGCTACGGCTCCGGCACGGAACCCATGATGCTGGGCGAGATCGCGTCCATCGAACCGGACTTCCCGCAGTCCGGCCCGCCGACCATCACGATCGTCGGCTACGACCGGTCGTTGCGGCTGCGGCACGACGTGCCCGACCGGCCCGCGTTCCGGTTCGTCAACGACAGCGCGGTCGCCGCCCAGATCGCCGTCGAGGCGGGCCTCATCCCGATCGTGGACCCGTCGCCGTTCACCCACACCACGCTGCCGCAGACGGGCACCGACATGGCGTTGCTCAAGCGCAGGGCGGCCGACAACTTCTTCGACGTCTACGTGTGGTGGGACAAGCTGTTCTTCCGCTACCCGCGCCCGCAGCTGGAGGCCGTGGAACTGGAGTGGGGCCGCAACCTCAGCAGCTTCACCCCGCGCGTCGGCAACGCGAAGCTCGCCGGCGTCCAGGTGGTCCGCGGCTACAACGAGGACCTGGCGCAGAGCATCGTCGGCATCATGAGCACGGCCGCGCTGGACCTCGACGCGCTCGTGGAACGCCTGGGCAGCAACGCCTTGCAGGCCCTCACCACGCTCGGCCGCCGGGTCGTGCGCGGCCGTCCGGTCAAGTCGCCGATCGACGCGTTCGCCCTGGCGAAGTCCCTGCTGCAACAGCTGCTCGACGGCATGTACGAGGCACACGGCTCGTGCGTGGGGCTGCCTCAGTTGCGCGCCAACACCTTCGTGTCCGTGCGCGGCGTCGGCAAGCGGTTCAGCGGGCTGTACCGGCTGAGCCGGGTGACCCACACGCTCGACGGCCGCGGCTACCGCACGGAGTTCGACGTCACCCAGCGCGCCGGGGCGAGCGTGCTCCAGCTGGTGCGCAAGGCGATCGGCGGGTCGGCGCCCCCGGACGCGGAGGAACCCGTCACCGGCGTGGTGATCGCCGAGGTGCTGATGGCCGACCCCGTCACGCACAAGCTCGGCATCCGGTTCCCGTGGTTCTCCGACGCCGCCGACATCGTGATGGCGCCGTGCGTGACCCCGCTGGCGGGCAAGCTCAGCGGCACGGTGTTCCTGCCGGAGCCGGGGGACAAGGTCGTCGTCGCGTTCGAGCACGGGCAGTTCGCGAACCCGATCGTGCTGGGCAGCCTGCGCAGCGTGCAGGAACCGCCGCCACCGGGCACGACCCCGGGCGAGATCTCGATCACCCACAAGACGGGCAGCTCACTGACCTTCACGCCCACCGGGGACATCGAGATCAAGGCCGTCAACGTGCGCGTCGGCGTCATCGGCACCATGGACGTGAGCGGGAGGACGTCGTGAACCCCGTCCTCACCGCCGCGAGCACTCTCAGCTGCGGCCACCTGCTGGCACCGATTCCCGTCGTGGGCTCTCTGCGGCTCACGGTCCTGGGCGCTGGCGTGCTGATCCTGGACAGCCTGGTGGGAAAGACGATTCCGCCGACCAGCTGTCTGACGGTGGACAACCCGCCGTCCACCAAGAAGTGCACGCGGATCGTGACGGTCGCCGGTGGGCTCGCCGCGCGGCTGACCGTGGAGGGCAAGCCCGTGCTCGCCCTGCAGGGCTTCGCCGGCACGACCGACGGCGTGCCGCCCGCGCCCGGCCTGGCCGCGGTGCCGAACCAGGCGTTCCTCAGCGCGGGGGTGGTGGCATGACGCCCGTCGACCCGCACGGCCGCGGTGTCGCGTTCCCGATCTCGATCACCGACCGCGGCGGGGTGGCCGAGGTCGCGGGCGCCGACGTCCTCGACCAGTCGATCCGGATCATCCTCGGGACCACCCCTGGCGAACGCGTGATGCGGCCCGACTTCGGGTGCGACCTCGCGAGTCTCGCGTTCGCGCCCAACAACGCGGCGACGGCGAACCTCGCCCGCCTCTACGTCGAGTCGGCGCTGACCCGGTGGGAGCCGCGCATCGAGCTGGGGGCCGTGGACGTCGCGAACGACCTGGACCGCGACGCTCTCGTCGTCACTGTCCACTACCAGGCCCGGGAGAGCGCCGGGCAGCGGTCCACCGTGGTCACCGTCGGCCTCGGGGCACCGCGATGACCGCGCCCGGTTCCGACCGCGGCCGGCTCGTCCCGCCGAACCTCGACGACCGGACGTTCGACGACCTGGTCGAGGACGCCACGAAGCTGATCGAGCAGTACGCGCCGCAGCTGACGACCCGTGCGCCCAGCGATCCGGGGATGACACTGGTCGAGCTGTTCGCGTACCTGGTCGAACAGCTCATCTACCGGCTCAACCAGGTGCCGGCCAAGAGCCAGGTGGCGTTCCTGAACCTGCTCGGCGTCACCTGCGCCGCCGCCGTGCCCGCGCGCACGCTGCTGACGTTCACGCCGATCGCCGGACGGTCGGTGCTCGTGCCGAAAGCCGTGCGGGCGCAGACGAGGGGCACCGAGTCGCAGCCACCGGTGGTGTTCCAGACCGAGACCGACTGCCGGGTCGTGCCGGGCGTGGTCGAGAAGGTGTTCCTGGTCGAGAAGACGGCGGCCGGGGCGGAGGGAGTTCCGGTCGACGCGGCGCCGATGCTGCCGCCCGACCCGGCGCCGACGCGGATCGACCTGGCCCCGCCGAGGGACCGCGCGATGATCCTGCTGGGGTTCTCGAAGGACTTCGTGCTCCCGGTGGAGACGCTCGACGTGTACGTGGAGGTCGAGTACCGGGTCCAGGGCGTCGACGAACCGATCCCCGCCGACCTCGCCACCGCGAGCTGGACGTTCTCGAGCGACACCGCGCCTGCAGGTGATCCGAAGAAGGAACCGAAGGACTGGCCGAGGCTCGCGGTCGAGATCCCGCCGGTCCTGGTCGGGCCGTCGCACGCCGGCCGGGTGCGGCTGCGGCTGCCCGCGGCCCCGGTTTGGACCGCGCAGAACCCGTTCGCCTGGAACCGCAAGCCCGCCGGGGCGACCGCGAACGACCCGGCGCGCCGCTGGATCGGGCTGGTGCTGCAGCACCCCACGGCGGCACAACGCGTGACCGTCCTGCGGGTGCTGCCCAACACGGTGCCCGCCTCCACGGCGCTGACAGCCGGGCGGGACGCGCCGGAGGTGGCCGGCGTCGCCACCGGCACCGCCCAGCTGCTGCCGTTGCGCAACCGGCCGGTGTTCCTCGACCGGTCGAACCCCGATCCGCTGCACCACGTCGAGGTCGCGATCGACGGCACGCCGTGGCGGCTCGCGCAGCCGGACACGACCGCCCCGGCCACGTTCCACCTCGACCCGTCGAGCGCGGAGATCACCTTCGGCACCCCGTCCGGGCGTCCGGCACCGCCGCGCGGCTCGGCCGTCACCGCGCGGTACCGGTACGTCGCCTCCGGCGCGGCGGGCAACGTGGCGGCGGGAGCGGTGACGATGCCGGCCGAGGGCATCGCCGACATCGCGGGCGTCACGAACCCGGTGGGCGGTTCCGGTGGTGCGGACGAGGAGTCCGTCGAGAAGGCCAAGCTGCGGGCACCGCAGTTGCTGCGCACGCGGGACCGGGCGATCACCGCGGAGGACTACGAGTTCCTCGCCCGGCAGGCCCTGCCGGAGATCGCGAAGGTGCGCTGCCTGCCGCCGTACGTCGACAAGACCCGAGGCCCGTGGACGTACGCCGGGCTGGTGCGCGCGCCGGGCAACGTGCACGTGCTCGTGGTGCCCAGGGGCGACGAGGGCGTGGCACGGCCAGATCCGTCGGTCGCGCAGGTGCACCAGGTGATCTCGGCGCTCGACGCGGCCAGGGACGTCACGGCGGCGTTGCGCGTGAGCGGGCCGCGCTACCTGCCGGTCAAGGTCTCGGTGCGCGCCAAGGTGTTCCCCGGCGCGGTGTCCGGAGGGCAGACCACCGTCGCCCTCGTCGAGGAGGAGATCCGCAGGAGCATCACCGCCTTCCTCCACCCGACCCGCGGCGGCGACTCGGGAGACGGCTGGGAGATCGGCCAGAACCTGTACGCGTCGGACCTCTACCGGGCGATCAAGCCTGACGACCGGATCGGGTACATCAGCGCGCTGCTGCTGTCCGCGGAGTCCCCGCCGCCGTACCACCCGGCGGGGCTCGCCTGGGACGACGCCAAGCACCGGCCGTTCAAGCTGACCAAGGACTCGCCGAGCCTGGTCCGGGTGACGGACTACGAGCTGGTGTGCTTCGGCGGCCACGACGTGCTCGCGGAGCAGGACCTGTGACCACGCCGAGCTCGTACTTCGCCCACCTGCCCCGGATCTACCACGGGAACGCGGATCTCGACGGCCTGCTCAAGGCGTTCGAGAAGATCCTCAGCGGGCGCGCCGACGACGTCGAGCACGCCGCGCCGGGGCTGGCCGAGACCATCGACCTGCTGCCCTCCCTGTTCGACCCCTCGTCGGTCGGCGCGGACCTCCTGCCGTGGCTCGCGAGCGTGGTCGGCCTGGAGTTCCAGTCCACGTGGGACGAACGGCAGCAACGGCGCGCGATCCGCGACATCGTCTCGATCTACGGGCGACGCGGGAGCCACGAGGGCCTCGCCCGGTACCTCGACCTGCGCGGCGCGGACGTCGCGAAGCACCGGATCACCGTCGACGGCGTGACCAAGGTGCACTTCGCCCGGCTGCGCGCCGGGGAGGCCGCCGACTTCCACGCCCTGGTCACGCAGGGACCGTGCGTCCTGCCACCGCCGGAGAAGCCGTATCCGGGCCTCACCAGCGTCGCGTGCCTGGGCATCAGCCCGGACGGGCGGCTCGTCGTCGGTGACTCGGGAGCGCCCGGCGTGCAGGCCGCCGGGGTGTGGCGGATGACGCTGACCGGTGAGTTCGCCGACCTGTCCGGCGCTCCGGCACGGCCGCGGCCGCTCGGCGCGGGCAAGTGGGAGCAGCCGGTGGCGCTGGCCTTCGACACCTCCGGCGTCGGCTGGGTGCTGTACGTCGTCGACCTGCGCGCGGGCGCGTTCCGGATCGTCCGGATCACCGCCGCCGACCCGTTCGCCGAGACCGTGGTCGCCCTGCCGGCGGGGATCGAGCTGAACCTGCCCAGCGCCGTGGTGTTCGAAGCGGGCCACCTGCTGATCCTGGACGTGACCGACGTCGTCGACGTCGACCTCACCACCGGCACCGGGAGGCGCCGGCCGTTGACCGGCGCCCAGACCCCGGTGGGGATGGTCAGGACCGCGGCCGGCGACCTGATCGTCACCGACGCGCGGGAGCAGGACGGCGCCGCGACCCCGGGCGACCTGCTGAAGGTGAACCGGGCCAACCCGGCCGCGTGGACCGCGGTGAGCCTGCTGTCCGCCGTGCCGCGCAACCCCCTGGTCGCGCCGGTCGCGGTGGTCGAGGACCGCGACGGGTCGTTGCTGGTGGCCGACGCGGGCCTGCGACCGTGGCGCTCCGGCGCGGGACCGTTCCTGCGCACCGTCGTCGAACCGGCCGTCGTCCACCGGGTCCGGCCGGGACCGCAGCCGTCGGTCGAGCAGGTCGGCACCCGCGGCCGGCTCGTGTTCCCGACCGGCATGGCCCTGCGCGACCGCACCCTGTACGTCGGCGAGCGCGGCGACCCGAACGACCCGGCGATGGGCTCGGAGGTGGCGGTGAAGCGGAACTTCCGGGCCGCGAGCCACGAGTTCGCCGTCGCCGTCCACTTCGACGCGGACGACACCGACAGCGTCTACCAGCGAGCCGTGCACGCGGCCATCGCGGAGATCGTGGACCGGCAGCGACCGGCGGCGGCCTGGTACTGGCTGATGTCCGCGGTCGGAACCTGAGAGGGAGGCGGCCATGGCCGAGAAACTCACGCGCACCAGCTACGTGGACGTGTCCGGGCAGCCCCGCCAGGGCACGACCTCGTTGCGGGAGAGCAGGATCGACGTCGAACGGTACGTGCAGCCGTTGCTGCGCGCCCACGCCTCCTCGTTGCACGGGCGCGGTGTCGCCTCCGGCCTGGAGGTCACGGCCGCGGCGGGTGCGACCGAGGTGACGGTGGCACCCGGTGTCGCGGTGGACGTCGAGGGCAGGCACGTCGTGGTCGCCGAGGGCGGGTGGGTGAAGCTGGACGACCAGACGCTGGTGCCGGTGACCGCGTCCGGCTTCACCGTCCCGACCGGGGCGCGGACGGGCCTGTGGCTGCTGAACCTCAGCTGGGCCGAGACGTTCGACAAGGCCGCGTTCCAGGCCAACCAGGTCTTCCAGCTGATGGAGACGCCGCTGGTGACCTGGCACCCCACGGTCGGCTTTCCGGACAGCGGAACCGAGACCGGGCTGGCCCAGATCCGGCTGGAGGACGGGAAGGTCGCGGAGCTGAGGGTGGGTTTCCGGAGGGCGCCCGGCATCGAGGTCGGACGGCTGGTCTTCCGTCGGGGCAAGGCCGAGGCGAACTCGGTCGGCAACGCGGCGACGGATCCGTTCCACGTCGACGGCGACAACGTGTTCCAGGTGCCCACGAGCGTGGCGATCGGTGGCAAGGCCTCGATCTCGGGCACGTCACCGACCTCGGTGCCGAGCCATCTCTACGAAGGTCCCGAGGGCGACTGGTTCGTCAACTCGGGCAGTGCCCAGGGCTGGATCTCGGCGCAGAGCGGCGGCGGTGGGGTGGCCATCGGGGTCGACGGGCTCACGGCGTACCACACGAGCTTTCCGAAGCTGGTGGTGCGCGGCCACAACAGGCGCGTGGTGCCGTGGCCACCGCAACCGGGCCAGTACGGCAAGGCCGCGTTGTTCTGGGGTGACGTCGAGGTCGTCGGAACCCTGAAGAAGAGCCTCGTCCAGTTCAGGATCGACCATCCGGTCACGCCGGACTCCCGCTACCTCAACCACTCCGTCGTCGAGAGCGACGAGATGAAGAACCTCTACGACGGCCTGGTCGTGCTGGACGACTCGGGTGCCGCGGAGGTCGAGCTGCCGGAGTGGTTCGAGGCGCTCAACGACCACATCCGCTACCAGCTGACCCCGATCGGCGGTCCCGCCCCGGACCTGCACGTCGCGGCCAAGGTCGCGAGTGGACGGTTCCGGATCGCGGGCGGGCGGCCGGGCCAGGAGGTCAGCTGGACGCTCACCGGCGTGCGGCGCGACGCCTACGCCGTGGCCAACCCGCTGGTCGTAGAGGAGGAGAAGCCCGAGCACGAACAGGGCACCTACCTGCACCCCGAGGTGCACGGCGAGCCCGTGGAGCGTTCGGCTTTCCTCACCCCGTCCCAGGCCCGGGAGGTGTAGGTCATGGCGGAGAAGCTGGTCCGGACGAGCTACGTGGACGTCACCGGGCAGCTGCGGCAGGGGACCACGGCGTTGCGGGAGAGCCGGATCGACGTCGAGCGGTACGTGCGTCCGCTGGTCGGCGCGCACGCCGCGTCGTTGCACCAGTGGGGCATCTGCTCCGGGCTCGGGGTGTCGGCGATGGTGGGGCAGACGTCCGCGCGGGTGGCGACCGGGGTGGCGGTCGACGCGGAGGGGCGGCACATCTCGCTGGCCGCCGGTGGGTCGGCGAAGCTGGAGGACCAGACGCTCGTGTCCGTTGTGGACATCGGAGTCGTGTTGTCCACCAACGGGTTGAGCGGGCCTGTGGTCGTGACGGTCGGGTGGGCGGAGACGTTCGACAAGGCGGGGTTCCAGGCGAACCAGGCCTTCCTGATGATGGAGACACCGTTGCTGCGGATCCAGCGGGCCGACGCCGTCGTGGACGCCGGGGCCGAGGTGGTGCTCGCCCACCTGCAGCTCGACGGGGCCGGCAGGATCACGGCGGTGAGCGCGCAGCGGCGCCGGACGGCGGCGATCGCGGTGGAACGGGTCGAGTTCCGCGTGCCGGCCGTGACCACCACGGCGGGGGTGACGAACGTCGATCACCGGGTGACCGCGGCGATCTCGGCACGGCCGGACGGCGTGCTCACGACCGAAGGTGCGTTGGTGGTGTCGGGCCCGCTCACCGCCCCGAACGGCGTGGTGGCGCGGGACGGCGCGAACGTCGACGCGGTGCTGGGGGAGTCGGCGACGCGCCGCGGCGTCGTCGGGCGGACCCAGGCCGAGTTCCACCCCGGCGTGATCGGCGTGAACACCAACCAGGGCGGCAACGCCGGTCCGGGGGTGTGGGGCAAGAGCCGCGCCGCCGGGGTCCTCGGGGAGAGCGAGACGTGGTTCGGGGTGTTCGGCAGCGCGCCGGCCGGGACCGGGGCCGGCGCGGACGGGGCCACCGGGTTCTCCGGCATCGGGCGGTCGTGGATCGGCGTCTACGGCGAGACCCACGCACCCGCCGGTTCCGGTGCCTCGGGCGTGTGGGGTGACGGGCTCACCACAGGCGACGGCGTCAAGGGCGTGGCCAGGGGAGCGGGCAAGGCCGCGGTCGCGGCGTTCCACCTCGGCGGCGGCCCTGCGGTGTTCGCGCAGGGCAGCCCGGCCGCCGTCTTCAACGGCGACGTCGAGGTGCGTGGCAGGCTGACCAAGACGTTCCTGAGCTTCAAGATCGACCACCCGGTGGACCCGGCGAACCGGTACCTGACGCACTCCGCGGTCGAGAGCGACGAGATGAAGAACGTCTACGACGGGGTGGTCGTGCTCGACGACTCCGGTGCGGCGGTCGTGGAGCTGCCGCCGTGGTTCGAGGCGTTGAACACCGGGTTCCGCTACCAGCTCACCGCGATCGGGGCGGCGGCGCCGGACCTGCACGTGGCGGCCGAGGTGTCCGGCGGGCGGTTCGGTGTGGCGGGAGGGCCCGCCGGGGCGAAGGTGTGCTGGCAGCTGACCGGTGTGCGGCACGACGCCTACGCCCGCGCGCACCCGTTCGAGGTGGAGACCGAGAAGGAGGGGTACGAGCGCGGGAACTACCTGCACCCGGACGCGCACGGCGAACCCGGCGAGCGGGCCGTGCCGTTCGAGGTGTCGACGCGGACGCTGGCCGACCGGCCGGACGAGGGCTGAGTCCGGTGGCGGAGGAGCTGGTGCTCGACCGGCTCGACCGGCGGCTGGTCGACGTCGTGGAGGGCACCGGCTGGCAGGGCGCGGAGCTGGCCGACACGACGGTCGAGGGGTCCGGTTTCGCCTGGCTGGCCGGGGAGTTCGGCCTGTCGCCGTTCGACGTCGACGTGCTGGTGGTGGCGTTGGCCCCCGAGGTCGACGCGCGGTACGAACGGGCCTTCGCGCTGTTGCAGGAGGACCCGGCGCGCGGCAGGCCGACCGTGGACGTGGTGCTGACGTTGTTGTGCGCCAACGCCGACGACCGTCACGCCTGCTTGGCGAGGTTCGCGGCGGACGCGCCGTTGCGGAGACACGGGCTGGTGGAGCTGGTCGCCGATCCACGGGACGTCGCGCCGCCGACCCGGGCCCGCTACGTCGTCGTCGACGCCGGGATCGTGGACGCGCTGGTCGGGGACCGCGGTGGGGACGGGCAGCTGGCCGCCGCTGCACGGATGCGGGCGGCCTCCCGGCTGACGGACCTCACCGAGCAGATCACCCCGCGTGCCGGGTGGGCCGACCTGGTGCTGCCGGACGACACGACCGCCGCGTTGCGGGAGATCTGCGCCACCGTCGCCGGACGGGATCGGGTGCTCGGCACGTGGGGGTTCGCCGAGAAGCTGTCGCGGGGCACGGGGATCGCGGCGTTGTTCTCCGGACCGCCCGGCACCGGCAAGACGATGGCGGCCGAGGTGGTGGCGGGCGAGCTGGGGCTGGGCCTGTACCGGATCGACCTCGCCAGGGTGGTCGACAAGTACATCGGCGAGACGGAGAAGAACCTCAAGCGGATCTTCACCGCCGCCGAGGAGGCCGACGCCGTGCTGCTGTTTGACGAGGCGGACGTGCTCGTCGGCAAGCGCAGCGAGGTCCGCGACTCCCACGACCGGTACGCGAACCTGGAGATCGGCTACCTGCTGCAGGCGATGGAGTCCTACCGGGGGCTGGCGATCCTCGGCACGAACCTGCGGCACCACCTCGACGAGGCGTTCGTGCGGCGGCTCGCCTTCGCGGTGCACTTCCCGTTCCCCGACGAGGCGAGCAGGCGGCGGATCTGGGCGCAGATCTGGCCGGGCCGGGCGCCGCTGTCCGACGACGTCGACATCGACCTGCTGGCGGGGCGCTACCCGTTGGGCGGCGGCAACATCAAGAACTGCGCGCTGGCCGCCGCGTACCTCGCCGGCGACGGCCCGATCCGCCTGCGGCACGTGTTGCAGGCCGTGCGCAGGGAGTACCAGAAGATGGGCAAGCAGCTCTCCGAGGCGGAGTTCCAGCCGTGATCGCCCACGTCGACCGGATGCTGCGCCACCTGCTGATCTCCGGGGTGGCCGGGATCGACGCCGAGACCCAGGTGCGGTTCCAGCCGCCGGACGACACCTGGAAGCAGTACGTCGCCACGCTGGAACGCGACGCCGTCAACGTCTACCTCGTGGAGCTGCGGGAGAACCGCGGCCTGCGCAGCGTCGAGCGGACGCACCGGCTGGTCGACGGGGAGCTGCGGACCGGTGTGCCGCCCCGCCGGGCCGACCTGCACTACCTGATCACGGCGTGGAGCGCCGCCGCCGTGACCCCCGCCGTCGAACCGACGGTCGACGAGCACGACCTGCTGTACCGCGTCGCGGCCGTGCTGTGCGAAGCGGAACCCGTTGTGCCGAAACGGGTCTACGGCGCCGCCGGGTTGCCCGCGGACTTCCCGCCCGCCCTCGCCGAGGCCGAACTGCCTGCCGTCGTGATGCCGGGGGAAGGGTTCGCGAAGTACGCCGAGTTCTGGGGGACCATGGCGGGGACCCACCCGTGGCGGCCCGCGATCTACCTGCGGCTCACGATCCCGGTCGAGTTCGGGACGAGGGCCACCGCCGTGCCTGCCACCACCGTGGTCACCAGGGTCGCGGACGAGGAGCTGATCACGTTCGGCGGCACGGTCGTGGACGCGGCGGGAGAGCCGGTCCCGCACGCCAGGGTCCGGCTCGAACGACCGGACGGCACCGGGATCGGGGCCGTGGAGTCCGATGAGGACGGTCGCTATCTCTTCCAGGGCCTGGCACCCGGCGACTACCGGGTGCGAGCGAGCGCGGCGGGTCTCGCCGAACGGGTGGTCGCGACGCGGCTGCCCGACCACGGCGACGCCTACCGGCTGATCCTCACGTGAGGGGCGGGCATGACTTCCGAACGTGACCCGCAGCTCGCTGAAACCGAGGTGGCACAGGCACCTCAGGTCCTGCACGAGCGCACGCTCCGGTCACCGGGAGAGCCGCTCGACCCAGCGGTCCGTGCCCTCATGCAGGAGCGCTTCCGCCACGACTTCGCCCACGTCCGCGTCCACACCGACGCCGTGGCGGCCGAGTCGGCCACCGCCGTCGGTGCCAAGGCCTACACCGCAGGCGACCACATCGTCTTCAACACGGGCGAGTACACCCCGGGCGACGAACGCGGCAAACGCTCCCTGGCCCACGAACTCGCGCACGTCGTGCAGCAGTCCCGCGGCGGCCCGCCGTCCCCCGGCTTGGAGCAGGACGCGCACCAGGCAGCCGACCGGGCGGTGACCGGTGGCCCGGTCGAGGTCGCGGGCGCGAGCACCCCCGGCATCGCCCGTCAGGCGGGGGAGATGTCCTGGCTGGAACGCAAGGCCCGCGAGGCCTACCACCGGGCGGCCCCGGCCATCGAGAAGGCCAAGGACTTCGTGGCCAAGGTCAACGACGCCCCGTCGCTCGCCGAGGTGGCCGCTCAGAAGGTCGAGCAGTACGCGGCCAAGAAGCCTGAGGTGGCGGTGCTGCAGACCACGGCGAAGGTGATGACGGCCGCCGCCAAGGTGACCACCCAGCCGCGCCGCGCGATGCTGAAAGCCACCCTCGACGGCCACCCCGTCCAAGCCGTGCAGGACTACCAGAAGGGCATGGACGAAGGCCTGGCCGGCCTCAAGAAGGAGGTGTTCGCCGGCATCGAGGCCTACGAGGACGGCAAGTTCGGCACCCCCGCCGACCTGTTCACGAAGGCGGTCGACGCGAGAACCGGCGGCAAGGCCTCCGCCTACTCCCGCCAGATCCAGGGCGGCCTGGCGAAGTCCGTCTACACCATGGGCGAGGGCCTGGCGAACATCGTCGTCCACCCGGTCCGCACGGTCGAAGGCCTCAACAAGATCGCCGAGATGGGCACCCCCGTGCCCGGCAGGGACACGATGACCAACGTGGCCAACCTGGCCTCGGACCTGGTCGATCCGGCCGTCTCCGCCCGGCAGGCCGGCGCGAACTACCTGGCCGCGGAGGACGCCAAGGTCAAACGCCGCCAGGCGGACAGCCTGGCCCTGGTGAAGGGCCTGGGAGAGAACTACATCGCCGCCTGGGAGAAGGGCCGCTACGCCGAGATCCCGGGCCTGCTGCTGGGCGACGTGGGCAGCTTCTTCATCGGCGCGGGCGAGGCCAAGGCGGCAGGCTCCCTGGGCCGGGGCGCCGGAGCGGCGGGGAGGCTCGGCGAGGCGGCCAAAGCAGCCGACCTGGCCGGAGAGCTGGGCAGGGCAGGCGACGTGGCGAAGGCGGGCGACGTGGCCAAGACCGCGGGAACCGCCAAACGCGTCGAGGCGGTGGCCGAAGGCCTGAAGCCCGCGACACAACCGAAACCGCCGGTCCTGCCCAAGGAAGCACCCCGTCCCGTCGAGCCGGGCATCCCGGGCTGGCGCCGCCCGGCCCCGGCGCCGGAACCCTTCTTCCCGCCACCCGAGCCGCGCAAGCCGTTCGTCCCCGAGCCGAAACCCCTGCCACCCGAACCCAAGCCGGTGGAGCCGTTCCCCCTACGCCGCAAACGCAAGGATCCGCCCCCGTTCAAGTCGGAAGCCGAACTGGCCGAAGTTCTGGAGGCCGAAGAAGCCTCCGCCCGCACCGCCGCAGAGGTCGACCACGTCCCCGCCACCGCCGACCACGCGATGGCCACGGCGGGCCCGAACCGGCCGCCCCGCACTACCACCAACACCACCACCAGAACGCAGAAGACACCGGCCCAAGGCTCCGGCGGAGGCGGTTCAGGAGGTTCAGGCGGCAAACGCGGCGGTTCAGGCGGTTCCGGCGGCGGCTCGGGCGGCGTGCCGGCAGACCCGCCCCGCAGACCACTGGGCCCCCAGGAACCACCGATCCCCAGGGAAGGCATCGGCAAGACCCGAGCGGCCGAGGCCGTGAACCGCTTCCTGCCCTTCTTCGAACGCAACATCGGCCACTACCCGCCCGACATCCAGCACCTCATCCGCGAGGCCGTCCAGAAGCCGACCAAGAAGTCGGTGGCCGCGATCGACAGAGCGATCCGCGACTCCTACGCCAGCCAGATGAACGAGGCCCTCGGCTACTCCAACGCGCGCCGCCCCGGCCTGGGCGACGCGCCGTTCCACACCTCGGCGAAGGCGCATTCCCCGCGAGGCAGCGAAGGCGGCATCTTCGAAGCGGTGTCCGAAGCCGACCTCAGTCAGAAGCTGCCGTCCCTGAACCTCAAGGGCCAGACCAAGGCCGGCCCCTTCGTGGACATCGACCACTTCGACTTCGCGGCGAAGGCCGGCCAGGAGATCAAGATGCCGCTGGCGATCAAGGCCCACCGCGGCAAGCTCCCCAAGGGCGTCTTCGACCAACTCGTCCGTCAGGCCGAGTGGACCAGGGACTGGGGCATGAACGCGTTCCGCTGGGAACTGCACAGCGCCGAAGACCTCGCCGCGCTGCGGCAGGTGGTGAAGGAGCACCTCGAGCACGCCCCCACCGGGCTGGCCGACGTTCTTCACCACGACTTGTTCGTGGCGAAGAAGGGCCAAGGAATACTCCTGGACATCACCGTTCTCCCGTAGCCGCGGACGTGAGCTCAGGTGCCCTGATCGGTGGCCGGGCGGCGCGCCAGGGGTGCGACGGCGGCGAGCGCGGCGGCCGTCGCGCAGAGGACACCCGCCGCTCCCGTGGTCACGGCGAGGGCGCCGACCGCGCTGGGGAGCACCACCTGGCCGAGGCGGTTGCCGGTGAGGCGCAGGGACATGGCACGGCCGCGCAGTCCCGGTGGGGTGGAGGCGGCCAGCCAGGCCATGGTGAGCGGCTGGCCCACGCCCAGGCCGAGGCCCAGGGCGACGACCAGGCAGGCCAGGGCGGCCGGTGGGAGCGGCAGGGCCAGGGCGGCCATGGACGTCGCGGACAGGATCGTCGTGACGATCATGAGGCGTTGCCTGCCCAGCAGGGGGACCAGGCGGCCCAGGAAGAGCCGCGAGGTCATGGACGCGGCGGCGCGCAGGGTCAGCAGGAGGCCGACGAAACCCGCCGTGAGGCCGCGGTCGGTGCCCAGGGCGGGCAGGTAGACGAGGGTGATGTCGACGGCGGCGAGCACGACGCAGCTGACCAGCAACGCCTGCGGGAGTCCTGGCAGGCGGACCAGGGTGCGCATGCCGCCCGTCTCCTGCTCACGTGCGCCCGTCGGGCGCGCCGGCGTCCGGAGGAGCAGCGCGCTGACGGTGAGGGTCAGGCCGAGGGCGATCGACGCGGCGAACAGGGTCGTGGTGTCGGGGACCGCCGAGCCGCCGCCGGTCAGCGTGATCAGGACGGGGCCGAGGGCCTGGCCGAGCGACGCCGCGAAGGTGTAGTGGCCGAAGGCGGTGTCGAACTTCTCCGGTGGCGCGGCGTTGGCCACGGCAGCCTGCTGCCCGACCACGCAGAGCAGGTGTCCGGTGCCGAGGACCGCGATGCCCGCGGCGAGGCCCGCCGCGGTGGTGCCGGTGAGCAGCAGGATCGCGGCCGACGCGGTCATCAGCAGTGCTCCGGCGATCATCACGCGCCGTTCGCCGAACCGGTCGGTGGCCTGGCCCGACGGGACGGCGAGCAGCAGCGGGACGACCGCGAACGACGCCGCGAGCGCGCCCAGCCAGCCTCCGGGGACGTCGAGCTCGATCGCCCGGTAGGTGACGGCGGGGCGCAGGACGAACGTGATCACCTGGGCCAGCACGGAGTGGGCCAGGAGCAGCACGAGCAGACGCCGCGGCGTGCCGGTCAACGCAAGTCCGGTGTGGACGGTCGCCGGGTCGTCATCGGGCGACCCAGTAGGTGCGGACGGTCGTGAACTCGCGGATGCCCGCCGCGGCCAGCTCACGGCCGTGGCCGCTGCGTTTGGTGCCACCGAAAGGAAGTCGCGGGTCGGAGGCGACGACGGCGTTGACGAACACCGCCCCGGTGGTGATCTTCCGGGCGAGGGCCTGAGCGCGGTCGGGGTTCGCGGTCCAGATGCTCACCGCCAGGCCGTACTCGCTCGCGTCGGCGAGACCGGCGAGCGCGTCGTCGTCCGGCGCGGTGGCGAGGGCGGCGACGGGGCCGAAGGTCTCCTCGTCGAACGCGATGACGCCCGGACCGGTGCCGGTCAGGACGGTCGGTTCGTAGAAGTGGCCGGGGCCGTCGATCGGGTTGCCGCCGAGCACCAGCGCGGCGCCCTGGCCGACGGACTTCTCGACCTGGACGTGGAGCTGGTCGCGCAGGTCGGCGCGGGCGAGCGGGCCCATGTCGCTGTGCGCCGGGTCGCCGACGGTCAGGGCGCGCACGCCGGCGACGAACCTGGCGGTGAACTCCTCGGCGATGGCGTCGTGCAGCAGGAACCGCTTGGCGCACACGCAGCTCTGGCCCGCGTTGGTGAACCGGGCGCGGACCGCGGCGGCCGCGGCGGTGGCGACGTCCGCGTCGTCGAGCACGATGAACGGGTCGGAACCGCCGAGCTCGAGGACCGCCTTCTTGACGGCACGGCCCGCCGCCGCGCCGACCGCCGCGCCCGCCCGGTTGCTGCCGGTGAGCGTGACGGCGGCGATCCGGTCGTCCGCGATGATCCTCTCGCTCACGGCGGGCACGTCGGCCTCGGCGACGACGAGAGCGGTGAGCGCGCCGGTCGGGAAGCCCGCGCGGGCCAGGAGGTCCTGAATCGCGAGCGCGCTGCCGGTGACGTTGGGGGAGTGCTTGAGCAGGACGGTGTTCCCGGCGGCGAGGGTGGGGACGGCGAAGCGCATCACCTGCCACAGCGGGAAGTTCCAGGGCATCACGGCGAAGACGACGCCGAGCGGTTCGCAGCGGATCCAGGCCTCGGCGCCGGGGCCGACGTCGACGGGTTCGTCGGCGAGGATGCGTTCGGCGTTCGCCGCGTAGTACTCGGCGGTGAGGGCGGACTTCTCCACCTCGCCCAGGGCTTCCGCGGTCGGCTTGCCCATCTCGGCGGTGATCAGCGACGCCAGCGCGTCCCGGGACGCCCGCAGCTCGCCGGCGAGCACGCGCAGGTGCGCGAGGCGGCGTGGCAGCGGCGTGGCGGCCCAGGTGTCCGCGGCACGGCGGGTCGTGGCGATCGCGGTGTCCACTTCGGACGGTGTGAAGGCCTCGTAGCCGGCGAGCGGCTCGCCGGTGGCCGGGTTGACGGTGGTGATCGTGGGCATGGGGGCGGCTCCCGGCTCAGGCGTGCTGCGGGCGTTTCGGTCACGGTCGTGAGGTGGTCAGGCGATGCTGATGGCGCCGGTGAGCACGGCGAAGACGATCCAGGCCAGGGACGCGAGGGTGACCCAGAGCAGGCTGAACCGCTGGAAGTCGCCGAGGTCGCGCTTGACCAGGCCGAGCAGCACCCACAGCGGCGCCGAGGCCGGGCCGACCGAGTGCAGCATCTGGCCGATGACGCCGGCGCGGGCGATCTCGTCGGCGGGGATGCCGAACTGCGCGGCGGACTCGGCGAGCACCGGCAGGACGCCGAAGAAGTAAGCGTCGTTGGACATGAAGAAGCTCAGCGGCAGTCCGATGACGGCGGTGAACACCGGGATCAGGTTGCCCATCCCCTCGGGCACGATCGACAGCATCGACTTCGCCATCGCCTCGACCATGCCGGTGTCGGTGAGGATCCCGGTGAAGATGCCCGCGGCCAGCGCCAGCACCACCACGGGGACCGCGCTCGCGGCGTGCCGCTTGATCACGTCGCCCTGATCGGCGAGCTGCGGGTGGTTCACCAGCAGGGCGATGACGAACCCGGCGATGAACAACGTGACCAGCGGGGCGACGCCGAGGACCAGCAACACCAGCAGCACCGCGGTGAGGCCCGCGTTGAACCACATCCGCCAGCGCGGCGTCACGGTCCCGGGCTCGCCGTCGTCGCCCGCGCCGGCGGACCCACCGGTGATCGTCGTGGTGGTGCCGCCGCCACGGGTGCGGCCCGCGGCGAGCTCCTGGGCCACCTCGGCGATCACCAGCGGGTCGATCCGCCGGCGCTGACGCACGCCCAGGACGTACGCGAGGAGCACGATGACGCCGCCGGTCAGCGCGAGCGAGGGCAGGAACGGCACGAAGTACGCGGTGGCGTCGAGGTGCAGGACGCTGATCGCCCGCGTCGCGGCGCCACCCCACGGCGTCGACCCCGAGACCGCGCCCAGCGCCATCGTCGCGATCGTGGCGATGACCAGCGGGTTGATGCCGAGCCGGCGGTAGATCGGCAGGAACGCCGAGCAGATGATCATGTAGCTGGTGGTGCCGTCGCCGTCGAGCGCGACCAGCAGCGCCAGCACGGCGGTGCCCACGCAGATCCGGACGGGGTCCCCTTTGGACAGTCGGATGATCGCGCGGGACACGGGATCGAACAGCCTGGCGTCCATCATGACGCCGAAGTAGAGGATCGCGAACAGCAGCAGGATCGCGGTCGGCGCGACGGTCTTGATGCCGCTGACGGCCATGTCCCCGAGATCGCCCCCTCGACCGGCGAGGATCGCGAAGACGACCGGCGCCGCGATGATCGCGACGAACGCCGTGGCGTACTTGCGCAGCACGAGCACCATGAACGTGCCCAGCGTGAGAAAACCGAGAACGGCAAGCATCTTTGCTTCTCCACTCGCGCGGATTGAGTGCTTCGGCCGGGGAGGTCGCGCGGTTCGTGCCGCACCGATCGGCCGTCGGGTCCGGGAAACGGTGAAGGCGACGGTAGGGGCGCGCTCGGTATTTTACAAGTAGGAAGTACCAAGAATCTTGGTCGTGACGAACCCCGAGAGGTGGTCGTCGATCACCCCGGTGCGGTGTTCGTGCTGCTAGGAGCCTGTTTTCTCGGTGGTGACGGAGCTGAGGTGCTCACGCATGCGTTCGGCGGCCTCGGTCCGGCGACCGGCCAGCAGCAGGTCGGCGATCTCGACGTGCTCGCGGCACCGCACCACGCCGCGGTCGCGGGGGAGCGAACGGCGGTACTCGACCAGCCGGCGCAGGTTGTCGATCCGGCGCAGCGCCTCGATGAAGAACTCGTTGCGGCTGCACTCGGCGATCGTCTCGTGGAAGACGTGGTTGATGTTGAACAGCTCGATGTTGTCCAGCTCGTGGATCGCCCCGTCCGCGAGGCGCTGCTGCTGGTCGCGCACGTGCTCCAGCGCGGCCCGGTCCAGCACGAACGTCGGTTCGAGGATCGCCGCCGGTTCGATGGTGAGCCGGAAGCGGTAACTGTCCGCATAGGACTGTTCGGACGTCAGCGTCGGCCGGAACTCCCAGCCGTAGCCGGGTGTCCGCTCGATCCAGCCCTCCGAGGAGGCCCGGCGCAGGATGCGGTTGAGCTGCGCGGGGGTGAGCGCGTACTGACGGGTCAGCGCGCTCTCGGTGACGCGGTCGGGCAGGGTCCCGTCCAGCCGGTCCGAGGCGATCCTGAGGTAGACGGACTCGTCGACGCCGTCCTCCGCGTCCTCGGTGAGCTCGAGGCGGAGGTCCGCGAGGTCGAGGACGGTGTAGCCGCCCCGTTCGGCCTCGGCGACCGCGCCGGAGTCGGCGAGCAGGCGCAGCGCGTTGCGCACCGGCGACCGGGAGACCCGCAGGTGGTCGGCCAGGGTGCGTTCGACCAGGCGCGTTCCGGTGGCGACCTGCTCGGTGCGGATGTAGTCGACGATGCGCGCGGCGACCTGACGGGTGAGCTGAGTCGGCGGCATGCGTCCATCCTCGGGGTGGTGATCGTTCGCCGCAGTCTACGGCGCGGTGCGGAGACGCGGGTCACCTCGTTGGTATTACTTGTTGGCAAAATACCAAGATGGGTTTACGGTGGCGACACCATCACGAAACCCCGATCGGACGCTCCGATGACCCACTCCTTCCCCGCCTCGGTGCTGCGCCCGGCCGAGTTGACGCCGTTCTCCCGCGGCGGAGGCGCCCGCACGATCCCGCTCGTCACGAGTGCGCGCGGCGCCGAGGTGTTCCTCAACGGACAGACGTTGTTCGAGGGTGGCGCGGGAATCCCCCTGCACACCCACAACTGCCCGGAGAGCGTCGTGATCCTCGAAGGCGACGCCGTGGTCGAGATCGACGGCGTGGAGCACCACCTGACCCGGTTCGACACCACCTACGTCGACGCGGGCGTGCCCCACCGCTTCCGCAACGCCTCCGGCACCGCCCCCATGCGCATCCTGTGGACCTACGCCTCGGTCGAGGCCACCCGCACGATCGTCTCGACCGGGCTGACCACCCGCGTCGACGCCGAGCACTCCCGCTGAGCTGAAAGGCAGATCCGACATGACCAAGCCCTACCGCCTCGGCGTGCTGCACGGCGACGGCATCGGCCCGGAGATCGTGCCCGCCACCGTCGCGATCCTCGACGCGGCGGTGCGCGCCGCGGGCGTCGAGCCGATCGAGTGGACCGAGCTCCCGCTGGGCGCCACCGCGATCGAGACCCACGGCGCCCACACCCCGCAGGAGACGCTCGACGCACTGGCCACTGTGGACGGATGGCTGCTCGGCCCGCACGACAGCGCGTCCTACCCGCAGCCGCACCGCTCGCAGCTCAACCCCAGCGGCACGATCCGCAAGCACTTCGACCTCTACGCCAACATCCGCCCCGCCAAGGCGTTCCCCGGCGGCAACGCCGTCGTGCCGGACACCGACCTGGTCATCGTCCGCGAGAACACCGAAGGCTTCTACGCCGACCGCAACACCTTCGCGGGCACCGGCGAGTACATGCCCACCCCGGACGTCGCGGTCGCGATGGGCATCATCACCCGCGCCGCCACCGAACGGATCGCGCGCACGGCGTTCGAACTGGCTTTGCAGCGCGACAAGCGCGTCACGATCGTGCACAAGGCCAACGTGCTCCGCCTGACCAGCGGCCTGTTCCGCGACGTCTGCCGCGAGATCGCCGAGCAGTACCCGGACGTCACCGTGGACGACTTCCACATCGACGCCATGACCGTGCACCTCGTGCGCCGCGCCGACGCGTTCGACGTCATCGTCACCGAGAACATGTTCGGCGACATCCTGTCCGACCTCGCGGGAGAGCTCGCCGGCTCGCTCGGCATCGCGGCCTCGGTGAACTCCTCCGACACCCACGCCATGGCGCAGGCCGCGCACGGCTCCGCCCCCGACATCGCGGGACAGAACCTCGCCAACCCGATCGCCATGATCCACTCGGGCGCGATGCTGCTGGAATGGCTGGCGGGCAAGCACGACGACCCCCGGCTGCGCGACGCCGCCGCACGCGTGGAGGCAGGCGTCACCGCGACCGTGACCGGCGGCACCAGCACCCGCGACCTGGGCGGCTCCGCGTCCACCACCGGGTTCACCGAGGCCGTCGTGGCCGCGATCGAGAACGCCTGACGCCCATGACCGTTGTCGCACTCGTGCACGCCACCGCGGCGCCGATGGGGCCTGCCGCCGAGGCGTTCGCCGCCGTGATGCCGCAGGCGCGGCTGTGGAACCTGCTCGACGACACCCTGATCGGCGAGGTGGAGAAGGCCGGCGGGCTGACCCCGGCCCTGCGGGACAGGATGCGCGCGCTGATCGGGTACGCCGTCGAGAACGGAGCCGACGCCGTGCTGCTGACGTGCTCGATGTACGGCCCCGTCGCGGCGGAGGTGACGGCCGGTCCGGTGCCCGTGCTGCCGCCGGACCGCGCGCTGTTCGACGAGGTCGTGCGGCTGCAACCCGCCACGGTGCTCGTGCTCGGGGCGGCCGAGGCGGGGACGAACGACACCGCCGGCAGGCTGCGTTCCCATCTCGGGCCCGAGGCGACGGTGCACGGCCGCACGGTGGCCGGGGTGCGCGACGCGGTGGCCGCCGGCGACGTCGAGCACGCCGCTCACCTGCTCGCCGCGGCGGCGCGCGCCCAGCCCGCCGACGTCGTGGTGCTCGGCCAGTTCTCCCTCGCCCCGGTCGCCGAACGCGTGCGGGCGCTCGCCGGTGTGCCGGTGCTCAGTCCTCCGCACCTCGCGGCACGGGCGGTCCACACCGCGCTGGCCGCCCGGTGAGCCCGGTGCTCGGCTGCGTCGCCGACGACCACACCGGCGGCAGCGACGTCGCGGCCGCGCTGCGCCGGGCCGGCCTGCGCACGGTGCTGAGGTTCGGCGTCCCCGGTCCCGATGCCGTGCTGCCCGACTGCGACGCGGTGGTCGTCGCGCTCAAGACCCGCGCGCTCCCGGCGGACGAGGCCGTGGCGCAGAGCGTCCGTGCGCGGCGATGGCTTGCCGCGCAGGGAGTTCAGCGCCTGTACGTCAAGTACTGCTCGACGTTCGACTCGACCGACGAGGGCAACATCGGGCCCGTGGTCGACGCGCTGGCGGGCGGCGAGGTCACGGTGATCTGCCCGGCCACCCCCGAGCACGGCCGCACGACCTACCTCGGGCACCTGTTCGTCGGCGGCGTGTTGCTGTCGGAGTCGTCGATGCGCCACCACCCGCTCACCCCGATGACCGACTCCGACCTGGTGCGCGTGCTCGGCCGCCAGACACCGCACCCGGTGGGCCTGCTGCCGCTGGACGTCGTGCGCGGCGCATCGATCCGCGAGCACCTCGACGCGTTGGTGGCCAAGGGAATCCGGCACGTCGTGGTGGACGCGACCGAGGAGGCGGACCTGCTCGCGGTCGCCCGCGCGACGGCGCACCTCCCGGTCGTCACCGGTGGCGCCGGGCTGGCCGGTGCGATCGCGAGGACGACCGCGTTCTCCCGGCCGGACGAGGGAACCCGCCTGCCCGCCGGTCCCGCGGTCGTCCTCGCCGGCAGCTGTTCGGCGGCCACCCTGGACCAGCTCGACCACGCGCTGGCCCGGTTCCCCGCCCACCGCCTCGACCCGGTCGCCACGCCCGACCCCGAGGAACTCGCCCGCACCGCGTTCCGCTGGCTGGACGAGCACTTCGGCGACGGCCCGGTCGTGCTGTACGCGTCCGCACGGCCCGAACAACGCGAGGCGGCTCGTGCGGCGATGGGCGCGCGGACGTCGGAGATCCTCGAACGCACCCTCGGCCGGTTGGCCGGGCGGGCGGTCGCACTGGGCGCGCGCCGGGTGGTCGTCGCCGGTGGCGAGACCTCCGGTGCGGTGACCACGGCACTCGGCGTGGAGCAGGTGCTGGTCGGGGAGGAGGCCGACCGGGGCGTGCCCTGGTGCGTCACCACCGGGAACGACCCCGTGGCGTTGTTGTTGAAGTCGGGCAACTTCGGCCGCCCCGACCTGCTGGTGCGCGCCGCGCAGGACTCCCGATGACCGTCGCGCAGCTCGTCGCCCTCGGCGCTTCGCTGTTCGAGCGACGCCTCACCCACGGCCGCACCGGCAACCTCAGCGTCCGCGTGGGCGACCGGATCCTGGTCACGCCGACGGGCGTGAGTCTCGGCGCCCTGGACGAGCACGCCCTGTCCGTCATCGACACCGGGGGACGGCACGTCAGCGGCCCGCCGCCGACCAAGGAGGCGTTCCTGCACGCCGCCGTCTACCGCGCCCGTCCCGAGGCGCACGCGGTGGTGCACCTGCACTCCACCCACGCCGTCGCGGTGTCGTGCCTGGCCGGCCTCGATCCCGCCGACGTGCTCCCGCCGCTCACCGCGTACTACGCGATGCGGGTGGGCAAGCTCCCGCTGCTGCCGTTCCACGCTCCCGGCGACACCGCCCTCGGCCCCGTCGTGGAGCGGGCCGCCCGCGACCACCACGCGTTCCTGCTGGCCAACCACGGATCGGTCGTCGCGGGCCCTGACCTCCTCACCGCCGCGGACGCGGCCGAGGAACTCGAAGAGACCGCCCGCATCTACCTTCTGCTGCGAGGACTTCGCACCACGACGGCGGACGAACCGGAGGAGCACCTGTGATCATCACCCCAGTCGCGACGGCCGACCTGGTCGACGAGCACGGCGACGCACTGTGCGTGTGCGACCTGCAGTTCCGCTCCTTCGGCGGCCGGACGCGGTTCGCCGGACCGGTCCGCACGGTGCGGTGCTTCGAGGACAACGACCTCGTGCGCTCGCTGCTGCGCACGCCGGGCGAAGGCCACGTCCTCGTCGTCGACGGTGGCGGCTCCCTGCGCACCGCGCTGACCGGTGACCTCATCGCCGCGGCCGCCGTCGAGAACGGCTGGGCCGGGCTCGTGCTGCACGGGGCCGTGCGGGACAGCGCCGCGCTCGCGGGCATGGACCTCGGGGTGTTCGCGCTGGGCACCATCCCGCGCAAGAGCGGCAAGACCGGCGCGGGCGAGGTGGATGCGCCCGTGACGTTCGGCGGCATCGAGTTCCGGCCGGGCGACGTGCTGCACGCGGACGAGGACGGGGTGGCCCTGGTCCCGGTCGCCGGCTCTGCTGTACTCCCCGTGCCCTAGCGATGTCGTGGAGCCGGAGGTAGGCCGATGAACACGCGCACGGCGCGGACAGGCGCGATGGCGCCGGTGCTGGTCGCGTTGGTGTTCCTGGTCGCGCTCAACCTCCGGCCGACGTTGACGACGGTCGGGCCGCTGCTGCCGCGGATCGGGGACGAGACCGGGCTTTCCGAAGGGGCGCAGGGGTTCCTGGGCGCGTTGCCGTTGCTGGCGTTCGCGGCGATCTCTCCGCTGGTGCAGCATCCCGCACGGCGGTTCGGGGTCGAGCGCACCTTGCTGGTGGCGCTGGTGGTGCTGGCGATCGGTGCGGCGTCGCGGGCGGTGTTCGGGGACGTCGGCCTGTGGGCCGGGACGGCGGTCGCCGGGTGTGCGATCGCGGTGGGCAACGTGCTGGTGCCGACGATCGTCAAGAGGGACTACCGCGATCACGTGTCGCCGGCGACGGGTGTCTACTCGGCGTGCATAACCGTGGGGGCTTCGGTCGCGTCGGCGGTGGCCGTTCCGCTCTCGCACGGGATGGGCTGGCGTGGTGCGCTGGCGTTCTGGGCGGTTCCGGCGGTCGTCGCCGCCGTGATCTGGTCGCCGCGGGCCTGGCTGGGCAGCCCCGCTGTGCCCGCCGATGAGGCGCAGGCGGCGGTGAGCGTGTGGCGGCAGCCGACCGCGTGGCTGGTCACCGCGTTCATGGGCCTGCAGTCCACGACGTTCTACGTCATAGTCACGTGGCTTCCCACGATCGAGATGTCCGAGGGCGTGCCCGCCGAACGCGCCGGGCTGCACCTCTTCGTCTACCAGCTGGTCGGTGTCGGTGCGGGTCTCGCGATCCCGCGGCTGATGCGGCACGGGGACGACGTGGTCCGCGCGGCGGTCACGGCGAGCGTGCCGATGGTCGTCGGGGTGGCCGGGCTGCTGCTGATGCCGGCGTGGAGCATCGTGTGGGTGGTGATCGCCGGGCTGGGCACCGGGGCCGCGCTGGTCGTCGCGCTCACGCTGATCAGCCTGCGCGGCCGGGGCCAGCACGGGACCACGCAGCTGTCCGGCATGGCCCAGTCGCTCGGGTACCTGCTCGCCGCGCTCGGCCCGGTGCTCGCCGGGTACCTCGCCGAGCACACCGGGACGTGGACCGCGTCGCTCGTCCTGGTCGGTGTGCTCGGCGTGGTGCAGGTCGGCGTCGCGCTGGTGGCGGGACGGGTGCCGCGTCAGCCCGCCTGAGCCGCCGGCCGGACGACGATCTCGCTGACGTCGATCGTGGCCGGCTGGTCGACGGCGTACGCGATGGCGTCGGCGACGACCGACGTGGGCATGTTCAGCTTGCTCGCCATGTCCTGCACCCAGGCCATCGTGCCGGGGTCGCCGCCGGAACCCAGCAGCTCCGACTCGGTGAAGGACGGGCTGATCACGCTCACCCGGATGTTCTGGTGCTCCTTGCGCAGCCCGTCGGACAGCGCGCGCACGGCGGCCTTGGTCGCGCTGTAGACCGCCGAGGCCGGCACGACCTCGAACGCGAGCGTGGACGAGATGTTCACGATGTGGCCGCCGTGCTCGGTCATCCACGGCAGCACCGCGGCGATGCCGTGCAGCGTGCCGGTCAGGTTGACGTCGATCGTCTGCTGCCACTCGTCGACGCGCAGCGCGTCCAGGCGCGACAGCGGCATCACGCCGGCGTTGTTGACCAGCACATCGATCCGGCCGTGCCGGTCGCGGGCGGTGTCGGCGAACCGCGCGAAGCCGGCCCGGTCGGTCACGTCGAGCGGCAGGGCGGTGGCCGTGCCGCCGTTCGCGTTGATCTTCTCGGCCACCTCCGCCAGCCGGTCGGCACGGCGGGCGCCCAGCACCACGGTGTGGCCCGCCGCCGCGAGTCGTTCCGCCGCCACCGCGCCGATGCCGCTGCTCGCGCCCGTGATCAGAACGACCTTCGAGTCCTTGCCCATGACTTTCCCTCGCATACTTCCTTGGAAGCTATCTTCCTAGGAAGATAAGCGGGCGTGGAGGGGCACGGCAAATGTGGCGCCGAAAAGTGGCGCGCGGCACAGACCTGTCAGTCGGTGGAGAGCGAGGTGTCGAGGGCGGCGAGCACCTCGCGCAGGGCCGTGATCGCCGACTTGGCCGTGCCCCGGTCGAGGTCCTCCAGGCCGGCGTGCCGCAGGCTCATCCGCCGCACGGCCTGTTCCGCGATGTCCCGCCCGGCCGGTTCCAGCTGCACCAGCACGCCGCGCGGCACGTCCGGGTCGAGCCGGCGGCTGACCAGGTGCCGTTCGCACAGCCTGGCCACCTGCTTGCTCACCGCACCGGAGGTGATCATCAACTGGCGGAACAGCTGGGTCGGGCTCAGCGTCTCGCCGGGCGAGCGCCGCAGGGCGAAGAGCACCCGCAGCTCCGACGGCAGCAGGTCGTGCTCGCGGGCGAGCTCGGTGAAGTCCTGCTCCAGCAACTGGGCCACGCGGTGCACGGCCGAGGCCAGCACGATGTTGGTGACGTCGACGCCGGGCAGTTCCCGCCGCCACATCTCGCCGACCGACACCGGGTCCGGGCCCTGCACGCGGGCGTCCTCGACCACTCGGTTTCCTCCTGTGCTCACGGATCGCCCCAGTCATATCACGGTGATCAGCAGGCTGCGGCCCGGCCGTTCACCAGGGCACGACCTGGCCCTGGTAGTCGAGGAACCGCAGGCCCGGCGTGCCGAGCTGGTCCAGCATCACGGTCACGAGCCTCGGAATGCTGTCCTCGATGGCGAGTGGGGCGTCGGGGCCGCCCAGGTCGGTGCGGATCCAGCCGGGCGCGGTGAGCAGCAGCGTGCGCTTCGGCTCCTGCTGACGGGCCGCGTAGCTGCGCATGAGCTGGTTGAGGGCTGCTTTGCTGCTGCGGTAGATCTCGCGCCGTCCGCGCTCGTTGTTGGCGATGCTGCCCTGGCCGGACGACATGACGCCGAGCAGGCTGGTCGGGGTCGCGAGGTCTTGGAACGCCTCGATCACGCGCATCGGGTTGAGCGCGTTGGTGAGCATGACGGCGGTGAACTCGTCGTCCGTGACCTCGCCGGGCGTCACGTCCTGGTCCTCCGTGGTGATCCCCGCGTTGACGAACAGGGCGTCCAGCACGCGGCCGTCGAGGCGCCGGCGGAGTGCGGCGATCTGGCCGGGTTCGCCGATGTCGAGCGTCTCGATCTCCACGCCGCCGTTCTCGGCGAGGTCGTGCAACGAGGTGTGCCCGCTGCCGGGCCGGACGGTGCCGATGACGTGCCACCCCCTGAGGTGGAACTGCTCCGCGAGGGCGTGGCCCAGACCGCGTCCGGCGGCGACGATCAGGATCGTGGGAGAGGTGCTGGGAAGAGACAAGATCGGGCTCCTTCGTTCGGTCGCGGTCCAGGGTGCGCCGCGCGAGGGCTTCGACCTGTCCAGATTCCCGTCTCTTCGTAAGATCGCCATCATGAACGGGTCCCAGATCGCTGATTCCGGCATGCTGGAGCCAGAGGACGTGAGAATCCTTCGCGCCCTGCAGATCGATCCGAGGATCAGCTTCGCCACGGTCGCGACTGTGCTGGGCCTGTCCGAGCTCACCGTCGCCCGCCGCTACCGCCGCATGGTGCGCGCCGGGACGATCCGGGTGATCGGCGTGGTCGACCCCGGAGCGCTGGGGCAGAGCAGGTGGATGGTGCGCCTGCGGTGCCGTCCGGGCAGCGCCACGGCCATGGCCGAGTCGCTGGCACAGCGGGAGGACGTCAGCTGGGTCGCCCTGAGCGCGGCCGGCGCCGAGGTCACGTTCGCGGTGCGCTCGCGGTCGCGGGAACAGCGCGACGACCTGCTCGGCCACCGGCTTCCCCGCGCCGCCGCCGTGCTCGACCTCCAGGCGTCGGCGATCCTGCGCCAGTTCGTCGGCGGTCGCGGCCACTACTGGGCCGCGCTCACCGGGGCCCTGACCGCCGAGCAGGAGACCGCGCTGGGAGCGGCCGGCACCCCGTTCACCGAACGCCCTGCCGTGCAACGACAACCGCACCGGCTGAGTGACCAGGACACGAAGCTGCTCGCCGCGCTCGCCGTCGACGGGCGGGCCAGTTTCGTGGACCTGGGCGCCGCCGCGGATCTGACGCCCGGCCGTGCGTCACGGCGGTTGCAGGCGCTGGTCGCCGGGGGAGTCGTGCACGTCGACGTCGAGATCACGCCCGAGGCGCTGGGCTTCCGCACCCGCGCGAACCTGTGGCTCCGGGTGCACCCCAGCAAGATCAAGGCGGTCGGCCGGGCGACCGCGGAGATGCCCGAGGTGGGTTTCGCCGCGGCCGTGACCGGACCGCACAACCTGCACGCCGTCGTGCAGTGCCGCGACCTCGACCACCTCTTCGAGTTCAGCACCGGCAGGCTCGGCGGCCTGCCGGGAGTGGAGACGATGGAGGTCAGTCCGGTGCTCCGGCAGCTCAAGCAGGCGGGGACACGAGTGGACGGTGACCGGCTGGCGACTCCGGGCTGAGCGCGACCGGGGCGCCGGTCCTGGCCGCGACCTCCTCGACCGTGACGCCGGGTGCGAGTTCGACCAGCCGGAACGTGCCGTCCTCGACGTCGAGCACGGCCAGGTCGGTGATCACCCGCGAGACGACCCGGCGTCCGGTGAGCGGCAACGTGCAGGCGGCGACGAGCTTGGCGTCGCCGTTGCGGGCGTTGTGCTCCATCAGGACGATGACCCGGCGCGCGCCGCTGACGAGGTCCATCGCGCCGCCCATGCCCTTGACCATGGAGCCCGGCACCATCCAGTTGGCCAGGTCGCCGTGCGCGGAGACCTGCATGCCACCGAGGACGGCGGTGTCGATGTGGCCGCCGCGGATCATGGCGAAGCTGGTGGGGGAGTCGAAGAACGACGCTCCCGGCAGCACGCTGACGGTCTGCTTGCCGGCGTTGATCAGGTCGGGGTCGACCTCGTCGTCGTAGGGGAACGGGCCGACGCCGAGGATGCCGTTCTCCGCGTGCAGCGTGACGGTCGAGCCGGCGGGCAGGTGGTCGGGGATCAGCGTCGGCAGGCCGATGCCGAGGTTGACGTACTCGCCGTCGCGCAGTTCCAGCGCGGCGCGGGCGGCCATCTCGTCGCGGGTCCAGGCCATGTCAGTTCGCCTCCCGGCTGCGGGTGGTGCGCTTCTCGATGTCCTTGCGGGCGGCCTGCTCCGGCGTGAGCGCGACGACGCTCTGCACGAACACGCCGGGCAGGTGGACCTGGTCGGGGTGGATCTCGCCGACCTCGACGACGCGCTCGGCCTCGACGACGGTGAACCGGCCGGCCATCGCGGCGGCCGGGTTGAAGTTGCGGGCGGCGGCGTGGAAGACGCAGTTGCCGGCGCGGTCGGCGACGGCGGCGCGGATGAGGGCGGCGTCGGTGACGATCGACTCCTCCAGCACCATCTCCTTGCCGTGGAACGTCCGCACCTCCTTGGGAGGGGAGGAGATCGCGACGGTGCCGTCGGCGTTGTACCGCCACGGCAGGCCGCCCTCGGACACGAGCGTGCCGACGCCGGTGGGGGTGTAGAAGGCGCCCACGCCGGAACCGCCGGCGCGCAGCCGTTCCGCGAGTGTCCCTTGTGGAGTGAGCTCGACGGTCAGCTCGCCCGCGAGGTACTGGCGGGCGAACTCCTTGTTCTCGCCGACGTACGACGCGATCACGCGGCTGATGCGGCGGCTTTCCAGCAGCAGGCCGAGGCCCGCGCCGTCGACACCGCAGTTGTTGGAGACGATCGTGAGGTCGTCGGCGCCCTGCTCCAGCAACGCCTCGATGAGGAACCACGGGATGCCCGCGAGCCCGAACCCGCCGACCGCGACGCTGGCGCCGGACCGGATGCCGGCCACCGCCTCGGCCGGGCCGCCGACCACCTTGTCCAGACTCATGAGCTCTCCTTCGTGAGGTGGTCGAGCAGCGCCGCCGTGACGACCTCGGGGCGTTCGGCGTTGGCGAGGTGGGCCGCGTCCGGCACGACCAGCAGCCGGCCGTCCCGCACGGACGTGGCGATGTGGTCGAGGTGCGGCGGCGGGGTGGCCGGGTCGTCGGCGCCCGCGATCGCGAGGGTGGGCGCGGTGATCCGGTGCAGGTCGGCGCGCTGGTCCATGGCGGCGATCGCCTCGCAGCACCCCGCGTAGCCCTCCGCCGGCGTGGCCGCGACCATCGCCTCCCAGCGCGCGCGGTCGCGGTGGGCCGGGGTGAACCAGCGGTCGACCACGGCCTTCGCGACGGCCTGGGTTCCCTCCGCGCGGACGAGGGCGGCGCGGTCGGTCCAGTTCGAGGCCGGGCCGAGGTGGGCGCTGGTGCACAGCACGGCGAGCCGGTCGACGCGTTCGGGGTTGCGGATCGCGACGCGCAGGGCCGTCATGCCGCCGAGCGACAGGCCGACCAGGTGCGCCTTCTCGGCGTTCAGGCGGTTGAGCAGCACGACGAGGTCGGTGGCGAGCGCGTCGATGGTGGCCGGGCCGGGCAGGACGGGGGACCGGCCGTGCCCGCGCGTGTCGTAGCGGACGACGCGGAAGTGCTCCTCGAGCGCGGGGACGGTGGCGTCCCACATCTCCAGCGTCGAGCCGAGCGAGTTGGACAGCACCACGACCGGGCCGGCGGGGTTGCCGCTGACGACGTGGTGGACCTCGGCGACGGCCATCAGCGCACCGCCTCGAAGACCGCGGCGAGGCCCTGGCCGCCGCCGATGCACATCGTCTCCAGGCCGTACCGGCTGCCGCGGCGGTGCATCTCGTGCGCGAGGGTGGCCAGGATCCGCGCGCCGGTCGCGCCCACCGGGTGACCGAGCGAGATGCCGGACCCGTTGGGGTTGAGGCGTTCGTCGGCGCTGTCGACCTTCCACTCGCGCAGCACGGCGAGCACCTGGGCGGCGAACGCCTCGTTGAGTTCCAGCACGTCCATGTCGTCGAGGGTGAGCCCGGCGCGGTCGAGGGCGGCCTGCGAGGCGGGGACGGGCCCGATGCCCATCACCTCCGGCCCGACCCCGGCGACGGCCCACGACCGGAGCGCGAGCATCGGCCGCAGGCCGCGCTTCTCGGCCTCGGCGCGGGTGGTCACCACGCACAGCGCGGCGCCGTCGTTCTGGCCGCTCGCGTTGCCCGCCGTGACGGTGGACTCGGCGTCGATCTTCAGCCGCACCGGCCGGAGCTTGGTGAGGTCTTCGAGGGTCGTCTCCGGACGCGGGTGCTCGTCGCGATCGACGACGACGTCCGGCTTGCGTCCGCCGGGAACGGTGACGGGCACGAGTTCGTCGGCGAACCGGCCGGCCTCGTGCGCGGCGCCCCAGCGCTGCTGCGACCGGACCGCGTACTCGTCCTGCTCGGCGCGGGAGATGCCGTACTCGCGACGCAGGTTCTCGGCCGTCTCCAGCATGCCGCCGGGCACCGGGTGGAACCGTCCACCGGCCGTCTCCCGCGCGCGGTCGAGGCGGTCGGCGAGCTGCACGCCACCGCTGCGGACGCCCGCGCGCAACCCCAGCGCGTAGTGCTCGACCTGCGACATCGACTCCACACCGCCGGCGACGACGACGTTCGCCGCCCCGGTCGCGACCTGGGCCGCCGCGTACAGCACCGCCTGCAACCCGGAGCCGCAGCGCCGGTCGATCTGCAGCCCGGGAACGCCGACGCCGAGACCCGCGTCCAGCGCCGCGATCCGGCCGACCGCGGGCGACTCGCCGTTGGGGTAGCTCTGCCCGAGCACGACGTCGTCGACGTCGCCCTCGCCGAGTCCCGTGCGCCGCACCAGTTCCGTGAGCACGGCGGTGGCGAGGTCGGCGGCGCTCAGCGAGGACAACGCCCCGCCGAACCGTCCTACCGGGGTGCGGAGGGGCTCACAGATCACGACGTCGGTCATGTCCTCGACCCTAGGACGCCACTCTCATATCCGGAAATACTCATTTCGCGGCCGCTGAGACTCTGGGAGTATCAATCGGGTGGAACTCCGTCACCTGCGCTACTTCGTCGCGGTCGCCGAGGAGAGGCACTTCGGGCGCGCCGCCGAACGCCTGCACATGGCCCAGCCGCCGCTGTCGCAGCAGATCCAGCAGCTGGAGGCCGAGCTGGGCGTGACGTTGCTGCGCCGCACGACCCGCAAGGTCGAGCTGACCGAGGCCGGCACGGTCTACCTCGACCGCGCGCGAGCCGTGCTGTCCGCTGTGGACGATGCCGGTGCGGAGGCGTTGCGGGTGGCGGAAGGGCGGCAGGGGCGCCTGGTCGTGGGGTGCGTGGGGTCGGCCACCTACAGCCTGCTGCCCGCGTTCGCCCGCGTCCTGCGCGACGAGCTGCCGGCCGTCGACTTCGTGTTCCGCGGCGAGATGCTGGCACCGGACCAGCTGGAGTCGTTGCTCGCCCGCCGCATCGACCTGGCCCTGCTGCGCCCACCCGTCGAACACCCGGACGTGCGGGTCCTGACCCTGCGCCGCGACGGGTTCATCGTGGCGCTGCCCGAAGGCCACCGGCTCGCTCACCGGCGCAGGCTGAAGATCGAGGACCTGCGCGGCGAGGACCTGATCGTGCACGCCGCACAGGGTCGTTCCGTCATGCACGGCATCGTCACGGACCTGTGCCGCGCGGCCGGGTTCGCCCCGCGGATCCGCCACGAGGTGGCGGAGACCTCCACGCTCGTCACGTTCGTGGCATCCGGACTGGGCGTGGCCGTGGTCCCGCAACCCGTGGCGGAGTTGGGCGTGCCGGGGACGACCTACCGTCCACTGGCCGGACGGGACGGCATCGACCTGATGGCCGCCGTCCGGGCCGACGACGACTCACCTGTGCTGGCCAGGGCGCTCGGCCTGCTGGAACGGTTCGCGCAGGACTAGTCGCCGCGCGCGACGCCCCGGAAGACCACCCGCAGGTACCGGTCTCCGGCCCCTGGCTCCGCGGCGAGCAACGGTTCCGCGGCGCCGTAGAGCCCGCACGCCAGCAACACGATGTCGCGCGCGTCCAGCTCCTCGTTGAGGGTGCCGTCGCGGTGGGCGCGGTCCACGAGCGGGCGCCCGGCCTCGACCAACCTGCCCACCTGCGCCTGGATGTCGGGCTGCTCCGCCGCGCGCGAGGTGTTGAGCAACTCGATGAACGCGCGGTTGCTCGCGTACCGGTCGACCTGCAGCTTCATGAACGCGAGCAGCGCCGCGTCGGGGCCCAGGTCGCCGGGCAGCGCGGCGGTCGCGGCCACGAGGCCGTCCACCTCGTCTGTGACGATGGCCGCGAGCAGGGACTCCTTGGTGGGGAAGTGGCCGAAGACCGTCCCCTTGCCGATGCCCGCGCGGGCCGCGACCTGGGCCACGGACGCGTCGATCCCCAGCTCGGCGAACACGTCCGCGGCCGCCGCCAGGAGTGCTCGTCTGGTGCGCACGGCGTCAGCGCGCATCGGCCGTGCCGCGGTCCTGTCACCTGTCATGGGGTCATCCTAGCTAACTCGACCACCCGGTCGAGTTCGTGCTAGCGTTCTAAGTCGACCGCCGGGTCGACTTAATCAGCTTCCGAGAAAGTAGTCGTGATCATGTCTGGAACTCTCGCCCTCATCGGCAGCGGCAACGTCGGCGGAGCCATCGCCAAACTCGCCGTGGACGCCGGCTGGACCGTCGTCCTGAGCAACTCGCGCGGCCCCGAGACCCTCGCGGAACTCGTTGCGTCCCTGGGCGACCGCGCCACCGCCGCCACCGCGGAGGAAGCCGTGGCCAAGAGCGATCTGGTGGTCGTCAGCGTGCCGCTGCTCGCGTACCGGAACCTGCCCGCGGACCAGCTCGCCGGCAAGATCGTCATCGACGCGATTAACTACTACCCGCAGCGCGACGGCGACATCGCCGAGCTGGAGAGCGGCGAGCTCACCGAATCCGGCCTGCTCCAGCGCGCACTGCCCGGAGCGCGCGTCGTGAAGGCGTTCAACAACATCGTGTTCCGGCACCTGGCCGACCTGCCCCGCCCGTCCGGCTCCCCGGACCGCGCCACGCTCCCGATCGCGGGCGACGACGAGTCCGCCAAGGCCGAGGTGACGCGCCTGCTGGACGACCTCGGCTTCGACGCGCTCGACTACGGCACCCTGGCCGACAGCTGGCGCAGTGAACGCGACATGCCCGCGTACGTGGCCCCGTACCACGAGCCCGCTCCGGAAGGCCTCGACCTGCAGGAGTACGCGGGCTGGGTCTACCTCACCGCGGCCGCCGCCCCCGCGTCGGCCGAGAAGATCAGCGCGCTCCTGGCGTCCGCCACCCGCGAGACGACGGCGCACGAGGCGGTCGACATCAGCCGGTTCTGACGGCCGCTGTCACCTGCCGACCGCGGTGCGCAGCTCGTCGGCCACGGCCCGCCACTGGGCCGGGTCCTCGCCGCTGACGCGCTGGAAGTCCTTGTGGTTGGCGATGTCGGTCCGTTTTCCTGCCAGCCGGAGCAGTCCGTTCGCGCAGTGGTAGCGCACCAGGTACTCCTGGTCGAGCATCCCGCTGTGCAGCGCCGCCACCGAGCGCGGGGTGACGGGGAGCGTCGCGAGCGCCATGGCCGCGTCGATCCGTTCGCCCCAGTGCCCGTCGCCTTCGAGCACCGCGGCCACCTCGGACACGTGCTCGGTGTCGCCGGTCAGTTCGTACAGCACCTGCGCGAGGCGCACGCGGAACACGCCGTCTGCGGACGACATCGCCGACCGCAGCAACTCGGTGGTGTCCGAGGGCGCACGTCCTACGCGGGCCAGTGCGCCCAGCGACTCGACCGCGACGTGATCGTGCTCGCCGAGGCCGGCCCGCAACATCCGTTCCGCTCGCTCGGGCCCGCGCGCGTGCTCGGCGATCAGCGCGTCCACATCGGCGCCTTCGTGCCACACCAGGTACGGATCGCCGAACACCTCTCGGCGGAACTCGTGCCACACATCGCTCACCCGCGTGAGGTTAGTGCGCGGGTCCGTCACGAGTCATCGTCCGTGTCCTGTCCGAGGAGTTGCCCGGTGAGTTCCATGCAGCGCAACCGAGCAGGGGAGAAGTCGTACGGCATCTTGGTGAACGCCTCGTAGGCGCTCATCAGCAGGTCGTGCTCCTCCTCGTCACGCTCGAAGAGCTCTTTCTCGACCACGTCCAGCCCGGCGGCCGCGCCGGCCCGTTCCAACGCCTTGTAGTGGGCGAACCGCTGCTGGGCCAGTGCTTCGACGCGGGGGTCGTCAGGCTCGACCCCGTCGTCGAGCGCGGCCTCGGCGGCGTCGAGGCGGTCGTCCTCGGCCCGCAACTCGGGATGCGTGGCCAGCACGATGAACGTGCTGGCCTGGATCGCCGCGGCCACCGGACCGAAGATCCGCTCGGTGACCATCAGGCTGTCCACATCGGACGGACGCACCGCGCCGGCGGGCAGGTCCGCGAGTCGATCCGTCACCAGGTCAGACAACAACCCCAAGGGACTGCCCACGGCTCGCACACGCCGGATGACCGCACGCTGTCGCTGGAGGCGAGCCTCCTGTGCCGCCAGGCTCTCGTCGAGGCGCCGCAGGTTCTCGTCGACGTCCTGCGTCCCGTCGAACGCCGCCCGCACGTCGTCGAGCCCGACCCCGGCCTCCACCATCCGCCGGATCCACAGCAGCCGGATCATGTCGTCGTAGCCGTAGCGACGACGGCCGTCCGCACCCCGCGCGGGCTCCTGCAACAGGCCGATCTGGTGGTAGTGACGGATCGCACGCGGCGTCGTCCCGGCGAAGGCGGCGGCATCACCGATCTTGACCTGACGGGGCGGCGTGAACGAGAGGTGCATCGTGGACGGTGCCTTTCCAGCTGTGGTGCCACAAAGGACAGCACATGCCGCTACGTCACGTGCAACATCCCGGCGCCGGCACCCCGGCCGTGCGATCATGGCCCGGCGCGCCGCACGACCAGGCGCGATTCTGGGGGAACACAGTGGGAATCAGGCTCGCGGGAGCACTGGCGGCGCTCGCGTTCGTGACGGCGTGCGGCACCGACGTGCCGTCCGGACTGGCCGAGAAGATCGAGGCGGGCTGTCCTGGCCTGCTCAAGCCCGAACCGGTGGCGGTCATCACCCAGGGGCTCCAGGTCTCCGAGGTGAACTCCGAGGTGCCCGACAGCTGCCAGGTCTTCGTGTCGACCGGCAAGAAGGTGCTCGGCCTGGGCCTCGTGGCGTACGCGAGCGAGGAGGAGTCGGAGCGCCTCACCCCGATGCTCTGCACCAGCGGCGTGCTGGACGCGAAGACCAAGTCGTGCGAGGCCGGACCGCCCGGCGAAGGCGGACTGTCGGTGCACGCCGTCGCCGGACGGTGGAACGTGCGGATCTCGGTGTCCGAGGTCCCGATCGACGACGAGATCAAGGCAGCGGTGCAGCAGATCGTCGAGGACCTCAGGAACTCCGACAGGACCAGGTGACGTCCCCGGCCGTTCAGGGGCGAGGGGCGGCTCGCCTGCGGCGCTTCGCCGTGACGAACAGGAGGACGCCGCAGCCGAGCAGGACGCAGCCGAGGCCGAGGTACGTGACGAGCCCGGTGGTGCCGGTGAGGGCCAGGCCGCCGGTCGACGGCGGGTTCGGTGCCGGCACCGGTGCCGGCGAGGAGGACGGGCCCGGCGTCGGGGACTGCGGGGTGCTCGGTCCCGTGGTCGGGGCCTGCACGTCGAAGTGGAGCGAGTCGAGCGCGCGGACGTCGATGTCCACCACGGCCTCGGACGAACGGCCGCGGTCGTCGGTCACGACCAGTCGTGCCTTGACGCCACCGGTGTTCGGGTAGGTGTGTGCCACCGCGGCTTCCTGGCCGGTCTGGTCGATCGTGCCGTCGTTGTCGAAGTCGAACGCGAAGGTGGCGTCGCCGGCGTGGCTGGAGGCGAGGCCGCTGAGCGTGGTCTTGTTGCCGGCGAGCACGGTGCCCGCGGCCTTGAGGCGCGCGGTGGGGGCGGTCGACGCGTCCTCGACGGCGCGCACGACGCTCTTGGTCACCTCGTCAGGCGAGCCGATGGGGAACGTCGCGCCGCCCGTCGCGGTGGTGATCGGACCCATCTGCGTGCTGAGGTCGTCGTGGGCGGAGAGGGCGTAGACGGGCACGGCGGGGATCTTCTCGCCTGGCGCGGCGGCGAGTCGTGCTGCCGGGGCCGCCTCTTCGGCCTTCTCGGTGCGTTCCTGGCCGGGGGCGTCCGGTTCGGCAGCCACGCGGGCGGTGCCCACGGTGGGCGGGAGGTCCGGCATCGGTGCGATGCCCTTGGCGATCTCGGTGACCGCTGCGGCGGTGAGTCCCGTGACCGGCTCGGGGTCGTGGGCGGGCGCGTCGCCGAGCACGATCAGCGCGCGGGTGGCGGACCTGTCCCAGTCCGCGCCGAGGGCCGTGACGAGGCCTGAGTAGACGGCCTCCGGGGTGTCGCCTCCACCGTTGGCACTGAGAGCGCGCAACCCGGCGTCGAACGCGTCGAAGTCCTCCGTGAGCGGCACGACGACGCGGGCGACGTAGGCGTCGCCGTGGTCCCGGTACTCGACCAGGCCGACGCGTGCCTTCGAACTGGCCGCGTGCATCGCGTCGGCGGTGCTCTTGGCACTGGCGACCGCGGCGGAGAGGTACGGCGTCATGGATCCGGTCGTGTCGATGGCGAACATCAGGTCCGCGGGGCCGGTGCCGGTGCCGTCCGGGGGAGCGGGCGCGGTCGTGGCGTCCTCGGCCATGCCGCGCAACTTGGCGGCGAGGTCGGTGAGCTCGGCGTCGGTGCCGCCGTAGTTCGTGTGCGGACCGATGTCGACCGGTGGCCACTGGGCCTTGAACGTCAGGTCGCACACCGGGTCGTCGTCGTGGCAGAAGAGGAAGCTGGGCACGAGCAGGTCGTAGAACGAGTCGCTGCCGGCCGTGCCGTCCTCCTTCTTGATCAGCTCGCGGTACATCCCGTTGCCGTTCGCACCACCACCGGTGACACCACGCGCGTTGGGCTTCTGCGCGGGATCACCCAGACCGAATACACCGGCGATCCAGCCGGCCGGGACGTCCTGCGCGACCTCGCGGGCGGCGATGACACCCTGCGAGTAGCCGGCCAGGACGAACCGGGTGCCGACAGATTCGCATTCTTCGCGGCGCTTCTGGAGATAAGCGTTGCCGAACAGGCGACCGTACTCGACCGAGTCGAAGAGGTCCTGGTCCTCGTCGTTGTACTCCGCGAGCGGAATGGCCGGATAGGGAACGCCGTACACAGTGACGTCGGCCAGCGTGTACCCCGTCGGGGACGGCAGTGCGCGGGCTTTGTCGATGATCTTCTGCAGGGTCGCGCCGGACAGGCCGTTCGACCTGCCCGCGTCGTCCACGCCGTCCTCGCCGCTGCCGCGGAACGTCACCACCTCGACTTTCCCGCACGGGGCCGGCTCTGCCTGGCCCGCGGGTGCGGTGACTGCGGAGGGTGCCACGGTCAGGAAGGTGGCCAGCGCGAAAGACGCCAGTCGATTCATTTGTGTCGTTGGTCTTCGTTTGGGCGACGTCATGCCACGCACATAGGTTCCGCGGAGATTCTCGTTACAAAAGCACGATCGAGATTTCTGATGCCGGCCAATTCCAGGTCGGCCGTATTCGTTTGTGGACGCCATCCTCAGTAGAGACTGGGCAAGGTCCTGTTCACCACGTCGTGGAACTCCGTCAGCAGCCGCTCAAGGGGTTCGCTGGTGCGCTGCGCGGTCGCGTGGCTGTCCGCCCAGACGGACTCACCAGCGCGAGTACGCAGTTCGTCGGCTCGCCTGCGCAGTTCGTCGTCGAACACTCGTGCGCGGGCGGACTCGAGCGCCAGGATCGCCTGGGACCATCCCTCGGCGGTGGGGGTGGCCCACTGCCGAGCGGGCCAGGTGCCCGTCTCCCGTTCCGCGGCGATCACGCGATCCAGCTCGGCGTACGCGGACTGGATCACGTCGGTGACGGCCGACTGCAGCGCGAGCACGCTGTCGCGCTGGAACGCGTTGCGGGTGCTGAGGCGTTCGCGCTCGTGCACCACGTCGCGGAGTGCGGCCTCGCGCCGGTCGGTCACGCGCTCCTTGTAGATGGCCGCGAGCAACGTGGTGAGCGAGCCGAGCAGCACTCCGACGAAGCCGAAGATCGCTGTTGCCATGCCTGTGCAGTCGCCGGACGACCAGGCGGTGTTAGTCGGATGCCAGGTCACCCGGCATGACCGCGCCGAAGGGTTTCAGCCGGTCTGGATGCGGCGGCACAGGGTGAGTTCGGACGGCTCCTGCTCCAGGCCCCGCTCGGCTGGTGCTGACCGCGTCGATGGCGTGGAACCACGGCTGGAAGCGCTCTCTTGTGCTCGCCGTGCCGAGGTGGCGGCCGCCGTCCATCGTGCGCATCGCGGCCCAGGCGACGTCGGGGCGCACCCACGATCGGGATCTCGCGGTCCGGGGCGCTAGTTTGCTCGCGTGAGCTCTCTCGACGACGTGGCCGAACGCGACGGCTGGCGGTGCTGGGTGTGCGACGAGCCGGTCGACCCCGGCATGTCGGTGAACGACCCGCGCGGCCCCAGCGTGGACAGCCGGACCGCGGATCGGAAGGCGAAGGTGGCCGAGCGCCTGGCCCACCGCGGCTGCAACACCCGCAAGGGGGCGGTCAAGGTGGTAATCGCGTGGCCGGACCGCCTGCACGTGGCCGAGCCGGCGCCGCTGATCACCGTCGCCGGTCGGCTGGAGCGCAAGGGCGGACGCGAACTCGTGGCCCGGTGCCCCACGCGGCAGGACGCCCAGGAGGCGGCGGAGTGGTTGGAGGACCGCTTCTCCCGCCTCGTGCCGGGCCTGTCGGTGACCGCCGGCGTCGAGGCGGGCGGCGGCCAGTTCCTCGTCGTGCTGACCACCGGACGTCGCTGACAGTCGCACGTCGTCGAGCCCGACCCCGGCCTCCACCATCGTCCGGCTCGACCGCATCAAGGCACCGCAACCCGCGGTGCGCTCGTAACGCTGCTCGCGGAGTGGTCGATACCGAACCACACCGCGAGCAGGAGCCGAGATGACGCCTTCCGACGGCGAACCCGCGCCGAGCAATGACGACGCGGTGCAGTTGCTCAAGACCGAGTACCAGATGCTGGGCAGCTACGACACCTCGGCCGCGTCGACACTCGCTTCCATCGGCAGCATCGGCCTGGTGGCGCTGTTCTTCGTGGCCAAGGAAGTCGGCGCCATCCTCGCCGCCGCTCCACTGTGGATCCAGGCGTGCGCTCCGCTCGTGCCGCTCGCGTATCTCGCCGTCCTGGTCTACTTCACCGCGCTGATCTCGTTCCGCGCCAAGCAGTTCCGCGAGGTCGAGCGTGAGCTCAACGAACGCGTGGGGGCGACCCACACCTCCGCGCGTGGACGCGATGACGTCGAGAAGGCGCTCCTTCCGAAGGTGCCCATACCGGGCACCGCTCGCGCCCATCTGTGGATAGCGCGGCCACGGCCGGGTGAGCCGCTGGGCTGGCTGTTGACCTTCGGTGTCGGGCTCGTGCTGCTGATCTTCTCGGCGGCCTGCGTCGGGCTGGCCGCGCGGCTGATCCACGACCACCCGGTACTCGGCGGGTGGCTGACGATCCTGTACGGGCTCGCTGTTGTCCTGGTGCTGGTCTGTGCCGTCAGAGGCAACCTGCACACCACCTCGCTGTGGAAGGCGAGCATCCGCAGCGGCGACGGCGCGGGCATCCGACCGGAGGTGCTGGTCAGGTTCTTCCTGCCGCGACGGGATGGCCTGGCGAAGCTGCCGACCGTGATCTTCCCGGTCGTGTACGTGTGGGCCGTCGGTATCCCTGATCACCCCGTCCGGGCGTCGTCGGTCGTGTTCGCGCTGGTGGTCTTCGAGATGGTGCTCTACCAGGCGCGGTACTCGTGGAACGACCTGCGTGGGATCGATGCCGAGAAGGAACGTGGCGACAGGGAGGATCGCGCGCGGCTGCCGTACGGCCTCCGCGCATCGGAGGTGGGGCTGCTGCTCAGCGGGATAGCGCTGCGGCTGGTGCTCTGGCTGGCGGTGTGCCTCGTTCCCGGCCTGGCTCCGGTGCTCACCGACGAAGATCGGCAGGCGTTGCTCCAAGCGGGCGTCGCCGTGGTGGTTCTCGCCGTGTTGTACGAGAAGTGCAGAACCTGGAAAGACGCCTTGGAGTGGAGGCACGCGAGGTGGTCGTTCGCGGTGTTGTCGGTTCTGACCGCCTGCGGCTACGCGGCGCGCGGCTATCTTTGTGCGGTCATCGCAGGCGGCGGCACGGGCACCGTCGTGGCCGTCGCGGTCGCTGTCGGGCTGTTCGGGCTGGCCTACGTCCAGATCGCCTGGGCTCTCGAGGCGATGCAGTTCCTGGACGAGAACTGCGTCGTGGACGCACAAGCCCTCCGCGCGAAGCCGCACGTCTGGTACGCGGCGGCCGCATCGGGGATTCTCCGGGCCCGCACGCCGGTCGCGACCGATCAACTCGATACCGCGTGCGGCGGGAAGAAGCCGAAGGAACTGCGGGTGATGTGGCCGAAGGTCGCCGCTGCACTCACCTCGGGTCGGCCGACCCTTCTGTCGGGTTTCCAGGTCATCGGTCTGTTCTCCTGCGCGGTGGCCGGGCTCGTCGTAGCGCAGGACGGGTCCGTGGCGGTGTTGGCTGGTGGACTTCTTTGGGGCGCCGCCGTTGTCGTGCTGATGCAGTCGCTGCGCAGTGACCGCCTGGCCCGTTTGCTGGTCCCCGCCACCGGTCTTCTGCTGTTGGTGCTGAGCGTGCCGGTCATGCCCGCGTCCGTGAGGTCGGTGCTGCCGGTCCTGTTCGTCACGCTCGGGTACTGCCTCGTGGCGAGTCAGACCGCCGAAGAAGCTTCCCAAGGCCTGAAGAAGGTTTTCGAGAAGATCAAGGAGACCGCGGACGGAAAGTTCGACGTCGTGGTGAAGTTCGTGGTCGGAGAAGCGGCCTGGAAGGTCATCAAGCGACAGACGACCTGATCAGAGTGCGGCGATGCGGCGTTCCAGTGCGTCGGCTTCGGCCAGTCCCCGGGAGCGGAAGATCTTCAAGGCCCGTTCCCACACCGTGCGGGCCGCCGCCGGGTCCGGTAGCACGCCGCCCAGGCGCTCCAGGGTGACGGCCGCCTCGTAGTCGTGGCCGTGCCGGGAGAACAGGTCGATCGATTCGCGGTAGGCGGTGGCGGCCTGGGCGAGGGCGCCGCTCTGTTCGTGGATGTAGCCGATGCTGTCCAGGGTTTCGGCCACTCCGGAGAATTGGTTGGCGGCGCGGTGCAGGAGCGCGGCGGACTCGCAGTAGCGGAGTGCCTCGGCGTGTTCGCCTCGGAGGGCGCAGATCCAGCCCAGGTTGTTGAGCGCTCTGGCCTGCAGGCCAGGGTCTTCGGCCTGGCGGTACAGGTCCAGGCCGGTGGCGGCGTGGTGTTTGGCTCGGTCCAGGTCGTTCTGCTGGCCCCACGCGCGGGCCAGGATCAGGTGGGCGTGGCCTTCGGAGACCACGTCGCCCAGTTGGAAGCTGAGCCTCGCGGACTCTTCCAGGTGTGCCACGGCCTGGTCGTTGAGGCCCGCGCGGGCGTAGAGGTGACCTTGGGCGTGCAGCAGGCGGGCCTGGTTCTCCTGGGCGCCTGCGGTTTCGGCCGCGGTGATGGCGGTGTGGCCGACGGCCAGGGCTTCGGTGCGGTGGCCCTGTTGCCAGTGGTACGACATGAGCGTGAAGGCGAACGACCACGCCCGGCTGTGCCAGCCGTGGTCAGCCGCGATGAGCTGGATCGCTTGCAGCATCGGGTGTTCTGCCTCGAGCCACGCCAGCGCGGCGTCCTTGTCCGCCAGGTCCAGGGGTGCGACGGTGGAGGAGGGGAGCGGGTAGGGCGGGCGTTCGGGCTCCAGCAGGCGGTCTGCCACGTGTGCGGTGTGCAGGTAGAGGTCCACCAGACGCTGTAGCGCCGCCTCGCTGTCGGACGCCTGCTGTTCGCGGGCGTAGTGGTGGACCAGGTCGTGCATGCGGTAGCGGTCCGCGGTGGTGCGGACGACCAAGTGCGCGGATTCCAGTTCGGGCAGGGCGGCGGAGTCGGTGCCCGCCAGTGCTTCGATCGCGGCGGTGTTCAGGTCCAGCGCGGGAGCCAGGCCCAGCAAAGCGAACAGGGTGGCGGCGGCGGGGCTCAGCGCGCGGTGCGACCAGGAGAGCGTGGCGCGCAGGCTCACGTCCCCGGTGTCGAGCGCGTCCAGCCGGGAGTCGTGCAGTTCGGCCGCGATCGCGGCCAGGCTCAGGTCCGCGCGGACGGCGGCACGGGCGGCGACGATGCCCAACGCCAGCGGCAGGCCTCCGCAATGCCGCAGGATCTCGGCCATCGCCTCGGGTTCGCGCGCGCCGAGCCGCGCGGTGAGCAGTTCGGACGCCTCGTCGTCGGACAGCACGTCCAACGGCACGGGTACCGCTCCGTGCGTGGCGACCAGGCCCGTCAGCGGGTGCCTGCTCGTGACGAGCGTCCGGCACGTGTCGGTGCCCGGCAGCAACGGCGTGACCTGCTCGGTGTCGGCCGCGTTGTCCAACAGGATCAGCATCGTGCGCCCCGCGACCGCGCTGCGGTACATGCTCGCGAGCGTGTCCACGTCGTCGGGCAGCCGGTCCGGCGCGGTGCCGAGCGACGTGAGGAACCCGCGCAGCACCACCGCCGGGTCCGTCGGTTTCACCGTGTGGTCGAACCCGCGCAGGTTCACGTAGAGCTGACCGTCCGGGAACGCCGCAGCGTGCCGGTGAGCCCAGTGCAGCGCCAGCCACGTCTTGCCGACGCCGCCGGACCCGCGGATCGCCGAGACGATCACGGTGTGACCCTCGGACAGCACGTCCAGCTCGCGGGCGCGGCCCTGGAAGTGCCTGGGCGCCAACGGAAGCTGGCGCGGCACGTCCCGCGGCACCCCGGCGGCCGGCGCGAGCAGCCGCTGGTGCAGGGACCGCAGCTCCTGACTCGGGTCGACGCCGAGCTCATCGGCCAGATGCCGCCGCACCGTCTCGTAGTGCGCCAACGCCTGCGCCTGCCGCCCGCTGCGGGCCAGCGCGTCGATCAGCTGATGCGCGACCCGCTCGTCCAACGGCCTGGCGGCGGCGAGCGCCGTCAGCGGTGCCACCAGACCGGCGTGGCCGCCGAGCCGCAACCGGAGGTCGTGGTCCTCGAGCCGGGCGGCCAGCCGCTCGCTCGCGAGCGCCTCCCGCAACGCCGCCGCCCACGGCGAGTCCACCCCGGTCAGCGCCTCGCCGGTCCACAACCCGAGCGCCTCGGTGAGCACGTCGGCGCGGGCGCGGTCGTCGGGCACGCGCCGCGCGACCAGCTCGCGAAACCGATGCAGGTCAACGACGTCCGGGTCGGCGCGCAGCACGTATCCACCCGACCGCCGCGCGATCTCGACGTTCTCCGCGTCCGCCAGCACCATCCGCAGCCGGGACAGGTAGCTGTAGACGGCGTCCTTGGGACGGCGCGGCAGCCGCTCGTCCCACAACCGTTCGACGAGCGTGTCGGCGGACACGGTCCTGTTCACGTCCACGAGCAGAGCCGCGAGCACGCATCGCACGCGTGCATGCCTGATCGGTACCGGTTGCCCGGCCACCACCACGCCTACTTCCCCGAGCAGCCGAAACCGAGCGCTCACAGGGTCCCCAATCCCCATGCCGTTGGTTCTATCAGACGCGTGACAGGTTCGTGCAAGGTCGGCCGAGCATTGTTCGCCCCGGCTTGGGTGCCTAGAGGGAGGCATCCGCCGGCACTGGGGGATGGGCCATGCGCAGACGCGTCGCTTTAGCGCGCCGTTCGTTGATCGCCGTCGTCGTTCTTGCTTTGGTGGCATCCGTTTCGACTGCTTCGGTACCGAGATCCTTTTTGTCCGGTGGCTCGGTGCCGCTCGGTGCGTCGGACACGGCTCCCGAACAGGTCAGCGGCACGGCGGACGGCGTCGAGCACCGGGCGGGCAAGACCGGAACGACGCTCGCCGGCCCCGTTCGCGAGCAACCCCGACCGGCCGGAGCGGTCGCGGACCGCGTGGCACCGTCCACAGCGGACCCGCAGCCCGATGTGGCGGCACCGCACCAGACAAAACCGGATCTGGCCGCCAGAACGGACATCCCGGCCATCGATCCCGCCGCCCGCGAACGCACGGGTGACCGCACCGCCACCACCGAGACGTTCCAGAACCCGGACGGCACCCGGACGCTGCGGCTGCACTCCGCGCCGAACAACGCTCGCCGGCCCGACGGTTCGTGGGCGCCGATCGACCTCGCGCTGACCGACCGCGACGGACGCTGGGAACCGAAGAACAGCGCCGTCGAACTCGGCTTCGGGCACACCGGCACCGGCATCACCACCATCGCGTTCGACGACAAGCACCGCATGGAGTTCACGCTCGACGGCGCCGCGGACGTGCGCGGCCAGGTCGCCGCCGCGTCGATCACCTACCCGCAGGTGCACGGCGGCGTCGACCTCCGCCTCACCGCCCAGCGCACCGGCCTCAAGGAGGAGCTCGTCCTCGCCCGGCCGGACGTCTCACCGAGCTACACGTTCTCGCTGCGTCTCACCGGCCTCGAACCGAAGCTGACCGAGTCGGGCGCGATCGAGCTGCGCGACGGCGAGAAGGTCATCGGCGTCGTGCCGTCCGGTTTCATGGACGACGCCCAGGGGGCGCGCTCCGACGGCATCCGCTATGGACTGTCCAAAACAGACAATCGCTGGCAGCTGAAAGTGGAGCTGGACCAGGCCTGGCTGCGCGATCCCGCGCGGGCCTACCCGGTCGTCGTCGACCCGTCCGCGGCGCAGCCGAACGCCGACCTCGACGACAAGTTCGTGCAGAGGGGCCAGACCACCAGGGACGACTCGGACGAGCTGCGCACCGGGTTCATGGCCGGCGGGCTCGCGAGGTCGTACCTGCACTTCGGTGGCGCCCAGAGCTCGTTGCGCAACCAGTACGTCCTTGGCGCCTCTCTCAACCTGTGGAACGTCCAGTCCACCACCTGCGCCGCCCGCTCGGTCTCGGTGTACGAGGTCACGAGCCCGTGGAACGGCGGCACGAACTGGCCCGGCGCCGAGGTCGGTCAGGCGATCGCGAGCAAGGCCTTCGCCCACGGCGGCCCCGGCTGCGCGACCTCCGCGCGTGAGGCCATCCCGCTGCCGTACGAGTTGATGTCCCGGTGGTCGCACGGCACCGCGCTGCAGCACGGCCTCTCACTCCGGTCGAGCGACGAGGCCGACCCCAACGGCATGCGCTTCGGCTCGGCGAACTCGCCCAACCCGCCGTTCCTCGACGTCCGGTACTCCCCGGAGGGCGTGGCGTTCGAGGTCACGGCCGTGACGCTGCCGACGGCCGCGACCGCCGGCAAGATCACCGCCAAAGTCACCAACCTCGGCTCCACCACGTGGATGCCGTCCAACGGTTTCGACTTCGGCTACATCATCCTGCAGGGCAGCACGAAGGTCCGGACCGCGCGCGGCTGGAAGGCCACCGTCGCGCCGATGCAGACGCAGACGTTCGAGGTGCCGATCGACCCGCTCACCCCCGGCGACTACCGGGTCTTCCTGACGATGTTCAACCCGCAGGGCAACGACTTCTTCGTCGCCTACCAGGTGCCGTACGGCGAGTTCGCGCTCAAGGTCAGCAACGTCCCGCCCACGTCGAACCTGCAGCAACCGGGTGCGGGCGCGGTCGTGGAGACGCTCACACCGACGCTCTACGCCGAGGGCGTGGACCCGGACGACTGGCCGAAGAAGGGCTTCACCTACAAGTTCCGCGTCTGCTCCGACCCCGACCTGACCAAGGACTGCCAGGAGTCCGGCTGGACCGCCCAGTCGTACGCGCCACCCGGCCTGTTCTGGGGCCGCACCTACTTCTGGGGTGTCAAGGTCTTCGACACCGTGAACGAGACGCCGTTCTGGGTGAGCGTCAAGGACGGCGTGCGCCTGTCGTTCACGACCCGCGTGCACCAGCCGGAGATCACCTCGCACCTCGCGGGCAACCCCGACGGTACCGAGGCGCCCGGCGTCGACCCGCAGATCGGCAACTACTCCACGGTCGCCACCGACGCTGCCGTATCGACGGTGGGCCCCGACCTCACGATCACCCGCACCTACAACAGCCTCGACCCGCGCCGCGACACCGCGTTCGGCCTCGGCTGGGCGTCCCGGCTCGACATGCGGCTCCGGCACGACGACGACCGCTCGGGCAACGAGGTGCTGACGTTCCCGACCGGGCGGCAGGTCCGCTTCGGTCGCAACCCCGACGGCGGCTACGTCTCCCCGCTCGGCCAGAACGTGGATCTGGTGTACCGCACGGACACCGCCACCTACACGATGCGCGACGTCTCCGGCAGCCGCTGGACGTTCGACAACCTCGGCAGGCTGGTGACGATCACCGATCCGGCAGGCCTCACCGAGACGCTGACCTACGACACCGCCGACCGCGTCACGACGATCACGAACGACGTGAGCAAGCGGTCGCTGAGGATGACCTGGCAGGGCGCGCACGTCACGTCCGTCACGGCGGGCGGCGACCAGACGTGGACCTACACCTACGACGGCGACAAGCTGACCAAGGCCTGCGCGCCCGGCGCCGCACCGAACTGCACCACGTACGGCTACCAGCAGGGATCGCACTACCGCAGCACGGTGCTGGACAACGCCCCGCGCGGCTACTGGCGGCTCGGCGAGACCAGCGGCTCGACGTTCGGCAACGCGGTCGCCCGGCGTGCCGGCGCGGACGCGGGGCAGCAGCACGGCGTCCTGCTCGGCGGCGCGGGCGGGATCGCCGGCACGGCCGACAAGGCGGGCACGTTCGACGGCAGCAGCAGCTACGTGACGCTGCCGGAGCAGCTCACCACCTCGACCATGTCCCTGGCCGCCGAGCTGTGGTTCAAGACCGACGCCCAGGGCACGCTCCTGAGCTACGCCGACGAGTCGTTCCCCGCTGCGCCGGGCAGGTCGACTCCGATCCTGTACGTGGGCACGGACGGCCTGCTGTACGGCGGTTTCTCGTTGCGCGACACCGGCGGACCGCGCCAGATCGTCAGCACGCAACAGGTCGACGACGGCAAGTGGCACCACGTGGTGCTGTCCGCGGCGATCGACCGGCAGCGGATGTACCTCGACGGCGTGCCGACGGGCAGCGAACTGCTCGGGTTCGTCGACCACCGCCGGCAGGGCCGCCTGACCCTGGGCGCGGGCAACACCAAGGACTGGCCCGCCACCAACGGCGGTGACTTCTACTTCGCCGGCGCCATCGACGAGGTGGCGCTCTACCAGAACACCCTCGGCTCGCTCGCCGCCGCCACGCACTTCCGAGCCGGCGCCGCCACCGAGCAGCTCACGGAGATCAAGCTGCCGCAGGACGAACGCCGGTTCGCCGCCGTGAGCTACGACGACATCCACGACCGGGTGCGCACGCTCACCGACCACCTCGGTCGCGTGTGGACGGTCGAGACGCCGGTCCTGCAGGACTCCGTGCGCACCGCGAAGGTGCGCGGACCGTCGGGCTACGGCGACTGGGTCTACACCTTCGACGCGGACAACGGCGGCAGGCTGACCTCGCGGGCGCACGGCGACGACGTGGTGCGGTACGAGTACAACGTCGCCGGGTTCCCCGCCGCCGTGGTGGACGAGAACGGCCACCGGACCGAGCAGACCACCGACGAGCGCGGCAACATGTTGAGCCGCAAGACCTGTCGCACCGACAAGTCCTGCAACACGGCCTACTTCACCTACGTCAAGTCCGACGTGGTGCTCGACCCGCGCCGCGACAAGCTGGAGTCCGCCTCGGACGCACGGTCCTCAGGCCCGGCCGACACCCGCTACCGCACCAGCTACACCTACGACGCCGCCGGACGGCCGGTGCGCGTCGCCTACCCGGTCCCGGCAGGCCAGACCGTCGCGCCGACGGAGAACACCGGGTACTCGACGGGCGCCGAGGACGCCGCCGGTGGTGGCAAGGTGCCCGCAGGTCTGCTGCTCACCGAGACCGGTGCGCGAGGCCAGCTGACGAAACGCTCGTACCGCGCCAACGGTGATCTCGACGAGCTGACCGGACCGACCGGGCTGCGCACGAGGTACGGCTACGACGCGTTCGGGCGGCAGGTCGCCGTGTCGTCGCTGAACAGCGGCAACGGCGACCTGGGCACGACGACCTACGAGTACACGCCCCGCTCCGAGGTCCTGAAGGTCACCGAACCGGCGATCCGCAACGAGGTCACCGGCGTCACGCACACGAGGGTCACCACCCACCGCTACGACGGCAACGGCAACCTGCTGGAGACCGCCGTCTCCGATGCCACCGGCGGTGACCCGACCCGCACCACGAAGTACGCCTACGACGGCGCGGACCGCCTGAGCCGCACCGAGTTCCCGGACGGCGGCGTCGAGGAGCGCAGCTACCCGGACACCCTCACCGAGGTGGTGAAGGACGTCCGCGGCACCTCGTGGACCGATCGCCACGACGAGCTGGGCAGGCTGCTGTCCCGCGTCGCGACCGGCTCCGGCGTCAACCCGGAGGACCCCGCCGCGACCACCATGACCCTGGAGGCCCGCGCCTACGACCCGGCCGGACGCCTGGCCTCGGTCACGGACGCCATGGGCCGCCTGACCTCCTACAGCTACTACGACGACGACCTGCTCGAAGGCACGACCCGCAAGGTGCAGGGCCGCGACGTCAAGCTCGACCAACGCGGCTACGACCCGGCGGGACAGCTGACCGACCGGACCACCGCGGGCGGGCGGCGCACGACGTTCGCCCACGACGCGGCGGGCAACGTCGTGACGACGGCGTTCGACCCGGCCGGGCTGAACCGCGTGACCACCGACCAGTTCGACCTCGACGGCAACGTGATCCGCTCCGAGCTGCGCGGCGCGGCCGACCCGAACCGGGTCGAGACCACGACGTTCGGCTACGACCCCGAGGGCAGGCTGGTGCGCGAGGACGCGTTCCTCGACGCCTCGACGACGTTCTCCACGAGCGTCGACCGCGACGAACGAGGACTGCCGCGCAGCACGACGGACCGCCGCGGCATCACCACCTTCTACGACCACGACCTAGCCGGACGGCTCACCCGCACGACGAGCCCGGCCGCCGAGGCCTGGGTCGCCGGCACCCGCACGGCCTCGTTCACCCGCGCCGAACTGGTCGGCTACAACACGTTCGGCGACACCACCCACACCAGGGACGGCGCGGGCGGCGTCACCACGACCGACCGCGACCCGATGGGGCGTGCGGCCGGGGCGAAGCTGCCCGAGTACACCCCGCCCGGCGGCGTCCCGATCAAGGGAGCAGGGTCGCGCACCGAGTACGACCGCGCGGGCAACCCGGTCAAGTCGGCCGACGCGCTGAACCGGATCACCACGCGCACCTTCGACCCGTACGGCCGCGTGCTCACCGAGACGCTGCCGCAGGTCGGTGACCAGCCGACGGTGCTCACGTCCCGCTACGACAAGAACGGCGAGCTGACCGGCCGGACGGACGCGAGCGGCGCGCAGACCACGTTCACCTACGACGAGCTGGGCCGGCGGCTGACCGCCACCCAGGCCGACCGCACGCCGGGCGGCACGCTCTTCTACACGACCAGGACCGACTACGACGACGCCGGCAACCCGGTCGCCGTCACCACCCCGCAGAACTTCACCTCGACCGCGGCCTACAACGCCGCCGGCCAGGTGACCTCCACGACCGACGCCACCCAGCGCACCACCACCTACGGCTACGACATCGCCGGTCGCCGGAGCACGGTGGCCGACGCCCTCGGGCTCACCTCCACCACGTCCTACGACCTGCTCGGCCGGGCGGTGCGCGTCGCGCAGTCCGTCGGAGGGCAGGAGAAGCGGGCCGCCCGGACCGACTACGACGCCAACGACAACATCGTCGCCACGGTCAGCGCCGAGGGCCGCACGGTGACGTACGGGTACGACACGCTCGACCGTCAGGTGCAGCAGACCGAGAAGGTCAGCGACACCAAGCAGATCGTCACCACCACCGGCTACGACAAGCTCGGCAACCGCAGCCGGTACGTGGACGGGCGCGGCAACGCCACCGCGTACACCTTCACGTCCTGGGGCCTGCCGGAGTCCGTCGTCGAACCCGGCGGCGGCGCCTGGACCACGTCCTACGACGCGGCGGGCCAGGCGATCAAGCTGGTCAAGCCGGGCAGCGTCGCCGTCGACCGCGAGTTCGACGCGCAGGGAAGGGTGAAGCGGGAGAAGGGATCCGGCGCCGAGGCACCGACGGCGGACCGCACGTTCGGCTACGACGCCGCAGGTCGCTTGGCGGCGGCGGGAGACGACCTCTACCGCTACGACGACCGCGGCAACCTGCTGACCGCGCGCGGCCCTGGCGGCTCGACCACGTTCACCTACAACGGCGACGGCACGGTCGCGACCCGCACGGACGCCAGCGGCACGGCGACGTTCGGCTACGACAAGGCGGGCCGCCTGACGTCGATGGCGGACGGGCTGACAGGCCGCACCGTCGACTACGGCTACGACCAGGCCGGCCGCCCGGCCTCGATCGCGGACCGCGCGCTGGGCGGCAAGACCGTGCGGCGCCTGGGCTACGACGAGCTCGGCCGCCTCACCTCCGACAAGGTCGAGCAGACGATCGACGCGGGCGTGCCGCCACGGGTCCTGCTCGGCACGACCTACGGCTACGACCGCGACAACGAGCTGACCGCCAAGGGCGCCAACGGGTACGGGTACGACGGCGCCGGACGGCTCACGTCGTGGACCGACCCGGCGGGCAGGACCACGGCCTACGGCTGGGACGACTCCGGCAACCGGACGTCGGCGGGGGACAGGGCGTTCTCCTACGACGAGCGGAACCGGCTGAAGACCGGTGACGGCGCCACGTACACCTACACGGCACGCGGCACGCTGTCCTCGGTCACCAAGGACGGCAACGCGAACGCCTCGGCGTTCGACGCGTTCGACCGCCTGACGTCGATGGGCGCGGCCAAGTACGACTACGACTCGCTGGACCGGGTGTCGTCGCGCAACGGCACGAACTTCCAGTACCTGGCCCAGACCAACGAGACCGTGACCGACGGCACCCGCACGGTCAGCCGCCTGCCGGACGGGACCGCCTTCGCGGACAAGGGCAGCGGCACGGCCAGGATGCTGTTCGCCGACGGCCACGGAGATGTGGTCGGCCGCTACCTCGGCAACACCGTCGACGGGCAACGTGCGTTCGACCCGTTCGGCAGCGTGACGGCGTCGTCCGGGGACACGTCCACGGTCGGCTACCAGGGCGGCTGGACCGACGGCGACACCGGCGCGGTCAACATGGCCGCGCGCTGGTACCAGCCGGGCACCGGGACGTTCGCGAGCCGCGACGACTGGACGCTCGACCCGTCGCCCTCGGCCGCCGCGAACCGCTTCGCCTACGGCAACGCGAGCCCGCTCTCGGGCACCGACCCGTCCGGTCACGACTGGATCCAGGACGTCTGCGACCTCGGAGGTGGCGGCTCGGGGGTCAGGACGGCGAAGCGCTGGGTGAAGCGCGCGATCAAGGCCGGCACCGTGATCGGCTTCATCTTCGACGAGATGGTCTGCAGCGCGAGCCCCGTGCAGAACGCCGAGTGCTGGTACTACCGGTGCAACAAGCAGGGCGACGCCGGTGATCTGCGCATGGGCAACTGCAAGTACAACATCGGCGGCTGCGACGCCCGCCGCTACGTGCCACCGCCACCGCCGCCGGTGCCCGGCACCAAGGGCGGCAAGCCGACCGGTCCCGGCGGCAGGCCGAAGCCGATCACCAAGCCCGCTCCGCCGCCCCCGCCGCGCTGGTGGCTGGACCTGCACAAGGGCATCCCCAAGCCGCCTGCCGGGCACACCGTGATCAACCCGCCCGGCTCGTACGACCCGACGAACCCGCTGACCCTCATCACGGACATCGGCGCGGCGCTCGTCGACGCCGCCACCGCGGTGACGTCGGCCGGGGCGACCGCGGTGACGACGGTCAGCACGGGACTCCAGGCCCTGGTCGACGTGGCCGGTCTGGCACTGCCGTTCGTCTTCGGCGGCGGCCCCAAGCGCAAGCCCGACGAGGAGGGCTGTCTCGACGGTGACTCCACCGTGGACACCGACGAGGCCTACAACGACCCGATGGAGGCGTTCACCTACCAGGGCAGCCCGGCGGAACGCGCCACCGGCGGCGAGGTGTGCCTCACCGAGACCAACGGCGAGGAGCGCAAGCGACCGAAGGACCCGGTCGGCCGCCTGCCCGGCATGCACCGCGGCCACCTGATCGGCCACCAGTTCCACGGCAGCCGCGAGGTGGAGAACATCGTTCCGCAGTACGAGAAGTCGAACACGCCGGTGATGCGGGACGTGGAGAACGACATCGCGCGTGCCGTGGGGTACCAGGGCCAGCGCGTCTACTACCGGGTCGTCGCCAAGTACGACAACGCGACCACGGCGATTCCCTCGTCGATCAGCCTCTACGCGGTGGGGGACAAGGGATTCCTGTGCGTGCAGATCATCCCGAACACAGATCTCTACACCAGGGAGAAGTGGGACAAGTACGCGCCACGGCCGCGATGTCAGAACCCCGCCGGCGCGAACGGGATCTGAAACCGATGATGGGAGAAACAGTGAGAACCCGACAGCGCGTGGCCGCACTGGCCACTGGGGTCGCGCTGGGACTGTCCGGGCTGGTGACCGCTCCGGCGGTCGCGACGGCCGACGTCCCACAGGCGATCGCCGACCCGAGACCCGGCGAGGCGACCCCGAAGGACCGCGACGGCAAGGTCCTGCTCTACGTCGACGGCCGCGACCAGAAGTCGGTCCGCGACGCGGTGGCCAAGCACGGCGGCGAGGTCACCGGTGCTCAGGGCACCCGTGCCCAGATCGCCGTCCCCGCCGACCAGGTGGCCGCGCTGGGCGAGGAGCAGGCCGTCGTCGAGTTGAAGCGGCCGGAACGCGCGGTCCCGATGGCCATCACGTCCGAGGGCGTGCAGGCCTCCGGTGCCGCCGGGTGGATCGCCGACGGGAAGAAGGGCCAGGGCGTCAAGGTCGGCGTGATCGACGTCGGCTTCGCCCGCCTGGACGAGGCGCAGCAGGAAGGCGAACTGCCGGCCGGCATCGCCGTCAACAACAACGGCTGCCACGACGTGACGAGGTCCGACGACCACGGCACGGCGATCGCCGAGGTCGTGCACGACATGGCCCCGGACGCCCAGCTGTTCCTCGCGTGCATCGACGGCCCGCTGGACTTCCAGGCGGCCACGGAGTGGTTGCAGCAGCAGGGAGTCCAGGTCATCACGGCCGCGATCGGGTTCCTCAGCTCCGGCCGCGGCGACGGCACCGGTGAGCCGGGCAGCCCCGCCGACGTGGTCCGCAAGGCCCGCGAGGCCGGGGTGACGTGGTCGGTGGCGGCGGGCAACCTCGCCAGGACGCACTTCGCCGGCAAGGCCGTCGACGCCAACGGCAACGGGTACGTCGAGTTCGACGGCACCGCGCAGAACAACGGCTTCAACCTCGCGGCGGGCGCGACCGCCACCGTGGCGCTGAAGTGGGACGCGTGGCCGAAGACGAACGAGGACCTCGACCTCTACGTCATGAAGCAGCCGAAGGTGCCGAGCGACCCCGCCGACACCGCGATCAAGGCGGCCTCGACGACCAACCAGCGCGACGTCGCGGGAGGTGCGCGCCCGACCGAGGAGGTGACGTTCACCAACGACACCGGCGCCGCGCAGTTCTACTACCTCTACGTCCGCAACCACACCGCGAAGTTCACGACGCGGCTCGACCTGTTCGTGTCCGGGCCGAGCGATCCGTTGCAGTACAACACTCCTGCCGGCAGCGTGACCGAGCCGGCCACCTCGCCGTACGTGATGGCGGTCGGCGCGACCCAGCCGGGCAGCGGCACGGTCGAGGGCTACAGCGGCCAGGGCCCGACGATCGACGGCAGGTCCAAGCCGGACATCACCGGGTTCACCAAGGTCAGCACCTCCACCTACGGCCCGCAGCAGCTCGCGGGCACGTCCACGGCGGCAGCTCACGTGGCGGGCGCGGCGGTGTTGCTCAAGTCCGCGAACCCGCAGCTCGACCCCGGGCAGATCCAGAGCGCGTTGCAGACCCGCACCAACCCGCGCAAGTCCGACAACCAGTGGGGGACCGGCGTGCTCGCGATGGGCACCCCGGACACCGTGCCGGTCGTGAAGGGCAACGGGTACACGCCGTTCCCCAAGATCGCGACGATCCACGGCAAGGCGTTCACGGCGGGCGAGATCTTCACGTTGCCCATTCCGGACATCCCCGGTGACACCACGGCCGTGGCGCTGAACGTCTCCGTGCGCACCAACCCGGCGTCCGGTGCCGCCGACGTGCCGAGCGGCCTCGACGTGTTCCCGGAGAACCCGGCGCAGTCGACCAGCAAGGCGACGACCGTGCGGGTGCAGCCCGGCGACGGCTGGGTCAACGCCCTGGTGATCGCCAAGGTCGGCCAGGACCGCGCGATCCGGCTGCGCGCCGGCGCCGGGCCGGTGTTCGACAACGTCGACCTGCTCGGCTACTTCAGCGAGAACAGCGCGTCGAGCTACTTCCCGCAGCACAGCCCGGTCCGGGTGCTCGACACCCGCGGCCTGAACGGCAGCCCGCGCTCGACGCCGCTCGGCGCGGGCGAGGTCATCACCGTGAAGGCCCGCGGTGCCAACGGTGTGCCGGACAACGCCACGGCGGTCGCGGTCAGCCTCACCTCGGTGGAGTCGACGCAGGGCACCGCGATGGGGATCTTCGCGACCGAGAACGGTGGTACGGCGCTGAGCGTCAACCGCAACGAACGCCGGTCGAACGCGTCGATCGTCGCCATTGCCGAGGACGGGAACATCCGGATTCGCAACGCCTCCGGCCGTTCGCACGTGCTGCTCGACGTCGCCGGCTGGTTCGGTCCCGGTGACGGGGCGAAGTACGTGCCGCTCGACGAGCCGACCCGGATCGCCGACAACGCCGCGCTGGGCCAGGGCGAGACGACCCGGTTCCAGGTCACCGGCCTCGCCGGAGTTCCCGCCAACGCCACCGGTGCCGTCCTGATGCCGTCGGTCGCGGAGGACGCGCTCGGCACCGAGCTGTCCGTGTCGCCGGGGGAGAGCGCGTGGTCCCCGGTCACGAACATCGCGACCAGGCAACGGCAGCGGCTGTCCACGACCGTGCTCGCACCGCTGGGCGCGAGCGGCAAGGTGGCCGTGCGCAACGAGCGCGGCAACGCGCAGGTGGCGTTGGACGCGCAGGGCTACTTCCTGGGCGGCGCCAGGTTCACCGACGACGGCGCGTGCGCGCTGCCGACCGGGGAAGCGGGCTACACCAGCATGTTCGACGGCCGCGCGGAGACGAACCTGTCCGCGTGGCGGGTCGCGGGCAGTACGTCCGTCGGCTCGTCCGGCTGTGAGCTCGCCACCACCGAGGGCACCGACATCAGCTGGTACGCCGCGCATTCGTTCGGCAACGACTACACGGTGAAGTTCGACTGGAAGGGCAACTCGACGGGCGTCAACAGCGGCCTGTTCGTCATGTTCCCGGACCCCGGCACCAACCCGGCGGTCCCGCGCGACAACGGCGTCGAGGTCGACCTGTCCACCGACGACACGATGGGCTCGATCTTGCCGGGCAAGCCGATCACCCGCCCTGCCCCGGCACCCGGCCAGTGGCACGCGGTCGAGGTGACGGTCGCGTGGAACACGGTGATCGTCAAACTCGACGGCCAGGAGATCAACCGCCACACCGTGACCGCGGCCGGACGGGCGTTCGCGAACAGCTTCATCGGCGTGCAGAACGACGGCGCCTTCCGCACGTCGTACCTGCGCAACCTCCGCGTGAAGAACAACACGGCGGTGCGCAACGGCGAGATCAAGGGCATCAACAGCCGCTGCCTCGACGTGGTCGGCAACGACCCGGCGGCGGGCCAGGTGCAGGTGTGGGACTGCAACAGCTTCCCGAACCAGCGCTGGACCACCACCGTCGACATGCTGATCACGAACGTCGGCAGGTGCCTCGGCGCGCAGAACCAGGGCACCGCGGCCGGCACCCCGGTCGTGCTGGTGGCGTGCAACCCGGAGTACTACCAGCAGTGGGTCGTCCGCCCGGACGGCGCGGTCGTCAACGTCCGCTCCGGCCGTTGCCTCACGCCCACCACCTCGGACCGGGGCGCGGCCCTGCAGCTGCAGGACTGCACCTCGCGGTCCGACCAGGTGTGGGGACTGCCCGACCAGCACGGCCAGATCGGCGCCTTCGTCAACGGTGCCTCCGGCCGTTGCCTGGACATCGCCAACAACGACTCGCGCAGCAACAAGGCGCAGTCGTGGGACTGCTACGGCAACTCCGCGCAGCAGTGGGCCGTCACCGGTGACGGGAGGATCACCAGCAGCGGCAAGTGCCTCGACGTCTTCAACGGAGGCACGGCCGCCGGCACCGCGGTGAACATCTTCGACTGCAACGGCGGCGCCAACCAGCAGTGGCAGGCCCGCACCGACGGTTCCGTCGTGAACCCGGTGTCGGGCCGGTGCCTGACGGCCTCGGGTCTGGTCAACGGCTCCGGTCAGTCCATTCAGGACTGCTCGGGCGGGCTGAACCAGGTGTGGCGGATGAGCGCCCAGTCGTTGTGGACCGGCAGCATCGTCGGCAACGGCGGCAAGTGCGCCGACGTCAAGGGCGAGAACCCGGCCAACGGCGTGGTGTGGCTGTGGCAGTGCTTCAGCCCGCCCGGTGAGGTGTGGGCGGCGATCGGGGACGGCTCGGCGCGGTCGATGGGCGCCTGCCTCGACGTCAGCGCGCTGACCAACGGCACCCCGACCGTCATCGCGAACTGCCACAACGGCAACAGTCAGCAGTGGGCGGTCCGCCCGAACGCCACGTTCGTGCACGTCGAGGCCTCGCGGTGCCTGGACGTGCAGTCGGCGAGCGTGGAGAACGGGGCGAAGATGCAGCTCTGGGACTGCGTCGGCACGCCGCAGCAGCGCTGGGCGATCCCGCTCAGAGCGAGCTGATCGCCCGATAGGCAAGTGACGGCTTGCAGGCAAGCCGTCACTTGCCTATGGTGGGTGTCGTGGAAGAGGAGCTGTTCAAGGCGCTGGCCGATCCGAACCGGCGGCGCATCCTCGACGAACTGACGGAACGCGACGGGCAGACGCTGTTCGAGATCTGCACACGCCTGCTGACCAAGCACGGGCTGAGCCTCACCCGGCAGGCCGTGAGCCAGCACCTGGCCGTGCTGGAGCAGGCGGGTCTGGTCCGCTCGCGCCGCGAGGGCCGTTACAAGTTCCACGACCTCGACACCGCACCGCTTGAGCACGTCGTCACCCGATGGCTCAGGCCGAGACCGCCGGAGGGCACCTCATGAAGATCCACCTGACCAGCGTCTTCGTCGACGACCAGGACAAGGCGCTCGCCTTCTACACCGACGTGCTCGGCTTCGTGAAGAAGACCGAGGTGCCGATCGGCGCGGACCGCTGGCTGACCGTCGTCTCACCGGAGGACCCCGACGGCACCGAACTGCTGCTGGAGCCCGACGGCCACCCCGCCGTGCGGCCGTACAAGACGGCGCTGGTCGAGGACGGCATCCCGGCCACCCAGTTCGCGGTGGACGACGTGCGCAAGGAGTTCGAGCGGCTGACCGGGCTCGGGGTCCGGTTCACCCAGGAACCGCTGGAGATGGGGCCGGTCACCACGGCGGTGCTGGACGACACCTGCGGCAACCTGATCCAGATCGTCCAGCACGGCTGAGCCGTCACGTCTCCGGGCGCGATCCGGTCACGGGTTCCGGTGCCCGTGCTCCGGTGGTGTGGAGCGGTGATCCGATCTCGCCGTCGAGCACCGTCCTGATGATCCGGACGACCTGGAGGCAGGTGGCCTGGCCGAGCTCGAAGGCCATGCGGAGTGTGCTCCGCAGGACGGCGGGGACGTCGTCGAGGTCGATCGAGAGCGTGATGATCGGTGTGCGGGTGGGCGGCACGTCGTCGGTCCACGGCAGTCCGCCGGCCGCCGCCAGCACCCGGTCGGCCAGCGGTGGCGGGACGACCGCGGTCAGGCGGATGCCGGGGACGTCGCCGTTGTGGGGCAAGGGGTCCGGGATCGTGGTCCTGGCGAGCCACAGGTCCAGTTCGGCTCGTGCGCTGCCGTCGGCGAGCTGCTCGGCGGTGAGGAACCGTCCGGCGAAGCCGGTGCCGTCCGGCAGGGCGCCCTGGAGCGTCGGGGGTGCGTGCCAGAGCTCGACGTCGAAGGTGAGCGGGACGCGCAGGGTCAGCGGAGCCAGATCACCACGGCCACCACCAGGAGCACCAGCGCGGCTGCGGCGACCAGCACCTTCGAGGTCGGGCGCGTCGTGGCCGGAACGGGGTCCGGCCTGCCGGCTTTTCCCAGGCGCGTCACGCCCGTCACCGTCGAGTGTTCGCTGAGCGTCAGGACGGCGGTGTCCGTGCCGAGGGCCGCCGCCGCGCGGGTGGCTCCCTCCGCGCTGACCACCTGGTGCGTCGCCAGGGCGTACCCGTCGGCCTCGCCGGCGAGCAGGGCGTCGAACCTCCCGAGGAACCGGCCGGTCGACTCCTCGTCGTGCACGGCTCCCACCCACGAGTGGGGCAGGTCCCTGCGCGCGCTGTGGGGCGTGCTCGGCGACGGGGCGAGGGCGTCGAGCACGGCGTCGCCCAGGTCGGCGATCGGGCGCGTTCGGTCACCGAGGAGTTCTTCGACCGCGGACTCGGGGAGCACGGCGTCGAGTCTGGCGCCGGCGTCGGCGCGGCAGGCGTCGTCGAGCACGGTGCGGACGAGCGTGCGGAGCACGTCGGGCCGGTCGTCGCCCGCGAGGACCAGGGTGACCCGGATCCGGCGGTGCGCGGAGTCCCTGCGGGCGGACGGGATGCCGCTCACCAGCAGGCGGAGGCCGTCGGCGTCGCGCGACGCGATGACGGCGGGCTCGTCCACGTCCACGAAGCTCGCCGCCTCGGCCCACCACTCGTCCCCACGCGCACCCAGGTAGCCGTAGTCCTTGGTCAGACCGCGCGTGATCACGGCGGTGACCTGCGTCCGGTTCACCAGATCTCCACTCTGTCGTCGTGCTGGTGCGCGGCGAGCGCCTCGAGCGCGGCGGCCAGTTGCCAGTGCCGCCGTTCGATCAGGGCCAGGCGGGACGTGCCGGACTCGATACCGGCGTCCACTTTGGACGCCTCGCCGCTGACGTAGTAGCGCAACGTCCCGAAGAACCCCTTCTTCTGGTCCCGCCGCCCGGTCAGGTCGTCGACACTGCGCCTGGTGCCCGCGCGGTTCGCCTCCTCCTCGGCCCTGCGCGCCGCGACGATCGCCTGGCACAGCTCCTGGGTGATGGTCGACGCCGCCCGGATCGAGATCTTCGGGGGCGCTCCGCGGAACCGGTAGCGGGTGGTGAGCTTGAGGTCCCCGTCGGGCGCCGGCTCCCAGAACGCCTCCATCAGCTCGACGCACCCGTAGGTGTCGATCGGGGCGTACACGATCCTGATGGGACGTGCGGAGGCCTGCTCGCGGGCCGCGTCGAGCACGTCCTCGTAGACGGCGCGGACCTCGGCGGCCAGCTCGCGGCCGGTGAAGCCGGTGTCGCGGCCGTTGTCGGAGAAGTACTTCTCGCACTTGAGCGGTGCGAGCACGAGGATCGCGGGCTCTTCCGGCACCTGGTTGCGCTGCTGCGCCCACCTGCGCACGACCTCGACGACCTCGGTCAGGCCCAGTCGCACGACCCGCGCCGCCCGTTCCTTGCCGGTCGAGGTCTCCATCAGCACGGCCGCGTCGATCGGCACCACCAGCATCATGCTCTGCTGGATGTGCTCCACGCACTGCGGCCACTGGGCGCTCCCCAGCGGTGAGTCGGCCCGCACCTCGGGGTCGAGCCAGCCGCCGGGGAAGTCGAGGATCGAGAACGGCACCGACAGCGAGGGCACGTCGACCGACCGGAGCCGCACGTCGTAGTTCGTCACCCGCTGGGTGCTGGTGAGCGCGGCGGCCTCGAACTCCTCCGCGGCCAGCGCCTTGGCGAGGTCCTTGCGGTTGGCGGCGAGCTTGCGGTTGGTCTCGTCGTCGGCGGCCACCTCGATCGGCGTGCCGGCCAGCAGGGTCTGGGTCTGGGAGAGGATCGCCGACAGGAGGGTCGTCTTGCCCACCGAGCTCGGACCCACCATCGCGGCCTTGAAGGACTCGGTCACGCCGCCACCTCCCACTCGTCGGAGAGGGTGGCGTTCAGCTCCGCGAGCACCCCGCGCAGCCGTTGCAACCCGATGCCGACGGCGGCGTCGGCCTTGCCCTCGACGGGCCACATCTGGTCCCGGAACGCGTCGACCACCCGCGCCAGCTCGTGCTCGGCCTCCCTGCCCCGGATGAGCGCGTCCTCGAACTGCTCGGCGAACGCCAGCAGCACCTTGGCCGCGCGTTCGGGGATCGTGGTCATCACCCGTCCGCTGTCGTGCACGCCCTGCCGCGCCAGCTGCGTGACCCGTTGGTAGAGAAGGGAAGCACCTTTGGCGTCGTGGGTGACACCGAGCAGGGACGCCATGTGCACCCCGTCCTCGCCGGGAGGTTCGGGGTAGAGCAGCTGAAGCGCGTCGCGGACGTCGGGGAGCACCAGGGTGCGGAAGTCCAGGCGCACGTCGAGGACGAACTCGAACGCCTCCACGGTGGCCGGGCACGGCTCGGGGAGCTCCCGCAGGACGTCGACCAGCCGGGTCAGCGCGGTGTGCGGGTCGCGTTCGTCCGCGCACAGCACCCCGAGCCGGCCGAGCGCGGCCACGAGGCTCGCCCAGAACTCGGCTCGCCTGGCCAGCAGCACGTCGTCCACGGCGGCGAGCCTGCGGGCCAGCTCGACCCGGACGCCGTTCAGCGCGGCCGCGGCGAACGGGCGGGAGGCCTTCTTGCGGCTGAAGTCCTGGACGGCCAGCTCCTGCCAGTGTTCGGGGCCGTCGCCGAAACCACCGTCGATCCACGCCCGGATGTCGGCCCGCACCTCCTGCGCGCGGGACAGGAAGCTGTCGCCCACGTCCTCGCGGGAGGCCTGGTCCTCCAGGCCGGCGATCCACCCCTGCAACGACTGCGCCAGCTCGGCCTGCAACGACCGCGCGAGGATGACCAGCGTCTCGTTGGGCGTGTGGGTGACCACCTTGCGCATCGCCTGCAGCGCCGCACGCACCCGTTCGACGATGGTGTCCCGATTGCGCGCGCAGCGTTCCATCGCGTCGCCGATCACCGCGGCGTCCATCCTCGGCAACGCGTCGGCCAGGTGGTCGAGCACGGTGTCGAGCACGGCCTCGCGCACGATCTCCGGATCGGCGACGTCCGCCTCCAGGACGCGGAAGTACGCCTCGGCGGTGCGGTTGTTGACCCGCTCGGACAGGTCGGCCCGCAGTGCCGCCACGTTCGCCGGGTCGCACAGGCCGGTGTTCACCTGGATCATCGCGAAGTCGCGCATCGCGGCGGCGCCCCGCGCCTTGTTCGCGAGGTCCATCGCCATCGCGTCCGCGGTGGTCCACAGCGCGTTGGTGTCGGTCGGCCACTTCACCATCAGCACGAGGTCGACGTCGTTGTGCAGTCCCGCGATGTGGCGTTCCTCCGCGCGCGGCGTCAGCTCACCGAGACCGGGCAGGTCGATGAGGCCGATGGCGACGGCGTCGGTCCTGGGGAACGGGCAGTGGATCACCGCCTCCCGCACCGCGAGGTAGCGGCGGTCGGGGTCGGCGGACTCCTCGGCGGGGTAGGCGACCCAGGTGCGCAGGTCGGCGAGCGGCACGTCGACGGCCGCGCCGGTCAGGAACGGAAGCCAGGTGTGGGCGCTCGCGTGGATCTCGCGCAGCCGCGCCAGCAGGGGACCGGTCCGGGGGTCCGCGGCCAGCCGGTCCGCGAGCGCGGTGTCGGACAGCACGTCGGGCAGCGCGGTGAACTCGCCGAGGCTCGAAGGCGCGGCGACCACACCGAACTCGGCGTAGTAGGGGTAGAGCACCTCGTCCAGGAACGACGACTCGGTGTGCGTCGTCAGGCGGGCGTGGTGGTGCTCGGTCGAGTGGAAGATCCGGCTGCGGACCGCGGTCACCGGACGGCCCTTGCCGGTCGGGACCTGGTCGTCGCCCAGCCCGGAGAGCGAGCGCAGCAGGGTGCTCTTGCCGTTGCGCGCCTGGCCGCTGACCCCGATGTTCACCGTGCGCCGCGAGACGCGCGAGCGCACGCGTCCCAGCAGGACGATCGACTCCGCCGCGAGCCCGGCGAGGTCGGCGAGATCGGCGTCGAGCAGGCCCGCCCGCTCCAGCGCGTGATCGTCCACACCGAACGGACGCAGCCGGGCGAGCAGCTCGGTGATCTTGTTCCACCTGGCGATCTCGTGGTCCACCAACGGCAGCTGGACCTGTCTTCGCTCCAGCACTGCACTGATCCTGCGACTGGTGTGCGACACCCGTTGACGTCCTCCGTGCTCGAGGTTCTGGCGACCGGCGGATCCTGCGCTGGAAAGCGCGCCTCTCGCTGTTCGGATGCGAATGTTTGCACGCCCGGCGCGGATGCATCAATGAGAACTTCGAAGTGGACGTAATAGTGGTCATGGACATTTCTGAGTGGACGCGAATTCGTCACCTGATCGTGTGAAATGCCGTCGAAGGGTCGTGACAGGACCGGTATGACCTGATCCGGACCAGTTCACGCGGCATGGTGTCGATCTCCGGTGCGGCCGTAACAACTGATGTGGACCGTGCGACAGTGGCAGTGGGGCTGGGGAACTGACGCTTTAGCGGTGCTCGCTTCGTCGTATTCCAGCTCGACGAGGAAACATGTGATCAGCGAGGTATGGATTAATGACCCTCGAGCCGTTGCCGGCGAATCCCGAGTGGGCCGCGTCCTGGAACGCGGCGGTGCACCTGTACCGGCACATCGTGGCGGGCGGTGTGCCGGACGAGGTCAGCACGTCCCTGCTGCTCGCGCCCGGTGAGGCGACCTACTGCGACCTCCCGTTCCGCTACGCCCGCTACTACGGCATGGACGTCACCTACCAGCGGTCCGACAGCATGTTCTTCGGGTCGGCGCTGTTCGTGGCGGCGGGCATGGCGGCCACCGCGGTGAGCAACAGTCGCGCCAAGAACCGCGCGCAGAACCTGGCCGCGGCCCAATGGCGAGAACACTGCCTGGCCAGGGTGATCGTGACGAACTACTGCGTCATGTGCTTCGTGCACGGCCAGTGGCTGCGATTCGCGTATCCGGCCGTCGTGGACTTCAACGCGGACATGCTCAACGGCGTCTGCTACCTCATCTTCGACGGCGCCGAGCCGCTTCAGCTCGCCGGGCCCCAGGTGCCCTGGCTGGTGGTCCTGATGTCGAGCTTCCTCTACGGTCCGCACCGCCTCCCGACGTTGCCGTTCCTGCACCCGATCGCCCGCGCCTGAGGGTGCCCGGCGGGCCATTTTGCGATGTAATCCCACGGCGCCGGGCGCGATGACGGGCCCGGCGCGGGAGGGGAACACGTGCCTCGCATCGCCTACCTGGTCTCCGGCGCACCGGGATCGCACACCAGACCGGCTGGACGGCCCGGATCATCGGCTGGGAAAACGCGCGGCCGATGCCTGGTGCCGCGGTCAGCCGAGCACGACCCGGCGGCTCGCGGCCGACTCGACGACCGCGGGACGGGTGCGGCCTGACGCCGGGATCGCCCGGTCGCGCAGCTGCCTGATCTCCTCGACCTTCTCCGGCGCGGACCGCAGCAGCGGGACGACGTTGCGGAAGCAGCTCAGGTAGTAGTCCCTGCCGACGTTCTGGTCGCCGACGCGGATGGCCTCGTGGCAGATCTCGGTCACGGCCGACTGGATGTCGGAGCCCGCGAAGCCGTCGCTGATGCGGACGAGCTCCTCCACGAGGTCCGGCTCGACCGGGGTGCGCAGGTACTTGCGCAGGTAGATCGAGATGATCTCGCGCCGCTCGTCGGGCTCCGGCAGGTCCACGAAGAACATGTCGTCGAAGCGGCCGCTGCGCAGCAGTTCCTGGGGCAGGGAGCGGACGTCGTTCGCGGTCGCCACGACGAAGACCCGCGCGCGCGACTCCTGCAGCCAGTAGAGGAACTGGCCCACCAGGCGGGTGGTGACGCCGGTGGAGTCGGTGCCGGAGCCGGCGAGGCCCTTCTCGATCTCGTCTATCCACAGGACGCACGGGGCGACCGTGTCGGCGGTGGCCAGTGCCTCGCGCAGGCGTTTCTCCGACTGGCCGACGTACGCGCCCAGCACGGAGCCCATGTCGAGGCGGTAGAGGGGGAGCTGCCAGTCGGAGGCGATCGTCTTGGCGGACAACGACTTGCCGCAGCCCGGCACGCCCACGAGCAGCACGCCTCGCGGGGCGCGGATGCCCCGGTCGCGCAGGTCCATGGTGAGCAGGTCGCGTTTGCGGTCGAGCCACTGCCGCAGTCCGTTGAGGCCGCCCACCTCGTACTCGCCGGGGCGCAGCTCGACGCGCTCGATGCCGGAGAGCTCGCTGAAGATGGAGTCCTTGGCACGGCTCAGCTGGACGAGGTCCGCCTTGGTGATCTCCTTCTTCACCACGAACGTGGCGAGGATGTTCAGCGCCTCGGTCTTGGTCACGCCGGCGAGGATGGACGCCGCCTGCTCGTAGTCCGCCGGGTTCCACTCGATGCGGATGTCGGTGGCGTACGGGCGGAGGAACTCCCGGATCGCCTGGTGCATCTCGTCGAAGTCCGGCAGGTCGAGGCGCACGGACATGCCCATGCGCTGCAACGTGCTCCACACCGGGTCGGACGTGATGATCACGATGCAGCCGCCGTGCTCCTCGGCGAGGGCGGCCAGGTCGGCGAACCGCCGGGCGACGTCGTTGTCGTCGGAGAGGTGCTGCACGTCCGTGAAGACGATCGTCAGGTTGGACCTCGACTGGAACCACTCGCCGGCGAGGTCGAGCGCGCCCAGCAACGACTTGTCCTCGCTGATCGTCGTCCTGGTCCGCAGGTCGCGCAGCCCCTGACTCAGCGTGTGCACCAGGACGTCGAGCTGCTTCTCGCGGGCCAGCTCGCCGAGCGCGTCCAGCACGCGGGCGCGTTCGACGGTCCGGATGGAGACGAACGGGATCCGGGCGAGCAGGTACGACTCGACGCGGGCCTTGGTCTCCGCTCCGTTGGGCATGTGGTTCTCCGATGGTCAGATGATCACGCGCCGGCCGGGGCTCTGCCTGCCGGGCGACGGGGGAGGGGGCGGTGCGGTCGTCAGGCGGTTCTCGCGCACCACGGCCTGCAACGCGATCGGGGCGTGCCGGACCGAGTCGTCGAGGCTCTGCTGCGACGACCGAAGGGTTTCGTTCAGGGCGCTGGTGAGCTCCTCGCGCAACTCCGGTGACATGGCGGGCGAGGCGCAGAACCTGCGCAACGGCGCTAGCCGGGTGCGGGCGCTCGTCAGCGTCGCGGCCAGCGCGTGCACCGGATCCCCGCTGATGGCGCCGAGATCGCGCTGGAACGTGTCCGCCCAGCGGCGTTGCCGGCGCGAGAACGCCTCGGCGACGTGCCGCAGCACCCGTTCCTGCACGTGCGGCCCCATCTGCTCGCCGATCGGCGCGAGGTGGTCCGACGGCAGGTCGGTGCCCTCGCCGAAGGCGTCGAGCCACGCGCGCCAGTCCGCGTAGGGCCCGGGAACGTTCCGCATCGGGCTACCGCCGGCGGTGTCGGTCGAGGAACTCCGCGGGAGGCAGGAGGTCCCACGCGGGCAGCTGCACGGCGATGTCCTGTTCGGAGACGCCGTGCCGCGCGACGGGCTGCTGGTTCGGGTGCTGCTGTTCCTGGCTGTGTGCCGGGCCGGGCATGGTCAGGCTCCTCGCGGCTGGTCGGGTGCGATGGCGACGAAGGCGGTGGCGGTGAGCCCTTCCGCGAAGGTGCGCAGCGAGTCCGCCTTCGCGATCTCCCGCTGCCACTCGCCGCGCAGGTCGACCAGTTCGGCGATGGCCCCGCGCAGCCGCACCACGGCGGCGACGCGTCGCTGGTCGCCTCTGCGGCGGATCTCCGCGCGGCGGGCGGGCAGCGCACGGATGTCGAACCCGACCCACACGCCCAGCGCGGCCGCCACGAGCAGCAGGAACACCGCGAACCCGCTGGCGCCACCGACCGCCGAGAGCAACGCCACCAGCAGCGCCAGGCCACCGCAGACCGCGGCCGCCTGCGCGGCACCGCTCATCTGCACCTCGCTGACGGCCTTCGCCGTCTCCCGGTCGATGTGTTCGGACAGCGATCCGACCAGCTGCTGCTCGTCGGTGTCGCCGTCGACCCAGCCGGTCCAGCCCTCGGCACGCAGCTCGACGCGGGACGGCATGGCGGCGATGTTGGCGGCCTCGAGTCGTCCCGCGCCCTGCACCAGCCAGTCGCGGGCCAGCGCCAGCGTGAACCTCTGGGTGCCGGCGGAGGCCCCCGCGCGGTCGCCGTGCAGGGCGGCGTTGCTGAGCAGCGTGAGGAAGTCGACCGTCTGCTCGTGCAACGGGTCTTCCGCGGCCATCTTCTTCTTGGCCAGGTCGTGGTCGCCCTGCGCTTCCACGATGGCCTGCAGTTCCGCTTCCCGTTTGCGGTACGGGGCTTCCTCCGCGTCGAAGTCGCGCACCAGGTTGTCGAGGATGCCGTCCACGCGCTCGTGGAGGTCCTGGCTCTGCGGGACGGGTCCCTCGAACGTGGTGCGCAGCATCTCCTCCGTCGCGCCGTGCACGGTCGCGCCTTCGAGCAGATCCTTGAGCTGTGGCCAGGTGGGGCTGAGCGCGGGCAGCAGCTCGTAGCGGGCGTCGGCGGGGCGGCGCATCGTGTCGATCATCTTCGCCCAGCGCTCGACCTGTCTGTCCACAGTGTCCTGATCCTGGCCCAGTCGTCCGTACCACTCGGACATCTGTTCCAGCAGCATGGGTTTCGCCTCGCGCCCGAACGCGCCGGTCGACACTGCGTCCAGCACGACGACGAACTCGCGGGACAGCTTCGTCGGGTCCTGCCGCGCCGCGTACTGCCGCACCCAGGCGGCGGTCGCCCGGTCGCGCTGGTGCCGGCGGAGCACGAGCGCGAAGAACAGCGACGCCTTGTCGTTGTCCCTGCGCAGCGCCTCACCGATCGCCTTGGTCGCGAGCGCCGGTTCGTCCCTGATCCAGGCGGCCACGGCGATCAGCGCGGGCGCGAGCCAGTAGCCCGGTGTGCGCAGCATCAGCTCCTCGGACAGGTCGCGGATGGCGCCCTGCGAGACGATGCCCGCGTCGAGCGCCTGCAACGTGCCGGTGGCGAGCTCGCGCACCTCGGCGAACTTCCCGAACTTGTCGTTCAGCTCGCCGCGCACCTCGAGGATCTGCACCTGGGCGAGCTGGAGGTTCTGCCGCAGCTCGTCGCGCCGGACGTACTCGACGAACTGCGACTTGAGGTCCAGCAGCTCCCGCTGGGTACTGTCCTGGTTGCGTTGCACGGTGGACATCGCTCCGTGCAACACGATCTGTTGCTGGTTGAGCGCTTCCTGGTTCTGCGTCACCTTTCGCACGGCATCGGTCAACTGGCCGAGCTGAGGGATGTGGATCGAGTTCACCGGTCACTCTCCAGCAGAACGGTCGTGCCGTCGGGGCGGACGCACATCAGTCGGTCCGGGTAGACCTCGATGGCGAGGTAGCGTTCGGACTCCGCGAGGGAACGCGCGCGGTCCATGCCGTGCGGCAACGGTTCCCCGGCGCGGTAGTGCGAGATGATCGAGCCGTCCAGCGCGAGCGTGTGCACCTCGTACGGTGCGCCGAGGTAGCAGCGGGAGACGATGCCGAGCGGCGCCGTGCAGAACTTCTCGGCGAACTCCCGGTGCACGGCGCCGACGAGCTCGTCGACGTCGGCCGTGGCGAGCTTGCCGGAACCGTCGAGCGCCCGCAGTGCCTTCAGGTACCGCGCGGACCGGCGCCCATCGAGCACCTTCGTCCGCGCCGGGGAGGTCGACCCCGTCGTCCGCCCGGTCCAGGTCGTGGAGTCCGGCCTGTTGTTCATCAGCGGCCTCGGCACGCCACCAGCTCCCTCATGTCCATCGAGGACGTCACGCGTTCGATGCCGGTCTCATCGACCGCGGCGGAAAATCCATTACGCCGAGCGGGACTTCCGCCGAACAGTCACTCGACCGGAGCAACCGCTCATCGTGAGAACACCAGCAACCACGCCACCGCGAGCGCCGCTCCGGCCCACAGCGCGACGGTCAGCACCTCGGCGCCGCGCGAGATCCGTTGGGGCAGCGGCAACCTGGGGCGCCACGTCTCGCCGCCGTCCGCGACCAGCTCCCGGACCAGCACCGATCCCGACTTCTCCGCCCGGCCGTACACCTCGACCCCGGTGCCCTCCAGCGGCAGGCCCTGTTTGATCGAACCCCTGACGCGACAGGCATGTTCCGCGCCGTCCGCGTCCTTCACCCACAGGTGATGCACGTCCACCTCGCCCGGCCTGGGCGCCGAGCGACGCAGCACGTACGCCGCCGCCGTGACCACAACGGTGACCACAATCGCCTTGGCCAGCAAGGACATCCCGCCGACCGCCGCGCTGACCGCCACCTCGGCGACGGTCAGCGCGGCGCATCCCCACGCCGCGACGGTCAGGCCGGTTCTCCTCGCGAAAGGCTCCTGGCGGACGGCGCCGATCCGGGTGACGGTGCCGACCGCCACCCGGCCCGGCACGGGCCGGTCCGTCAGATCTCCTGCCGCGGAACGCTCGTCGGTCATCGTGCTCTCCTCGTCATGCGAGAAACATCGCGCGATGTGGTGGCGATTGTTTCTCGTGGAAGTGGTCTCGGGAAGGACGGACCGGCATGGAAGACGCCGCGAACACCGATGTGACAAGGGAAAACGCGGGTCAGCGAGCTCCGCTGTGGGGCCCGGCCCCGGCGCGGGGCACGCCGCCGCCACCGGCCGCGCCGGTCTACGAGGACCCGCCCGCGTGGGGTGCGGGTGCGTACGTCGCGCCACCGGCGGTGAAGAAGTCCGTTGAGGGCAAGGCCGTCATCGCGGCCGTGGTCGTGGCCTTCGTGGCCGTCACCGCCGTGGTGGCCGTCAGTTTCATGCGCGGCGAAGAGGAATCCCCGAACGGACAGGGCGTCGGCGGCGCACCAGTCCCCGTGACGTCGAATAGGTTCGCGCCGGTCACCACGCCGCCGCAGCAGAGGTACACGACCACTCGACCGTCCACTTCGGTGTCCAGTTCTGTGTCCACTCCCACCGGATACCGCGCCGTGTCCGGACCGAACGGGGTCTTCGTCTCGATCCCGCAGACCTGGACCGTCGGGCCCGGCAGTCAGCCGACCAACCACCAGGCGGAGGACCCGGCCACGCCGGGGGCCGTCATCCGTTACGGAGCCAGCGCTTCCGAGGCCCGCCCGCTCTACGACGCGGTCGCCGCCAACGAGTCCGGCGTCAAGAACGGCTACCAGCGGCTCAAGCTGGCCACCGTGTCGTCCAGCGCGGAAGTCGTGGAATGGGAGTTCCTGTACACGGCGGAAGGCGTGCAACGGCACGCGTTCGCGCGCTACTGGCGGCGGGCGGGCCTCGACTACATCGTCTACGGCGCCTCGAACGCCGCCGACTGGACCCAGATGCAACAGGTCGTCTACATCATGGTGAACACGGCAGGTCCGGCCGCCTGACCGTCCGAAGTAGACGCGAGGTGGACCGTCACGCGCGCTTGCGGTGGCGCACCACGAGGAGGACGGCCCCGGTCACGAGAGCCACCACGAGAGCGGTCTGCCAGAACGGTGCCGAGCTCGACGGGCCCGACCCATCCGCGTTCGCCGCCGCGATCTCGAACCGCCACGGTTCCCGCGGCTGCGCCACGTAGATGCTCGGGTGGGCCTCGCAGACCATGTCCTGGGCGACGAACGCGTGCCGCACGTCCGCGTGGACGATGATCTCCGAATTCCCGTCCCGCATGACGCGCACGTTCGAGCGAACGACGACCTTCTGACCTTCCACCACCACCTGGTCCTCGATGCCGGTCTTCGAGTCGCGGTGGCCGAACGCCCTCTTGACCTCCAGCCCCTCCGGCAGGGTGAGGGTGGCGCCGATGGTGTCGGGCACGTTGCCGGATTTCCGGTACTCGCATCGGATGATCAGCGTGTCGCCCACGCGGACTCCGTCGTAGTCGATCTCGTCGATCGTGACCGGTCCCGCGTCGGCGCTCGGGCCGCGCGGCTCGGTGATGCCCGAGTCGTAGCCGGTGATCGCCACGCCGGGCCTGTCGATCACGATCTCCCTCGTCTGGCCGGTGTGCCAGTCGAACTTCGAGGAGAACTCCACGGCCGTGTTGGAGAAGTCCGCGTAGGACCAGGCCATCCCGTCGACGGGAGCCCGGTCCTGCGACTGCAGCCGGATCCTGCCGACGGGCAGGTCGTGCAGGCAGTAGGTGCCGTCGGCCGCCGACGTCGTGCTGAGCTCGGGGTTGCCGACGACCGAGATGCGATGTCCTTCGACTCGGGGGTCGGCGTCGCCCAGCTTCACGTCCTGGTCGTGGTCCCGCCACACCGTGCCGCACACCTCGGCGCCGCGGACGCCGAACTCGACGTCCTCGCCGTTCGACTCGACGGAGGTGGGAGTGGTCGTGGCGAACTTCGCCTCCTCGTGGCTGATCTTCCAGTTCCCCTTGCGGGGCAGGCGGTACGTGCCCTCGTCGTTCGCGTTGACGATGGCGGAGTAGCCCGAGTCGTCGCGGATGGCGATCTCCGCGTTGCGGTAGCCGGGTTCGCCCTCGTCGCGGGCGCCGTTGGTGTTGCGGTCCCAGAACACCGTGATGAGCGCGCCGTCGGACGCGTGGGCGAGCGGGGTGCCGGTGAGCAGGATCAGCACGGTCAGCAGCAGGGCCTTCACTTCGCACTCCTCCTGCGCCACAGGGCGACTCCGACGAGCAGTGCCGAGACGGCGAGGAACGGGACGAACAGGTCCCACCGCCACCCCTCCGGCTTCGGGTCCGCGGGCAGCGCGCGCACCAGGACCGAGTACCGGTCGTTGCCCCGGTCGGCGTCCAGGCCGGCGACGTGCAGTGCGATCTCGCGGTGCTCGAACGGTTCGTCGACCGTCGCGATCACCACGACCTCCACCTCCTGACCCGGTGGCTGCCGATCGGGGAACTCGGCGTAGACGGACGTGTCGTCGTTGCCGTTGGCGGCGCCCGGAACGCCGTGGATCTCGACCACCTTCATGCCGAGCGGGAGTTCGACCAGCGTCTTGTAGTTGTCACGGGCGGGAGAGTCGACCCGATAACGGCCCTTGACCGCTACTCGGTCGCCGACCCGGAGGTCACGTGGATCAGTCGAACCGTCGTCGTTCACGATGGTGATCGACAGCGCTCGTGCGTCCCTGCCCTCCGTGGAGACGAACGCCGTGTCGAGGCCGGTGACCTCCGCGCCCGCGCCGACGGTCAGCGTGCGGGACCTGCCGTCCCGCACGTCGAACCTCGACGCCTGTCCCTCGTCCGGGTTCTCGGCGCGCCAGTCCGCGTCGCCCCAGGCCAATCCGTCGATCGTGCGGCGGTCGTGGGATCGCACCGCGGCCTCGCCGGCGGGCACGTCGTGGAAGCAGTAGGTGCCGTCGCCGCCCGTCGCCACCGTCGTGTCGCCGCGCTGGGCCCCCAGGTAGTCGATGTACATCAGGTGTTGCTCGATCCCGCGTTCCCCGTCCTGGCGTGCGCCGTCGGCGTTCTCGTCGAGCCACGCCGTGCCGCAGACCGAGGCGCCCACCACGCCGATCACCAGCTTCGGACTGCCCCGCGCCGGATCGACGACGCCACTCGCGGCCGTCGTGACCAGGAACCGGCTGTCGTCGAACGTCACCGTCCACCGGCCGGGGTCCAGCGTCGCCTCCCCGGTGTACGTGGTCGTCAGCCGGTAGGCGAGGTGGTCCGATGTGGACACCTGGAACGACCCGCCGACGAACGGCGGCTCGCCGTCCTGCCTCACGCCGTCGCGGTCGTGGTCCCAGAAGATCTCGACCTCGCCGCCGTCCTGCGCCGCCGCGGTACCCGTCGTCGTCCCCAACGTCGCGGCCGCGACGAGAGCTCCCGTCATCAGTCTGCGCACAGTCCTCGCCCCCAGTCAGCCAGTGGTGCCGCCGGGGAGTGGCCGGTACGGGAGGAAGCGTTGCACTCGTTTTCGGGCGGTGTTGCCGGCAGACCTTCAGGCGTTCGGCGTCGGCTCCTGACTCACAACCCGCACCCGCAGGAGCTGCGATGCCGCAACGTCGTCGGAAGCCTTGCCGTGAAGTGCTTTCTGGTCGGGTCCGCGATCCGGTCGAGCAGCATGCGCGCGGCCGTGCGGCCCATCGCGGCGATCGGCTGCGCCACCGTCGTGACGGGCGGGTCCACCAGGTCCGCCCACTCCACCTCGTCGTAGCCCACGACCGCGAGGTCGCGGCCGACCCGCACCCCGCGTTGCCGGCACTCGTGCAGGACTCCGGAGAGCATGCTGTTGTTGGCCGCCACCACCGCGGTCGGCGGCGACGGCAACGCGAGCAACCGGCCTAGCGCGGCGGCCGCGGGCGCGGCGGCGGACTCCCCGCACAGCACCAGTTCCGGGTCGAGCGGCAGCTTCTCGCGGCTGAGCCCGAGCTGGTAGCCGAGCACGCGTTCGGTCGACGTGGCGAGGCCCTCGGCGCCGCTGATCATCCCGATCCGCCGGTGGCCGAGCGACGCGAGGTGCCGCACGAGCCCGGCCGTGGCGTAGATGTTCTCCGGTCCCACCTGGTCGACGTCCTGCGCGGTCGTCAGGCGGTCCACGAGCACGACCGGCATCTTGAGCTGCCGCAGCTCGGCCAGCGTGGACGCGCCACCGCCCTGCGACGGCGTGAGGATCAGGCCGTCGACCTTGCGCGACCGCAACGTGCGCACCGCGGCCTGTTCGGCGGACGGCTGGTCGTGTGTGTCCACGAGCAGCAGCGTGTACCCGGACCGGGAGAGCTCGTGCTCGATCGCGGTCAGCAGCTCGCCGAAGTACGGGTTGGCGACCAGGGAGATCGCCACGCCGACCGTCCGGGTGCCGCTCGTGGAGACCGTCCGGGGGACGGCGTCGCCGGTGTACCCGGTCCGTTCGACGGCGTCGAGGACCCGCGCCCTGGTCTCGGGAGCGACCGATCTCGTCGAGTTCACCACGTGCGACACGGTCGTGATGGACACCCCGGCGAGGTCCGCAACGTCCTTCATCGTGGCCATGGGAACTCCTCGGCAGTGAGGCGGGAGGCGTTTGCGCAAATTATTGCGTCGCGTTTGCCGAGCGCAATACCTTTCGTCGAAATCCGCCAGCCCGGGAGGCTCGCATGGGACACCGAGGTCCTGTTCTCCTCAGCCTGCTCGCCGCCGTCGCGCTCACAGGTGCTTGCACCAGCGCGAAATCCGGCTCCAGTGAGTCCACTGGCGACGGTCCAATCAGGATCGGACTCGTCACGAAGACCGACAGCAACCCCTATTTCGTGGCATTGCGCGACGCCGCCAAGGCGCAGGCGGACAAGAGCGGTGCGGAACTGATCGCGCTCGCCGGGAAATTCGACGGTGACAACGACGGGCAGGTCGCCGCCATCGAGAACCTGGTGCAGAAGGGCGCGAAGACGATCCTGGTCACGCCCAGCAACTCGACCGGCATCCTGGCGGCCATCAAGAAGGCCAGGGACAAGGGTGTGCTGGTCATCGCCCTGGACACCGAGACCGACCCGCGCGACGCCGTCGACGCCACGATCGCCACCGACAACACCAAGGCGGGCTCGTTCCAGGGCAAGTACGTCAAGGCCGCGCTGAACGGGCAACCCGTGCGGTCCATCCTGCTCGACGGCACCCCCGGCTCGACCGTCTCCGAGCAGCGCCACCGCGGCTTCGTCGAGGCCGCCGCGCCGGAGGACCTCGGCACCGAGTCCACCAACGGCGAGCAGAACAAGGCGCAGCAGGCCACCGAGAACCTCCTGCAACGGGTCGCCGACAAGATCAACGCGGTGTACACGCTCAACGAACCCGCCGCTCGTGGCGCGTTCAGCGCGCTGAAGGCCAAGGGACTGAGCGACAAGGTCGTCATCGGCTCCATCGACGGGTCGTGCGACGGCGTGCGGGCGGTGCAGAAGGGCGAGATCGCCGTGACCGTCATGCAGTTCCCCAAGAAGATGGCGGAACAGGGCGTGACGTTCGGCGTCGAGTTCGCCAAGACCGGCAAGAAGCCGAGCGGGCTGGTGGAGACCGAGACCGCGACGATCACGGACAAGCCGGTCGCGGGCGTGGACAGCAAGGACACCGCCTGGGGCCTGCAGAACTGCTGGGGCTGAGCCGATGACGACCCGCCTCTCGCCCAGCGAGTTCGTGCTGCGCACCCCTGCCGTCGGACCCGCGATCGCACTCGTCGTCGCGGTGGCCGTCTTCGCCCTGACCACCGACACGTTCTCCACCCTCGACAACCTGTCGCTGGTCGTCCAGCAGTCGCTCGTGGTCGGCACGCTCGCGCTCGGCCAGACGCTGGTCGTGCTCATCGCCGGCATCGACCTCGCCAACGCGGCCATCGCCGTCTTCGCGACGCTGCTCATCGCGAAGCTGACGCTGACCGGCACCGCGGGGCCTCTCGCGGTGGTCGTCGGAGTGCTCGCCGCGGCCGCGATCGGTGCGGTCACGGGAGGTCTCGTGACCGGGCTGCGGCTGCCGCCGTTCATCGTGACGCTCGGTCTGCTGACGATCGTCACGGCGGTCAGCCGCGTCTACGCCGGAGGCCAGAGCTTTCCCGTCACCGACGACGCGCTCGGCTGGCTCGGCACGACCCAGTACCTGTTCGGCCAGGTCGAGGTCACCTACGGCATGGCCGTGATGATCGCGATGTTCGCCGGCCTCTGGTACGCGCTCACCAAGACGGGCTGGGGCAAGCACGTCTACGCCGTCGGCAACGACCCGGAGGCGTCCCGGCTCTCCGGCATCCGGGTCCGCCGCACGATGGTGTCGGTGTACGCGGTCGCGGGGCTCTGCTACGGGTTCGCGGCCTGGCAGGCGCTCGGCCGGGTGCCCAACGCCGACCCGAACGCCTACCAACTCGGCAACCTCGACTCGATCACCGCCGTCGTGATCGGCGGCACCAGCCTGTTCGGCGGCCGGGGCAGCGTGCTCGGGACGCTGGTGGGCGCGTTGATCGTGGCGGTGCTGCGGTCGGGCCTGACCCAGGCCGGGATCGACAACCTCTACCAGGACATCGCGACCGGCGCCCTGGTGATCGTGGCGGTGGCCGTGGACCGGTTCTCCCGGGGGAGGCGGCGATGACCCCGGTGATCGAGGCACGCGGCCTGGTCAAGCGGTACGGCCGGGTCACCGCGATGGACGGCGCCGACTTCGACCTGCGGCCCGGCGAGGTCCTGGCCGTGGTGGGGGACAACGGCGCAGGCAGGTCGACCCTGATCAAGACGTTGTCCGGCGCGGTGGTCCCGGACGAGGGCACGATCCTGCTCGACGGCGAGGAGGTGCGCTTCCACGGCCCGCTCGACGCCCGGCGCGCCGGCATCGAGACCGTCTACCAGGACCTCGCGCTCGCACCCGCCCTCGACATCGCGACGAACCTGTTCCTCGGCCGCGAACGCCGCCGCGCGGACCTGCTCGGCTCGGTGTTCCGCCGGCTCGACGCCAGGGGGATGCGCGAGGAGGCCCGCCGGGTGCTCGACGAGCTGGGCGTCGGCGTGAAGTCCATGGACCAGCTCGTGGAAACGCTCTCCGGCGGCCAGCGGCAGGCGGTCGCCGTCGCCCGTGCGGCCGCGTTCGGGTCGCGGGTGGTCATCATGGACGAGCCGACCGCCGCCCTGGGCGTGCAGGAGTCCGGCAAGGTGCTGGAGCTGATCGACCGGATCCGCGCCCGCGGCCTGCCGGTGGTGCTGATCAGCCACAACATGCCCCACGTCTTCGAGATCGCGGACCGCGTCCACGTGCACCGCCTCGGGCGGCGCGTCGCGGTCGTGTCGCCGCGGGAGCAGTCGATGAACACGGTCGTCGGCCTGCTGACCGGGGCGTTGCGGATGAACGGCGACGGTGTGATCGACGAGGTCGGGCTGACCACCGGACTTGGCCGGTGACGGCGCGGGTGCGGTTCGCGGAGCTCGTGGCGCGGGTGCGGGCACTGCCCGGAAGGCCGCTCGTGGGCATCTGCGGACCACCCGGCGCGGGCAAGTCGACGCTGGCCGACCGCCTCACCGCCGCCCTCGGCGAGGCGATCTGCGTCGGCATGGACGGCTACCACCTCGCCCAGTCCGAACTGGCGAGGCTCGGCCGGGCGGAACGCAAGGGCGCTCCGGACACGTTCGACCCGGACGGGTACGTCGACCTGCTGCGCCGCGTGCGGGACCAGGAGTCCGGCGTCGTGTACGCGCCGCGGTTCCACCGGGAGATCGAGGAACCGGTGGCGGGTGAGGTGCCGGTCCGGCGCGACCACGGCTACGTCGTGACCGAGGGCAACTACCTGCTGATGGACGGCCCCTGGCGGCCCGTGCGCGACCTGCTGGACGAGGTCTGGTTCCTGCGCCCGGACGACGCGCTGCGCCGGGACCGCCTCATCGCCCGGCACCGCGAGTTCGGACGGAGCCTCGACGAGGCCCGCACCCGCACGCTCGGCTCCGACGAGCACAACGCGGTGCTGATCAACGCCACCGCCTCCCGCGCGGACCTGGTCATCTCCAGCGTCCTCTGAACAGTCCTCTGTGGAACTTCCCTCGCTCCGAAACCCTGCAGGAGGTACGCAATGAAGCGTAGAGATCTGCTCCGCACCGGTGCCGCCACCGGGCTCGCCCTGAGCCTGCCGCCCGCGGCCGCTCCACCCGTCTCCGCGGCACCTGCGTCCAGTGGCCGGAAGGCGGCCTCGGACCTGGTGATCGCCGACTTCGAGGGCACGGACTGGAACGGCTGGACCGTCACCGGTGACGCGTTCGGCAACGGCCCCGTGCACGGCGGGCAGCAGTTGCTGTCGATGGACGTCCGCGGCTACCGCGGCGACGGGATCGCGAGCAGCGAACGAGCCGGCGACGGCCCGACCGGGACGATCACCTCACCGCCGTTCACCGTGCAGCGCCGGTACATCTCCTACGGCGTAGCGGGTGGCGACTACGAGTACGTGACCTGCCTGAACCTGCTCGTGGACGGCCAGGTGGTCCGCACCGCGACCGGCCGCACCAGCGACACCTTCAAGCAGGGCAGCTGGGACGTCGCCGAGTTCGCCGGCCGCCGGGCGCAGCTCCAGATCGTCGACACGGCCACGGGGGACTGGGGCCACGTCCTCGTCGACCACATCGTGCAGACCGACGAGCCCGAGACGCCCCCGCTCTCGACCCAGCCGTTGTACCGCGAGACCTGGCGGCCCCAGGTGCACTTCACCGCGCGCCAGTGGGCGATGGACCGCCTGGAACCCGGTCAGCGCCAGGAAGGTTGGCTGAACGACCTCAACGGGCTCGTCTACTACGAGGGCGAGTACCACCTGTTCGCCCAGCGCTGGAACAAGTGCTGGATCCACGCCGTCAGCCCGGACCTCGTGCACTGGACCGAGCTGCGCCCGGCGTTCTTCGAGGAGTCGCTCGGCTCCGGCGTGCAGTCCGGGTCGATCGTCATCGACTACCGCAACACCTCCGGCCTGTCCCCGAACCCGGCGACGCCGCCGATGGTCGCCTTCTGGTCCCGCAACGACAACCGCAGCCAGTGCCTGTCCTACAGCCTCGACAAGGGCCGCACCTGGAAGTACTACCCGGGCAACCCGATCCTGACCATGGCGGAACGCGACCCGAAGGTCTTCCGGTACGAGCCGGGCGGCCACTGGGTGATGTTCCTCTACGGCGACGGCGCCTACCACGTCCTGACCTCACCGGACCTGCTGCACTGGACCAGGACCGGCAACACGATCCCGAACAGCTTCGAGTGCCCGGACTTCTTCGAGCTGCCCCTGGACGGCAACGCCGCCACCAAGAAGTGGGTGCTCGTCCAGGGCAACGGCGACTACACCACCGGCCGGTTCGACGGGCAGCGGTTCACCGAGGAGACCTCGCGGCAGCGGTCGGACGCGGGGCTGAACTTCTACGCCACCCAGACCTGGAACAACACCGAGACCGGGGACGGCCGCCGGATCCAGGCGGCGTGGATGCGCGACGGCGCGTACCCCGGCATGCCGTTCAACCAGCAGGTCACCATCCCGTGCGAGCTGAAGCTGCGCACGATCGGTGGCAAACCGAGGCTGGTGCGCACCCCGGTGAAGGAGCTGGACCTCCTGCGGCGCAGCCAGAAGCAGTGGTACGGCACGCTGCGCCCGGGATCGCCGCGGACGCTGAGCAGCGCCAGGGGCGAGTTCCGGATCACCGCCGAGGTCGACGTGTCCGCGCAGGCCACGCTGCGGTTCGACGTCTTCGGCGTGCCGATCCTCGTGACCAGGCAGACCGTCGACGCGGGATCCGGCCCCCAGCCGCTCGCGGGGCCCGTCACGTCGCTGGACGTCGTCATCGACCGCACCTCGATCGAGGTGTTCGCCAACGACGGCGAGGTCTCGATCTCGCGGTGCTACCTGCCCAGCGGAGGCGCCATCACGCTCGGCGCGTCCGGCGGGAACGCCGAGCTGCGGCCGGTCGTGACCCAGACCCTGGCCTCCGCCTGGAGGTAGGGGCCGAGCTCCGAGGGCTACCGTGACCCGATGCGAGCGCCCAGGAGAAGGTCGATCGTGGTGGCCAGGCTGGAGGCCGGCCGCGGTGGCAGTGCGCAGGCGGCCATCCTCGCCGAGCTGCGGAGGTGCCTGCTGGACGGCGTGCCGCCCGGCAGCGCCATCCCGCTCGACGAGGTGGCCGCGGTGTTCGGCGTGAGCCGTATCCCGGTGCGGGAGGCGCTCAAGACGTTGATCGGCGAGGGCCTGGTCGAGCACCGGCCGAACTTCGGCTACTTCGTCGCGAAGCTGACCCCCGAGGAGCTGCACGAGCTGTACGTGGTGCGGGGCGTGCTCGAAGCCGCGGCGCTGGGGGCCGCGGTCTCGCGGGCGCTCCCGGAGCACGACGACCAGGCCCGTGCCGCGCACTCCGCGCTGGCCGACGCGCTGGCCGCCGGCGACGTGCGGGCGTACCACCGGGAGAGCCGCCGGTTCCACCTCGCGCTGGTCTCACCGAGCGGCATGAAGCGGTTGCTGGGCATGTTCGAGTCCGCCTGGAACCTCACCGAACCGTTGCAGCCCATGGCACACGTGGCAGAGGAACGACGCGTGGCGCTGCACGCGGACCACGAGGGCATGCTCGCGGCGTTCGTCGCACGGGACGCGGCGGCACTCGTGGAGGCGGCGCGGACGCACCACGAACGGCTGCGGTCGTCGCTGGCGGCGGTGCCGCGCGACACCGGGCTGTTCGCGGACGGGGAAGATATACGGTTCCCGTAGCAATCGGGAAACAACTCCTTCCTACGGTGGCGTCACCCCACCAGGCAGGAGTGCGGCGATGACAGCGACAGCGGCGAACACGCAGACCAGGCCCGCCTACGACCCGAGGCTGACCAACGCCGACCTGGCCCCGTTGGAGAAGCAGACCTGGGGCTCCTACAACATCTTCGCGTTCTGGATGTCGGACGTGCACAGCGTCGGCGGGTACGTCACCGCGGGCAGCCTGTTCCTGCTGGGCCTGAGCGGCTGGCAGGTGCTGGTCGCGCTGCTCGCGGGCATCGGCATCGTGTACTTCTTCTGCAACCTGGTCGCGAAGCCCAGCCAGCAGACCGGCGTGCCGTTCCCGGTGATCTGCCGCAGCGTGTTCGGGGTGCTCGGGGCGAACGTCCCGGCGGTGATCCGCGGGCTGATCGCGGTGGCCTGGTACGGCATCCAGACCTACCTCGCGTCGGCGGCGCTGGACGTGGTGCTGCTCAAGCTGTTCCCGTCGCTGCTGCCGTACGCGGACGTGCAGCAGCACGGGTTCCTCGGGCTGTCGTTGCTCGGCTGGGCGTCGTTCACGGCGCTGTGGCTGTTGCAGGCGGCCGTGTTCTGGACGGGCATGGAGACGATCAGGCGGTTCATCGACTTCTGCGGTCCCGCCGTCTACGTCGTGATGTTCCTGCTCGCCGGCTACCTGATCGCCCGTGCCGGCTGGGGAGCGATCGACTTCACCCTCGGCGACGTGAAGCACACCGGCTGGGCGTCGGTGCCGATCATGTTCGGCGCCATCGCGCTCGTGGTGTCGTACTTCTCCGGCCCGATGCTGAACTTCGGCGACTTCTCCCGCTACGGCAAGTCCTTCGCGGCGGTCAAGCGCGGCAACCTGCTCGGCCTGCCGGTCAACTTCCTCGTGTTCGCCGTGCTGGTCGTCGTCACCGCCTCGCTGACCGTGCCGGTGTTCGGGGAGCTGCTGACCGATCCCGTTGCGACGGTCGCGCGGATCGACAGCACGTTCGCGATCGTGCTGGGAGCGTTGACGTTCAGCATCGCCACGATCGGCATCAACATCGTCGCGAACTTCATCTCGCCCGCGTTCGACTTCTCGAACGTCAACCCGCGCCGGATCAGCTGGCGGGCGGGCGGCATGATCGCCGCCGTCGGATCGGTGCTGATCACGCCGTGGAACCTCTACCACAACCCGGCGGTGATCCATTACACGCTGGAGACGCTGGGCGCGTTCATCGGCCCGCTGTTCGGCGTGCTCATCGCCGGGCACTACGTCGTGGCCCGGCAGCGCGTCGACGTCGACGACCTGTTCACCATGTCGTCCACCGGGAAGTACTGGTACCGCAAGGGGTACAACCCGAAGGCGATCATCTCGACCGCGGTCGCCTCGCTCGTGGCGATGGTGCCGGTGCTCGTGCCCGCGCTGGCACCCGCCGCCCCGTACAGCTGGTTCGTCGGCATGGCACTGGGCTTCGTGATCTTCACCCTGCTGTCGAGGGGAGACCGGTGAGGATCCACGTCGTCAACCCCAACACCAGCGCGGCCATGACCGAGACGATCGGCCGCGCGGCCGCCGCGATCGCCGGACCGGACGTGGAGGTGCGCGCCACCAGCCCGTCCATGGGCCCGGCGTCGATCGAGAGCCACTACGACGAGGCGCTCAGCGTGCCGGGAGTGCTGGCCGAGATCGCGTCCTCGCCCGCCGACGGTCACGTGATCGCCTGCTTCGGCGACCCCGGCCTGGACGCCGCCCGCGAGCTGGCCGACGGCCCCGTCGTCGGCATCGCGGAGGCGGCCCTGCGGTGTGCGACCTACCTCGGCAGGGGGTTCAGCGTCGTCACGACCCTGGACCGCACCCGAGGCCGCGCCTGGGACCTGGTCCACCGCTACGGCGTGGCGGCGTTCTGCCGAGGAGTGTCCGCCTGCGACGTGCCGGTGCTGGAGGTGGAGGCCGCGGTGGACGCCGTGGTCGCCGCGTGCCGGGCGGCGGTGGCGGCGGACGGCTCGGACGTGGTCGTGCTCGGGTGCGCCGGCATGACCGCGCAGCGAGCGGAGATCGAACACCGCGTCGGCGTTCCCGTGGTGGACGGTGTGCAGGCCGCCGTGCTTCAGGTGGAGTCGTTGGTGCGCATGGGTTTGCGCACGAGTGCGGTGGGGGAGTTCGCCGCGCCGCCGCGCAAGGCCTACGCCGGTCTGCTCGCGTCGTTCGCGACCAGGCCGTAACGCCTGCTGCTCCTTTCGCGACTATCGACCACCGTGCCGCCGCGCGGTGGGACCGAGTCCCGGAGGGAGAGTCCGCCATGCCCTTCTTCAAGGAGGAGAACTCCGTCGAGGCCGCCGACGTCGTGTTGAAGGTGGTGGGTGACAAGACGTTCCGGCTGACGAAGCCGTTCTGGTACACGTACTGCAAGGACGTCAACAAGAGGTACCGGTACGAAGGCGATGGTGTGCAGATCAACGCTCACGTGGATCCTGCGACAACCGACCTCGCCTCGGTCCCGACGTTCCTGTGGGGTGTGCTCGCCAGCTACGGCAGGCAGTTGCTTCCGGCGCTGCTGCACGACCAGCGGTGCGAGGACGTCCGGAAGGCGCTGAAATGCTGCCGCTTCCGGATGCGCAGCCAAGCGGATCACGAGTTCCACCGGGCCTTGCGGGATGTCGGAGTCGGCCGGATGCGGCGGCGCGTGTTCTGGGTGGGCGTGGCGCTCGGGAAGTACTGGGCATACGGCCGGGCCCGATGCCTGTTGCTGCTCCTGCCGCACGTCCTCATAGGGCTGGCCGGGCTCGCCGGTCTGGTGGCCTCGCTGCTGGGATTCCACTGGTTCGGTGTGGAAGCGCGGGAGTTCGGGCTCGTGCTGGGAGCGTCTTTGGCGGCATCGGTCTTCTGGTGGCGGGACTGGCGACTGCCGGTCGTCGCGATCCTCGCCGGGTCGCTGCTGATCCCGGTCATGATCTTCACTTACGGCGCGGCGTGCATCGTCTTCTTCACCGACGGGGCGGAGTGCGTCTTCAGGTGGGTGCGGAACAAGGTGGCCCCTGATCGAAGGCCCCGTGGGGAATGGCCGAACACCGTGGAGGCGGTGGCGTAGCAACGCCGAGACGTGCGGCTGTGAACGTTCACAGCCGTCCTCTTCACACCGGGCGGAGGGGCCACTACGGTGGCCGACCATCGGCTGCCACGCCGGGTGGGGCCGCATCGGAACGGGGGTTCTGATGGGAGTGGACGAACTCGGCGACGCACTGAGGTACGGACCGTTCCACCGCGCGCTGCGGGTGGCGATCGACCGCCGTGGCCTGTCGTTGTCCCGCTTGCGCGCCCACCTCGCGCGGATGGACCTGGCGGTCGCGGAGTCGACGCTGAGCTACTGGCAGCGGGGGATGCGCAGGCCTGAGGGGCCTCGTGCGGTCGCGGTGATCAGGGGGCTCGAGTCCGTTCTGGAGCTCGCGCCCGACTCGCTGACGACGTTGGTGGGGCCTCGGGAGCAGCCTGGGCGGGTGGCGTCGACGTCGTTCGTCGACCTGTCGCCGTTGGGGCCCACCACCACTGAGTTGCTGGCGGGGTTGCTCGACGATCCCGCCCGGTGCAACGCGGGGCTCGAGGTCGCGCTCGTCCAGGAACGGGTCGAGCTCGGGTCCGCCGGTCAGCAGCAGGACGTGACGACGCGGATCGTGCTGCGGGCCGGACGGCCCGGGGTGACTCGGTACCTGGGCGTCTACCACGGGGACGCCGAGATCGAACGGGCGAGCGTGTTCGCGGGGGACGGGTGCCGGGTCGGGCGGGTGCGCCGGGCGGATCGGTCGATGGTGTTCGAGTTGTTGTTCGACCGCAGTCTCGACGAGGGGGAGACCGCGGTGCTGAGCTACACCGTCAACGACCGGTCCGGCACGCCGTGTCCCGGTTACACGCGCATGTTCCGTGATGGCGCAGGGCCTTACCTGTTGCAGGTGGTCATGGCGGCGGAGGCGTTGCCCAGCAGGTGTTCGCGGGTGCTGGGGACGCGGGAGCACCAGCCACCGGTGGAGGCCGTCGACCTGTTCTGCGACCGGGCGTTGATCGCCAGCGCGTTCTTTCCCGTGACGCAACGAGGTGTCGCGGGCATCGCGTTGGAGTGGTGCTAGGAAACGTTCACAGGCCGGTGGCGTGGGAGCAGCACAACGCTGTGAACGTTCGTGGGGCCGTCGCTCCGATCTTGTGCGGGACCGGTGGCGTGGTCATCGTTCGGCTGGGTCCGGAAATCGTCCGGAAAGCCTTCGACGTCCACGAAAGGAGGGCCCGTGAGCTCCCTGCGTTCACGTGCTCTTGTCGCGGTCGCGGTGATGGCGGCGGGCTGGCTGTCGGTGCAGCCGCTCGCCACCGCCGCGCCCGACGTCTCCGCCGCCGGTCGCCTCAGCTTCACGATGCAGGCCCAGGAACAGACCCAGTGGTGCTGGGCCGCGGCCGGCACGAGCATCGCCCGCTACCACGGCACCTCGGTGAGCCAGACGCGGTTCTGCCAGCTCGCGCACGACGAGTCGGGGTCGGGCTGCCGCAACAACCAGGGCAACCTCGGCGAGGTGCGCGAGGCGTTCTACGACCTCGGGTACTCGTCTCCCGGCAGCTACCTGTCGGGCACCATCACGTTCGCCTCGATCCGCGGGCAGATCGACCAGCAACAGCCGATCGAGACCCGCATCCTGTGGTCGTCCGGCGGCGGCCACATGCACGCGATCTACGGCTACGACGTCGACAGCGCCAACCGCCAGTGGGTCGACTGGGCCGACCCGTGGCCCAGCAACACCCGCTACAACCGCTCCACCTACACCGCCTACCGCTCGAACTCCTCGTTCAGCTGGACCCACACGCTGACGGGCATCAACCGATGAGGACGGCCATGATCATTCGTGCTCTCACGGCCGCCGCGACGCTGTCGGCCGTCGTGCTCCTCGCCGCGACCCCGTCGGCGCTCGCCGACGAACCGGTGCCGGCGTCCGACCTCCAGGCGGCCCGGGCCGCGGCCACCGCGCAGTCCACTGTGGACGCGGTGGCGGACTTCCTCGGCGACCTCCCCGGAGGTCAGGCGCTGGGCGTGCAGACCGTCTCCGTGCGCGACGGTGTGGTCCCCGTCCACTCGCTGTCCCCGGAGTTCGTCGCGGGAACCAGGGGTGCGCGACCGGGGAAGCTCGCCTACCTGGCGGTGCCGGCCTCGTCGACCGACGGCCGGACGGTGACGATCCAGACCGCGCGCGGCGAGGACGGCCGGTGGGCGGTGGCCAACCTGGCGTCGGGCGACCAGGAGACGCGGCTCGCGGCCAAGCTCACGGCCGGTGCCACCCTGCTGCACGAACCGCAGGTCAACGCCTGGTACGCGAGCAAGGGCGCCGTGCTGACGGTGCTCGATCCCGGCGGCAGCGGCCGTCAGGCAGGGGAGAGGCTGACGGTCGCCGACTACCAGCGGGCCGTGGTGAAGGCCTACGGGAACAAGCAACGCGGGTCCGACTACGCCGCGCAGGGCATGGCCGGCGGCTTCGGCTCACCCTCCAATGAGGACGGTTCGGTGCTCCCGCTGGCCGGCCTCGCCGCGGTGGCACTGGTGGGCACGACGGCCTTGGGCCTGCGCTCGCGGCGCCGTCGGGCGTAGTCGCGAAGGTGCCTCGGTGGCATGCGTGCCACCGAGGCATCCCTAGGCCGCGTGCCCGCCCGTCACGGGGCCGGCGGGGTGATCGAGCAGTCGTCGGTCGAGGCCGTCACGTCGACGTCGGTGCCCCAGCCCCAGCCGATCACCGAGCCGAGGACGCTCTGCCAGCCGGTGCCCTCGGTGAACCGGTTCCAGCGCAGCTCACCGGTGTCGGACCGCACCGAGTAGTAGATGTCGCCACCGGGCGAGAACAGGGTGCCGTGGCCCTCCCAGCCTGCCTCGGGCACGACGTCGTAGACGACGAACTGCTCCGTGGCGGCGTCGTAGCGGAAGTGGTGCAGGGCGTGCGCGGCGTCCTGCGCCTGCAGTCCGCCCTTGCCGCTCACGGCGATCGCGTCGAAGTCGCCCCAGGCGGTGTCGAGCACCCGGCCGCTGCCGGGCGCCCACCCGCCGGCCTGCTCGTCGTAGCGCCACCACCGCAGCTGGTCGCCTTCGAGCGTGTAGAACACGCCGTCGGCGTCCACGGCGATCTTGCTCCGGTTCGCCGCGGCCAGGAACTTCTGCCAGCCCCAGCCGATCGTCTGGAACTGGCCGCCGCCGGGCATGGTGTCCCAGCTGGTGCCGTTGTAGCGCAGTCGCCGCAGGTCACCGCCCGTGGTGATGTTGTAGACGCGGCCGTCGGGACCGGCGAACGTCTTGCCGCCCCAGCCCCAGCCGACCTGCCGCACGCCCGCCCAGCTGAACTGGCCGGTGGCGGGCGCCGCGTGCTCGTAGAGCCACAGGTCGCCGTCGGCCTGCACGGTGAAGACCCGCGCCACCGTCGCACAGGTGGGATCGGCGGCGGCCGTGCCCGTGGTCACGGCCGACACGGCTCCCGCGGCGGCGGCCGCGGTCAGGCACAGCGATCTCAGTCTCTTGCTCACGATGAGTCCCCTAAGGCGGTCCACGTCTCGTCGCGGGGGAGCATACGTCGCAAGAACGACAAATCCGACAGGCTGCGCGGGCGGAGTGTCAGTCCTCGGTCTCCTCGACGACCTCCTCCTCGATCGGCAGGTCGTTGCGCCGCCACCGCAGCTTCACCTCGAACTGCCCCTGCACGCCGGTCTTCGCGATGACCGCCCCCGCCTCCGCGTCGAGCTTCACGCCGAACTTGAGCTCGACCTCGTCCGGCGGCCGGGACATCGTGCGGAACTGGTCGAGCGCGGTCGAGGCGGCGTCGCGCACGTCGGTCAGCGCCTTCTCGAACGACGCGCGGGCGTCGCGCAGCACGCGGCCGGGCCGGGCCGCCCGGGAGACGCCCGGCTCCTCGTCGACCTCGACGACGACCGAGCCGCCACCGTCCAGCTCGAAGCGCGCGAATTCAGTCATGTACCACTCCTCATCGGCACGGGAACTCCACCCGTTCTTCTTCCGGCACACCGGCCCGGACGGTCTCCAGCTTCTCCAGCAGCGAGGTCAGCTGGGACGGATCGTTGACGTGCTCGAGCACCGCTCGGTAGAACGCGGTGCGCATCTTCGGGGGCATGAGGTCCGACGCGTCGAAGCACAACGTCTGATCGGACGTCAGGACGTCGGCGACCTTCCTGGTGACCTCGTCGCGGTGCTCCGACGACCCGACCCTGCGGTTGGTGGAGAACGCCCCGCCCTTGCTCGGCCAGATCCGTTGCGCCTGCTCGGACGCGAGGTAGCTGATCAGCTTCTCGGCCTGCGGGGTGCGGGTGAACACGGCCGCCAGGTCCGCCGAGACCACCGAGGCGGGACGTTGCCCGGCGAAGGAGGGGAACGGGAAGAAGTCGAAGTCGTCCGTGGCCTTGGGCGCGGTGTCGTAACCCCGGTAGACGCCCGTGATGAACGACGCCTGGTGGTCGAGCAGGCAGCCCGGCTGCGGGCCGAACATGGCCCGTCCCGCGTCGCCGAAGTCCGTCAGCAGAGCGGACTTCGGCCCGCCGCGCACGTGGTCGCCCCCGGCCAGCTCGCTCCAGGTCGTCCAGGCCTGGCGCACCGGGTCGGACGTCCACGGCAGCTTGCTCGCGGCCCACTGCCGGTAGACGTCGGGACCTGCCTGGTGCAGCAGGACGTCCTCGATCCAGTCGGTGCCGGGCCAGCCGGAGTCCGGGGTCGCGCCCAGGCCCATGCACCATGGCGTGCGGCCACCAGCGGCGATGTCCCTGCTCCACGCCAGCAGTTCCTCACCGGTCTGCGGCCGGGGACCGGGAAAAGTCCTGGGGTTGAACCAGATCGCGCTCTTCAGGTCGGCCTTGACGGCGACGGCGAAGCGCTTCTCGCCACCGCCGGGCAGGCCGACCTTCTCGAGCTCCAGCCACTGCGCGCCGTACTCGTCCTGGCCGGACGCGACGATGCCCTCCAACGGGACCAGGTACCCGTCACGCGCGTACGCCGCCAGCTCTCCCGGGCTCGGCAGCACGGCGATGTCCGGGGGAGTGCCCTGCCGCACCTCGGACTGCAACACCTGGCTGAGCGCGCGGGTGCCGACGTACTCGACGTCGATGTTCTCCTTCTTCTCGAACTCCGCCAGGACCTCGAGGAAGAACTCCCTCTCCTGGCCGGTCCAGGACGCCATGATCTGGACCTTGCCCGCGGCACCCTCGCTGGAGCAGGCGGGCAGAACGCACAACAGGACCAGCACGAGCAGCAGTCGGATCATCGTCTCTCGTACCTGTATTCCTGGATGCGCGGATGGAGGCCGCGGAGCACGGACAGCAGGATCAGGGCGGCGCCGATCGGGATGAGCGTCTCCAGGCCCGCGTGGTCGTCGGCCCTCGCGACCGAGGCGTTGACGCGCTGGGCCGCGTCGGTCAGCTCCTTGTCCGCCAGCAGCTTCGGCGGAACCGTCTCGCGCAGCTCGTTCGCGAACCGGACGACCGTGTCACCGCAGCCGCCGTCCGCGGAGCGGCAGAGGTCCGTGACGAAGGTCGTCAGCTCGTTCTGCGCGGCGGCACGGGTGGCGGACGTCTGGCCGTCCCAGGTGGTCGTCACCTCGCGCAGCTCCGCGGCCGCCGTCTCCACCTGCTGTTGCGCGAGGACGCCGAACACGATGATCGCGCCGCAGCCGGCGAGCACGACCGTGGCGAACGCCAGGAGCGGGTTCCACGCCCGGCGGAACCTCCGCCGCAGAAACCGTTGCGTCACCACGAGGAGCACGAACAGCGCGATGATCGGCACGGCGACGAGCGCCGCCCGCCAGAACGTCGTCGCGCTGTCGGAGATCTGCTCGCCGAGCGCCCCGTGCTGGTCCTGCGCCAGCTTGTCGAACTGCGCCAGCACACCGGTTTCCGGTTCGTGCAGCAGCCGGGACGCGTACCAGAGGTCGACCGCGGCCAGCGACCTGCCCGCGCCGCCCTGCCGGTAGTGCGCGTCGGCCTGCTCGATCCACCCCGTGTACGCGACGACCAGCCCGGCCACCACGCGCAGCTGCCTGCTGCCCTCCTCGCCCAGGGTGCTGTCCTCGGCGACCTGCGCGATGCTCTGGCTCGCCACCGCGATCTGGTTCTGGTAGCGGTCGCCCGGCCCGATGAGCTCCGCCTGGCCCGAGCTGAAGCTCCTGATGGCCAGCGAGTCCGCCTCGGCGAGCGCGGACCGCGCGATGGCGGCCTCCATCAACGCGGGGGTGCTGCGGTCCCGCACCGTGTCGATCGTGTCGTGCACGGTGTCGAAGAAGTACCACGACGACAACAACACCAGCACGGTCACACCCAGGAGCGCGGCCCGCAGCCGCAGCAGGCTGCGCCGGGTCGTGGAACGCGACGCCGTCATGCGCCCACCTCGAACGCCCTGCCGCAGTCCTCGCAGAACTTCGCGCCCGCACGGGAGACGTGCCGGCAGTGCTCGCACGTGAGATCGGGACCGGCCGGTGCGGCGGCTTTCTGCCCGTCACCGGGGCCGCGGGTGCCGTGGCTCCGGCTCACCTCGCTCAGCTTCACGTCGAGCAGCTGCAGGTCGGTGCGCACCCGCACCTCCCCGCGCGCCGGGTCGCCGACGACGTCGACCAGCCGGTGCAACCGCGCGAGCACCTTCTCGTTGCGCTGCGCGGAAGCCAGCGCCACCGCCCTGCCCCACTCCCGCGCGGCCAGGTCGATGTTGCCCGCGTCGTACGCCTCGCAGCCCGCCATCACCGCGCGGCCCAGCTCGGCCTGGTTCGTGGCGTGGGCGACCCTGGAGTCCATCACGCTGGAGAGCACGGTGTTCTCCGTCCACTGCGCGATGATCGGCTGCTCGCCGCCCGAGGGTGTCTGGAGGCCGGCGCCGGCGTGGACGGGCACCAGGCCGACCTCGGCGATCTGGTACTCCGTCAGGTCCAGGCCGGTCGGGTCCACGTCCAGGCACACGTGGAAGTCCCGGCTCTCCTCACCCCACGAACCCGTGGCGTAGGTGGTGGTCTGCGCGTCCGCGGAGGTGCCGGTCAGCTCCGTCTGGGTCGGGAACGTCTGCCGCAGGAAGCGCACGCGGGCGAACGGCGGGGTCTCGATCCGGATGAGCAGCTCCGGCACGACCTTGCGCATCGCGGCGCGCATGATCGCGGTGAAGTCCTCGGCGAGCTCGGCCTCCTCCCGGACGGCGTCGGCCGTGCCGTTCAACGCGGACACGATGCGCAGCAGCTCCTCCGGTTCCCAGCCGTCGCCCACCCCGCGCGCGTCGCAGACGAACCGGCCCGCGCACTCGGCCAGCACGGCGTCGAGGTCCGCGGACGTCTCGTGCTCGTTCTTGCCGTCGGTCAGGAGCAGGACGTGCCGCACGGCCGCCGGGTGCGCGTCCAGCAACTGGCCCGCCAGCCGCAGCCACGACCCCATGGCGGTGCCGCCGCTCGCGGTCAGGCGTCGCACCGCCCGCTTCGCCCCCACCCTCGTCCCGGGGCTCGCGGCGACGAGCCCTCCGTCGTGCGGGTAGATCACGCGCGCCGTGTGCGTGCCCTCCACCACCGCGAAGAAGACCCCGTCGCGCAGGGCGTCGATCGCCGCACCCGTGGCGTCCTGCGCGGCCCGCAGCTTCGTCGGCGGGCTGTGCATCGAGCCGGAGCAGTCGATCGCGATCACCTCGGCGGCCTCCGGGGCCTCGCCGCCGGTCAGGCCGCCGAGGCCCTGCGCCGTCACGGTGAGCACCGCGTGCATCTCGGTCTCCCCGGCGAACAGGTACTCGTTCTGGCTCACCGCGAGACCGAAGGCCGGCTGTGCTTCCGCTGTCATGACAACGTCCTCGGGCGAATCGTGTTGGCCAGATCGATGAGAATGCCGTGCTCGTCCTCGTTCTCCGCCTGGCCCGCCAGACCTCGGTAGGAGTGTTCGAGCAGCACCCGCACTCCGTCCCCGTCGGGCGTGGCCTCGCGCAGGATCGTGACGAGCCGGTTGCGCGCGTCGGTGTCGAGGTAGAGCGAGGGCAACCGCGCGATCGCCTCGCTCAGGTCGGCGTCGGTGGGGGAACCCGACCTCAGCAGTCCACAAAGGATGATCACGGCCGCGACGGCGGCGGCGTCGTAGTGCCGGGACACCCTCGGCACCTCGTCGAGCACGGCCACCGCGCCCGCCCGGTCACCCTCGGCCAGCCTGATCCTGGTCAGCCCGAACGCGGCGCTGCCCTGCGACCGGTCCCGGCGCCACACCGCCTCGTAGAGCCGGCGCGCCCGTTCGAGCTTCCCCTCGTGCTCCGCGCAGAAGCCGAGCGCGAGCTTCGGCGCCTCCTCGCCGGGCACCGCGTCGTACACCGCGGTGAACTCCAGCCGGGCCTTGCCGACCTCGCCCCGTGCCAGCGCGAGCAGCCCCCGGTGCCACGCGCCCCGCCAGTCCCCGGCCGCGCACTCGGCCGAGCGCAGGCTCTCCGCCGCGAGGTCGAGCTGCCCCGTCTCGATCTGCGCCCGGCAGCGGGCGAACCAGATCTCGGCGGTGCTCAGCTCCGCGTTCTCCAGCTTGTCCAGCAGTCGCAACGGATCCGGCGCGCCGGTGGCGGCGAGGTACTCGGCGGCGGCGTCGCCGGGGTCGACCCGCGGCACCGGTAACCGGGTGGCGGCCTCGGCGGGGCTCGGCCGGCCGTCCGGCAGCGGCACGCCGGTTCCGGCGTACAGGTCGGGCCGCGTCCACCGGTGCAACGGCGGGACGGCGCCGAGCCCGGAGTCGAGCAGCGCGGCCGTGGGTTCGAAGACGGCCGACGGCTCCGGCCGGGCGACGCCGTCGCGCAGTGACGCGATCTCGCGCCGGACTCCCTTGAGCTGCTCGGCCATCCGCGCGGCCGAGTCGAACCGCCGGTCCGCGTCGGCGTGCGTCGCGCGGTCGATCAGCCGTTTGAAGGACTCCAGCCCTAGCGCGAAGTGCTCGTCGGTCGCGCCCGTCTCCTCGTCCAGCCAGTCGGACGTGCCCTTGTACAGCCGTTGCAACGTGACGCCGACGGTGTGGACGTCGGACTGCACGGTCAGGCCGCGCGCGTGGATCTCCGCCTCGCTCACCTCGTACGGCTTCGTGCCGATCCGGCCGCTCTCGCGGTCGTCCGCCCTGCGGACCGCGCCGAGGTCGATGACCTTGATCCGGTCCTCCTCGCCGCGGTGGCCCGGCCGGACGATCACGTTGTCCGGCTTCATGTCGCAGTAGAGGTAGCCGCGCCGGTGCAGGTACTCCATCGCCTCCAGCACCTGCAGCACGCAGAAGATGACGTGCTCGACCCGCAACGGCTCGGTGCCGAGCCTGCGCAGTCTGGTGGCCTCGCGGAGGGTGAGTCCGTCGACGTACTCCATGACGATGTACTCGCGCGGCCTGCCCGCGTCGTCGGGGTGCGTGACGAAGTTGAGGATCCGCACGATGTTCTTGTGGTCCATCGTGGTCAGCGCGCGCCGCTCGGCCGCGGCGAGCGCGGCGTAGCGGACGTCGATCAGTCCTTTGAGGACGACCAGGTTGTCGTCCAGGCGCCGGTCCTTCGCCAGGTAGACCCAGCCGACACCGCCGTGGCCGAGGTAGCCGATCACCTCGTAGTGGCCGTCGACCTCGTCGCCCGCGTGCAGGTTCGGCAGGAACGAGTACGGGTGGCCGCACTCGGGGCAGAACCCCTCGCTCTTCGCAGGCCTGCCCGCGTGGCTGCGGCCGACCGGCGCCCCGCAGTTCTCGCCGGGGCACTTGCGGTCGTCCTCGGGGATGGTCGTGGTGGTCAGGATCCGGCTCGACGGGGCGGGGAACTCGAACACGGGCAACGCGAGCGGGTCGCCGTTGCTCTGGCTCACGACGGACGTGCCCGCCACCTCGGTCGTCTCCGCGACCTCCGCCGCGGACAGCGGGCGGCGCCAGCACTTGCCGCAGAAACCCGTTCCCCGCACCGTGCCGGTGCATCCCGGCCGGTTGCACGCCGTCATCGCTGCTCCCTTCGCCCGGTGCCGAGCGCGCGCCGGACCTCGGTCCCGTAGCCGCGGACCGCCTCCTCGGCGGCGGGCAGGTCGTCGAGTCCCCGTGTCAGCAGGCCGTGCGCCCGGCGGTAGAGGCCGGCGAGCCGGATGTCCTCCGCGAGCCCGCCGTCGTCGGCCTTCGCCTGGTAGGCGCCGAGCAGCCCGCTCGCCTCGCGTCGCCGCACGAGCAGTTCCTCCAGCGTCCGGACCGCCTGCTCGGCGCGCCGTTCGGCCCTGGCCAGCGCGTCCTCGGTCTCCCCGAGCACCGGCCGGACCGAGTGCGGGTCCGACCTTGCGACGGCGGCGCGCATCCCGAGCAGCCGCATCCGCAGGCCGACCGCGCGCTGGGCGACCGGCCGGTGGTGCCGGTCGAGCAGCGCTTCGTGATCGGCGAGCGCCTTGATCCGGTCGGCGAGCCGGTCCAGCCGCCCGGTGATCGCGTCGAGCTCCCACGACCGGGCCGCGGTGAGGCTCGGCGACGACTCGCGACGGAAGCCGAGCACCACCCGTGACCCCTGCTCGGCGAGCGGGCGCAGCACCTCCCGCAGCAACGCTTCGGGCTCCTCGGCGTCGTCCACGCCGTCGACCACGACGGTCATCGGCGGCGTGCCCGCGCGCACCCGTTCGCTCGGGGTGCTGCTCTCGTCGCGCCCGAGGCCCGCGCGGTCGACGATGCGCTGGGACACCTGGTCGGCGGTCCGGCTGGACGCGTCCACGGCGAGGTCGACGCTGCCGACCGCCGGCACCGTCCCCTCCGGCGCGCCCGAGGTCTCCGGCCGTGACTCCACCGCGGACAGCGCGACGGCGCGGTGCAGCACCTCGCGGTCACTGCCCACCAGCACCATCACCACGTCGCGGGCGTGGTGGTGGTCGAGCCAGCTCGCGAGCGACCGCGCCAGGCCGACCTGCTCGACGCCCGCGTCGGGCGTGCCGGTGAACCCGTCGTCGAGCGGCGCGCTCCCGACGGTCCACTCCGCCACGCCGGGGAGGTGGTGCAGGATCGTCTCCACGGGGATCATCCAGGCGAGGTGCGCGAGCTCGTTGGCGAACTCGCTGACCACGATGCCGATCACCGCGTGCGTCCCGTCCGCGTCGGCCACGACGCCCCCGCCGCTGAACCCGCTGGTCACGGGGTACTCGGTGGGGGAGTCGCGGTTCAGTTGCAGCCACTCGTGACCGGGCCCGCCCCGCCCGGCGAGCCGTGCGAGCACCTCCACGCCGTCGTGCACGGGGCCGGGGAACCCGACCGTGCGGACGACCAGGTTCCGGCGCAGCGCGGTCCGGCGCAGCGTCGCGCCCGCGCCGTCCACCGGCCCGGCGAGATCCAGCAGCGCGACGTCGCCCCTGCGGTCTTCCAGCGGGGACACGAAACGATCCGGCACGACGTCGGCCCGCACGGGGGTCCCGCGCATCCGGTCGACGAAGACGTGGCCGGCGCCCTCGGGCACCACGTGCGCACAGGTCAGCACGTGACTCTCCCCGAGCAGCACGCCCGCACCGAGAACCCCGCCGTCGGCATCGAGCACGCGCACCCGCCACGGCTCGTCGTCGGGCATGTGATCGACCACGCGGCGGACCCTACGGCGGATCTTGATTCGTTCGGGGCCAGTTGGTCGTCAATCCCTCATATGGACCAAAGAAACCATCGTGAATTGCCGGTGGGCGAGTCTCGCGTTTTCGGAAATCCGTTGCCCGGCGCCGTCGTCCGTTCCTGGAACAATCGCGTGGAATTTCGTCGATTCGCGCGGCTAGGGTGGGGGCGTGAATCGAATCGCGGGATCGTTGTACGGGCTGGCTTTCGGCGACGCGCTGGGACGGGAGACGGAGTTCCTGACCGTGGCCGAGATCGAGGAGCAGTTCGGCCCGTCCGGACCGGACGACCTGACGGGCGACCCGGCGATGGTCACCGACGACACGCAGATGGCGCTGGCGGTGGCGTGGGCGTTGCACGACGTGCCGGCCCTCACCGCCGAAGCCCTCGAACCTCGCCTGCGGGAGCGGTTCGTGGCCTGGGCGCACAGCCCGGAGAACGACCGGGCGCCGGGCATGACCTGCCTGCGCGCGTGCGGCGGCCTGGCCGAGGGGCAACCGTGGGTCGAGGCGACCATCGCGGGTTCCAAGGGCTGCGGCGCGAACATGCGCGTGACCCCGGTGGGCCTGATCCCCGGCCTGGACCTGGACGTGCTGGCCGGCGTGTCCCAGCTGCAGGCCGCCATGACCCACGGCCACCCGACCGCGCTGGCGGCGTCCGAGCTCACCGCCTGCGCGACCCGCCTGCTGGTGGACGGTCTGGCCCTGGCCGACGTGCCGGCCGCGCTGCTGGCCCGCTGTGCCGAACGGCGCACGGTCTACCTGGCCGACTGGCTGGGGTCGCTGTGGGAGGGACCGGGAGCGACCACGCCCGCCGACTTCATCGCCAGGGGCTGGGACGAGTGCGCCGCCGTCCTGGAGCACCTGGTGGCCGTCCTCGCCCGGCCCGACGACGGCAGGGACGCGAGCCTCGCCACCGGCGAGGGCTGGATCGCCGAGGAGGCGCTGGCGACGGGCCTGTACTGCGCGGTCCGGCACGCCGACGACCCGGTGCGGTGCCTGGTGCGCGCGGCCAGGACCAGCGGTGACTCGGACTCGATCGCCGCGCTGGCCGGAGCGTTCGCCGGCGCGGCGCACGGCCTGGAGGCGTGGCCGCAGGAGTGGGTCGCGCGGATCGAGTACGGAGACCAGTTGGCCGCCCTGAGCGCCGAGCGCGCTTGACGGCGCGTCAGCCGATCCAGGTGAAAGCACCACGATCAACGGCTGACACAATGGGCGCATGGCACTGGGTTACGTCCTTGCTGTGCTGGCGACCCTGGCGTCAGGCAGTGGCTCGATCCTGGAGTCCATGGGGGTCCGGCGTGCGGGGGCGCACGGCGGAAGGTCGTCTGATCTCATCGGTCTCTGGCGTCAATGGCTCTACTTCCTCGGCCTGGGGGTGAACCTGGTCGGGTTCGCCTGCGCGTCCGCGGCGCTGCACCGGCTGCCGTTGTTCCTCGTCCAGTCGATGCTCGCGTTCAGCGTCGGGGTCACCGCGGTGATCAGCGCTTTCATGGGCATCCGGCTGCGGACGCGGGGCTGGGCCGCGCTGGCCGTCGGCGCCGGCGGCCTGGTGCTGCTGGGCGTGTCCGCCGAACCGGGCCGCGCCGAGGCGCTGCCGCCGCAGTGGCGGTGGATCCTCGTGGCCGCAGTCGTGCCGGTGGCGCTGATCGCCGTCTACGCCCGGCGCCACCACACCGTCCGGGCGACGGTGGCGCTGGCGTTCGGCTCCGGCGTCGCCTACAGCATCGTCGGCATCGCGGCGCGGACGCTGCACGTCCCGGACGACGTGTGGCGGCTCGTCCTGGAACCGGCGACCTGGGCGATCGTCCTGAACGGACTGGTCGCGGCGGTGCTGTTCGCGATGGCGTTGCAGAAGGGCGGCCCGACCGGGGTCACCGCGATGATGTTCACCACCAACACGGCGCTGTCGTCGTTCGTCGGGCTGGTCTACCTCGGCGACACGGTCCGCGACGGGTACGTGTTCGCCGCGGCGGCCGGGTTCGTCCTGGCGATCTCCGGTGCGATCGCCGTCGCCCACTACGCGGCGAGCACCCGGCAGAAGGAGCCTGCGGCGGAGCCTGTCAGCACGCGCGTCTAGCTCCGATCGTTCCGGCCCGAAACCTCTCCTCTCAAGATCACCACCTATCGTGTGATCTTGTCCGCGTCCGGGCGTGCGGATCCCGCCGGGTGTTCTTACGGTCCTGCCTGCGGCCCCCGGGGTCGCTGCACCACCAGGGCCGGCCGTGCGCTCACCTGTCCAGCGGCGGGCCCTGTCCACATCACGGATCAAGCCCCCGTGGGACAGGCGCCGTCGCCGGCGAGAGCAGGACGGGGCCCGAAAAGGGACATGCGTCATCTCCGTGGCAACTTCACCGGTCGTGCCGTGCTCGTCGCCTTCTCCGCGACGGCGTTCATCGCGACGGGCGGCGCCCTCGCGTCAGCGTCGGCACCGGTCGACTGGGATCGGATCGCGCAGTGCGAGAGCGGTGGCAGGTGGTCGACCAACACCGGTAACGGCTATTACGGCGGACTTCAGTTCAGCCAGTCGACCTGGCAGGCGAACGGCGGTTCCGGAAGCGCCCACCAGGCTTCCCGCGAGGAGCAGATCCGGGTCGCGGAGAACGTGCTGCGGACGCAGGGCCTGGGGGCCTGGGGCGCGTGCGGGCGGCGAGGGGGCGGCGGTCAGCCCGTCAGTCAGGGACAGCGGCCAGTCCGGCAGGGACAGGGCGTGACCGGGAACAAGGCCGTCGCCCGTGCGGTGCCGGTGGTTCCGGTGGCCGCGCCGTCCACCAGCAACCCGGACGGCGACTACGAGATCAAGGCCGGTGACACGCTGAGCAGCATCGCCGCGGAGCTGCGCGTCGAGGGCGGCTGGCAGGCGCTGGTGGCGAAGAACGCCCGCCACCTCACCAACCCGGACCTGATCAAGCCGGGCGACAAGATCGTGACCAAGTAGCCCGCGGGGCCTCCGGGGGTGCGGATCGCCGCACCCCCGGAGGACCTGGCTCAGATGGCGAAGTACGAGGGCCGGCTCCAGACGAAGTCGCCCTTCGCGTAGTCGTAGTACCCGATCAGGACCCGTCCGTCGCACCGGGAGCTGGGGATCATGGGCGACCCGGTGGTGCCGGACGTCCTGGTGGACCCGTAGCCGTCGCGGAACGTGAACCTCGGTGAGTTCCCGGTGTCGCAGTCGACCCCGAGCCGCAGCGCAGCCTCGCGATTGAAGCCGCAGTTCACCGTCGCGCTCACGGCGAAGTTCGTGAGCCCGCTCTCGGCGGGGGTGCGCCAGGTGCTCACGCTCGCCGAACATCCTTGTGCGGCAACGCTGCCGCCGCCCGCGAACGCGGGGGTGGCACCGGCCAGGCCCGCGCCGGCCAGCACGGTGGCCGTGAGCACGGCGAGCCGGAGAAAGTGAAGTCGCATCGCTCTTCCCTGTGGTCGATGGAGCGTCGTCGACCTGAAGCGTGCGACCTGGCGAGCCTCCGTCCGATGTGGAGTTGTGCGGCGCGGGCGGCGTCCATTCGTTCAGGCATGGCCCGTCATCGCGGTTCCTCCCGCAGGAAGGCGGAACCGGCGCGGGGAGGCCATGAACCGGTGGTCAGCACACCTAGGTGGAACGCCCGCGCGACGAGGCCGGTGGTCGTGGTGCCGAACCGCTTCGCGAGCTGGGCGAGGTGGTAGTCGACGCCCCGGCCGGTGAGGCCGGTCCGCGACGCGATGTGCGAGATGGGGTGTCCTGCCGCCCGCAGCTCCAGCACGGTCGCCTCCCGGGCGGTCAGGCGCACCTCGCTGTGTCCCGTCACCGCCTCCGCGACGGGCTGGACGATCACCACGAACGTCGAGTCCTGCTCGGTGGTGCCCGGCACCTCGATCAGCGTCACGTCGCACTCGGTGCGGGTCTGCCGCGCGCCGGTGAGGAACCGTTCCACGACCCTCGTCCCGCTCAGCCCCGCGCCGTCGAAGGCGGCCTTCAGCCGAGTCCCGTCGTCGGTCAGCGCGACGGCGTCGAGGCCGCGCAACGCGCTCAGCCGCCGTCCCACGAGCCGGCCGAAGGCGGGATTGGCGTCGAGGAGCAGGCGGGCGCGGTCGGTGACGAGCATCGGCACGGGGGAGCGGTCGAACAACGTGCGGTACCGGGCTTCGGCCTGCTGCGCGTTCTCCCGCGCCTCGTGCAGTTCGGTCACGTCGACGAACACACCGCCGAGTTCGGTGCCGCCGTCGGCCGTCGGCACCGGGAAGCGGAAGCCGACGTCCACCCCGGTGGTGCCGTCGCCGCGGGTGAACCGGTGCGTGTCCCGCAGCGGTCTGCCGGTGTCCAGGACCTGCCGGTCGAGCCCGGTGGCGTAGTCGGCCACCTCGGCGCAGGTCAGGTCGTGCACGGTTCTGCCTACGAACCCGCGCGGGTCCACGCGGTAGGTGTCGAAGTACGCCTGGTTCGCCCACAGGTAGCGGCCCTCGGCGTCCTTGGTGACCACCGCGGCGGGCGAGTGCCGCATGAACGTCTCGAACCGCGCCTCGCTGAGCCTGCCGGCGTGCTCGGTGCGCACCTGGTCGTCGACGTCGAAGCTGATCGTCACCACGCCGGTGATCTCGCCGCCCTCGGTCAGCGGGGCGTACCGGGACTCCATCCACCGCCCGTTCCAGAGGATGCGGCCGACGGACGTCCTGCCCCGCAACGCGGCGTGGTGTGCGCGCCAGACCGCCTCGTGTGCGGGATCGCCCTCCACGAGAAGATCGTCGAGGTGCTCGGGCCGCGGCACACCCGCCTCCCGATGGGCGACGACGCCCGCGCCGTCCAGGGTGAGCAGCCTCCCGTCCGGCGTCGTGGTGCTCAGGACGATGGGGAGGTGGTCGAGCAGGTGCTGGGCCTGGCCCCGTGCCACCACGAGGTCGGTCACCTCCATGGCCACCGACCCGACCAGCGTGCCGCCGTCGCAGGTGGGGAACGCGACGCTGACGCCCTCGAAGTGCCGGCGCCGGCCGTCCGCGCACGGGGAGGACCAGGACAGGGGCACCGCCGTGCCGCTCCGAGCGACCGCCTCGGCCTCGCACCGCTCGACGACGTCCGCGACCTCGCGCGGGACCGCGTCCTCCGCCGGAACCCCGGTCAGCCGGGCGAGCGACGGGGACACCCACACCCATCGGTCCCGCACGGGGTCGCGCACCACCAGCACCAGCGGCGCGCGTGACACCAGTTCCAGCAGCCACGAGGAGAGGTGGCCCTCGGACGGGGAGTGCTCGGCCGCCATGCCGATCAGTGTGCCGTCACCCGGCCGCTTCGACACGCCACGGCCGGGTGGTCTGTGCAAGTCGACAAAGGACAGCGGAAGTACTGGCAAACAGCCAGGGGAACCGGCGCGAGGCCTGCCGCACGATGGTCCCGAGCGGTCGAGTCGGCCGCGGAGAGGACCATCGCCGTGGAACGCCCGCACCCGTCCGCAGAGCCGTCCGGCCTGCTCGCGCCCGGCACGCCCGTCACCCACCAGGACTGGGCCTCGCTGCGGATCTTCCTCGAGATCGCCCGCGAGCTCTCGTTCACCAGGGCGGCCGAGCGCCTGTGCGTCTCCCAGCCGACGGTGAGCAGGCAGATCGCCCAGCTCGAACGGCGCTGCGCCAGGCAGCTCGTGGTGCGCACCTCGCGTTCGGTGCGGCTCACCGCCGCGGGGCTCGAGCTCGCCGGCCGGCTCAGCGCGGCGATGCAGGCGATCGAGGCGACGCTCGCCTCCGCCGGGCCGGTGCCCGCGCGGTCCCCGGCGTTGCGGCTCGGCCTCTTCCAGGTGCCCCAGGTCGCGCTGACCGGGCATCTCGCCGAGCAGCACCGGGGCGGGGAGTGCCGCTGGGAGGCGACCTCCCCGGAACTGGGGGCGCGCAGGGTCGCCGCCGGGGAGCTCGACGTCTACTGCGGTGTGTGGTGCGCGGACGTGGTGCCGGTGCCGGACGACGGCCTCAGGTGCCTCTCCGTGCTGACGGTGCCGATGTGGGTGGCGGCGTCGGCGAACCACCCGGTCGCGCGGGCGTCCGGGGCGGACCTGGCGGACCTCGGCGACGAGCACTGGGTCAGCCCGGCCGACCGGCACCTGCGCGAGGCGTTCCACCTCGCCTGCGAACGGGCCGGAGTCCGGCCGCGGATCAGGGCGGTGACCGACGACACCGCGGAGATCGCCGCCGTGGTGCGGGCGGACCTGGCGATCGCGCTGGTCACGCCGTGGGCGACCCGGCCGGCCTCCCTGCCCGCCAGGCCGTGCTCGAACGCCCCCGAGCTCACACTCGTCGTGGCGACGCGGCCCGCGGCGCCGCCGAGCCTGCGCAGGGCCGTGGCCGAGGCCGCGCGGGGGTCGCTCTGGCGCAGCGCCGTGGACGACCGGGGCCTGCGGGACTGGTTCGCGGACCACCCCCGGAGGTGGACGATGTCCGAGGTGACGGGCGGGTCAGCCGGTCACGCGGCGGGCGGCGAGCGCCGCGGTGAGGGTGCGGATGCCGTGCACGCCGACGGGGTTGATCCCGGTCAGCTCGCGCACCCGGCGTAGCCGGTAGTCCAGCGTGTTGCGGTGCACGTGCAGGACGTGGGCGACGCGGCCGCGGTCCATGTCCAGGGCGTAGAAGGTCTCCAGCGTGGCCAGCAGCTCGGGGTGGGGGTCGAGCGCGAGGGTCTGCCGCCGCACGGCCTGGCGCAGTTCGGGGTCCCGGCAGAGCGCGAGGTCGACCACGGCGTCGTCGAGGCGGAGCGGCTGGGACGACGCGGGCGAGGCGAGTGCGGCGGTGCCGGCGGCCATGCGGTACGCCTCGGCCACCTCCTGCGGACTCCCCGCCCACGCCCAGCCGCCCGTCGCGGCCGGGCAGGCGTGCCTGATCCGGTGCCAGCACTCCAGCAGGTTCTCCGGCAGCCGGTCGCGGTCGGCCGGCACCGCGCGGGCGCCGGACAGGAGCACGATCCTGTCCTCCTCGTGGGTCAGCAACAGCTCTCCGCCGTTCTCGCCGAGCCGCGGCGGGGACGTGCGGCCCGTGTCGCGGACGACGAGCACGCAGTACGTCTCCCACAACCGGATTCCGGTGGTGCGGCTGACCTCGGGCAGGTCGATCGAGTCGCTGATCAGCGCCTGCGCGAGCGTCGCGGTCCCGCGCAGGTTGACGCTCTCCGCGTAGAACCCCGACATGCTGACCGACCGGATCAGCGGCAGCGAGCCCTGGGCCGCGGCCATCAGCCTGGTGAGCGACTGCTGGTCACGTGCCTCGGTGGCCGCCAGGACCTCCCGCATGCACGTCATCCAGCTGATGTCCACGGTGCTGTCGATGGCGGCGAACGGGATGCCCTGCCTCGCGCGCAGCGCGCCGGTGGCGACGAGCTGCGCCCTCAGTTCGGTCGCCGGGAACAGTTCGCCGCCCGCCACCTGGTCGAGCACGCCGTTGATGATGAGCGCGGTCTCGGTGCGCAGGTGCTCGATCGCGGCGGGCGGCAGGGCCGCGTACGGGGTCAGGGCCGCCACGATGTCCTCGGTGCACAGCGTGGCGAACCGCGCCGTGTGCTGCCTGAGGCGGGCGTGCAGCGGCTGACGCAGGATCGCCGTCTGGTTGCTCACGGCGATCATTGAAGTGCAGCGCGCGCGTCCGAACGGCCCAGCGCACTGTGTGAACGCACAGCGAGAGCGGGGGCGTCACCGGTGACGACCCCGCCCTCGCCCCGGCTCAGGAGTTGCGGTTCGAGATCTCCAGCCGCGTGCGGTAGGCGCAGGTCGGGCTGCCCGCCTTGGCGCTGAGCACCCGGTACCCGGCCGGGACGGGGTGATAGCCCTCGCACATCGAGTCCTCGCGCCGGACGTCGTTCTTGATGTTCAACCGGTGCGTGTTCCCGCAGCTGGCGGCGTTCGCCTGGATCGACCACACGATGTACCCCGCCGGAACCTGTTCGTAGGCGGCGCAGATGCTGGTCTCGTGGGCGAGCGCGCTCGGCGTGCTCACCAGCGCGGTGGCCGCTGCCGCCGCCAGCGCCCAAACGGCGATCTTCATGGCTTGCTCCTGTTGTCCGGTCCGCACCAGGGCATCCCCCGGTGATCTGTCCACAGGAGCCTGTCGCGAGGCGATCGGTCGTTCCATGCGCGCGTGAAGGACGTTCTCCGGACGATTCCGATGTGGATCGACGATTTCGCGTTCATTCGCGCTGTCCGGGAATTCCGGGGACCACGTTATTCCTCTGTGACCTGATTTCCTGGATCTCGCAACGTTTCCCCGCCTCTCAACGACGTACTGGTAGACCGGGTGAGGAGGAACGTCGAAATGGTTGTCCGATCTCCCAGCTCGCCGAGCCCCGAGGCCGACGACGTCCCGTTGCCGGAATGGCCGCAGTGGTTGCTCGACAAGCACGGCGCCAAGGTCCTGCGCCCCACCGAGGCGGCGCGTGCGCCCGGTTCCCCGCGCCCCGTCGCCACCGTGTACCGGTCGGACGTCCTGCTGGTCCCGGTGTCCGTGCTGGAGCAGGGGGCGACGCGGGGCCAGGTCGACGACGAGCTGAGGCGCGTGGGGCTCACCATCCGGCAGGGCGAGGACCTGCCCGGCGTGGACCTGCCGCCGGAGTTCGACGCCCTCGACGAGGAGACGCGGCAGCTCGTTCCGGTGCCGATCGTGCTGTCCGCGAGACCCGACGAGACCGAGAGCGACAGCGAGAACGCGGTGGCGGTCGTGGACGCGTGGACCGCCCAGGAACAGATCCGCGCGGGGGTGGCGGCAGGCCGGATCGGCGGCCGGGGCGTCGGGGCGATCGCGGTCGAGCACCTGTTCTCGGGAGCCGACTACGGCGGTGTCCCCACCTGGGTGCCCCACGACCTGCGTGACGGTGAGGCGGCCGCGCCGTACCCGATGATCCCCGTGGCGTTCAGCGGTGCCCCGCCCGTGCGGCCGCAGCTCGCGGCGGGCCACCGCCGGGTCGTGATCGCGGTGCCGGACACCGGGATCAACCAGCACCCCTGGTTCGGCATCACCGCGAAGACGTTGTCCGGCAACGGTTTCGTGCACGGGTACGCGGCGTCGGCGGCGGCGATCGCCCAGCAGGCCGGCAAGCTCAGCGGCCTCACGCCGACCCAGGTCCTCCAGGACTTCTGGGAGTCTCCGTTGTACGCCAACGCGCTCTCCGAGGAACTGGGCCGCGCGACGGGACACTTCACGTTCATCGCCGGGTTGATCCACCAGGTCGCGCCGGCGGCCGACGTCCTCGCCCTGCGCGTGCTGCACACCGACAACGTCGCGTACGAGGCGGATCTGCTGCTGGCGCTGTGGTTGCTCGTCGCGCGGGTCACCGCGGCCCAGGCCGCACCGGCGGGGGACGAGCGGCGCCGCGAGACCGTGGACGTCGTGTCGTTCTCGCTGGGCGCCTACCTGGACCGGGCCTCGGCGAAGGAGGGGCACCTCCGCGCGGTGCTGACCAGGCTCACCGACCTGGGCGTGCTGCTGGTGGCCGCGGCGGGCAACGACCGCACGACCCGGCCGTTCCACCCCGCCGCGTTCGCCGCGGAACTGACGTCCGAGCAGGCCGGGCCGAAGGTGATGGGCGTGGGCGCGCTCAACCCCGACGAGACCGAGGCGTGGTTCAGCAACGCGGGGCCGAACGTCACCGTCTACGCCACCGGAGCCAACGTGCTCAGCACCTTCCCGACCGTCGCGAAAGGATCTCGCGGGTCCAACAGCGCGGTGGCGTCGGGTGAGCGCAGGACCGCCGACCCCGACCAGTTCAGCAGCGGGTTCGCCATCGCCTCGGGCACGTCCTACGCGACCGCCGAGTTCGCCGCCGCGGTGGCACGCGGCCTGGGCGACAGCATTCCCCTGAACGAGAAGAGCCCGCTGGACAGGATGAGGAAGCGCGCGGCCCGCCAGATCAAGAAGTACCAGGGTTCGTAGCCGTGCCCGGCACCTCGCTCGACCGCGACGAGCTCGCCGCCCTGCTGAGGGCGGCGCAGTCCGGGGACAAGGCGGGCTTGGACGCCACCGTTCGTGCGCTCACCCCGCTGCTGTGGCACGTCGCACGGGCACAAGGGCTGGATCGGGAGTCGAGCGGGGACGTCGTGCAGACGACGTGGCTCCTGCTGCTGCGCGGGCTCGACGACATCCACGCCCCGGAGGCGTTGGTGAGCTGGCTCGTCACGGTGGCCAAGCGGGAGGCGTGGAGGGTCAGCCGGGCGCAGCGGGCCGAGCCTCCGACCGGCGACGAGATCCCCGACGAACCGGACCACGAGGCGGGGCCCGAGGACGTCGCCCTGACGTCCGCGCGGGACCGCGAGCTGTGGCACGCCGTCGGTCGCCTGCCGGAACGCTGCCGACGTCTGCTGCGGATCGTCGCGTTCACCCACCGGCCCGACTACGACCGGATCGCGGAGACGCTGGGCGTGCGGCGCGGGTCGGTGGGCCCGTTGCGGGGGCGATGTCTCGCGAGGCTGCGGCGGATGTTGTCCGCGACCTCCGCCGGGCCGGGCGGTGACCTGTGAGCCCGGACGGGGAGATCCTCGGGCGGATCCACGACCTGTGGGAGCAGGTGGACCCGGCGCCGGGGGAGCTGGCCGCCCACACCGCGTTCGCCTGCGCGTTCGCCACCCCGGACGACGAGATCGCCCGGGCGGTGCGTCATCCCCGCACGGCCGGTGCCCGCGGCGACGAGGAGGCGCGGCTGATCACGTTCGAGGCCCGGAGCCTGACGCTCACGCTGAGCATCACCGCCGAATCCGGTGACACGGTCCGGCTCGACGGCTGGATCACCTCCGCTCGCGGCTGCCCGGTGGAGCTGCGGACCGCGGCCGGTGTGCGCACGACGGAGGCCGACGGCAACGGGAGGTTCTCGTTCGCCGGGGTCACCCGCACGCTGACCCAGTTCGCGGTGCGGGCCAACGGCACGGTCACCACTCCCGCGATCGCGTTGTGACCCGTGCGGACCGTGGAGGAGAAGGCGCGGGAGCTGCACGACCGGGGCCGGGCGGCGGTCACGGCCGGCAGGTCCGCCGCCGGCATCCGCCACTTCACCGCCGCGTTGCGCCTGCTCGGCCGGCCGGGCACGGGGGAGCGGGACAGACAGGCGATCGTCGCCCGCATCCTGATCAGCGCGGCGGCGGCCGAGGTCCACCTGGGCCGCCGGGAGACGGGCTTCCGCCTGCTCGACGACGCCGAACCGCTTGTCGCACAGGAAGACCGCGTCACCCTGCTGTCCCAGCGGGGGCTGCTGTGCATCCTCACCGGACGCCTGGACGAGGCCCTCACCTACCTCGACGAGGCCGTGCCGCTGTACCGGCGGCCGCAGGACGACTACCACCTCGCGGCCGACCTGCTGAACCGGGCGATGCTGCACTCCCTCGCGGGCAAGGCCCGGCTCGGCCGGGCGGACCTGGTGCGCTGCGAGGAGATCGCGCGTGCCGCGAACCTGCCCGTGGTGGTCGCCAAGGCGCAGCTCAACCGCGGCTACTGCGAGATGCTCATGGGCGACGTCCCGGCCGCGCTGCGGACGTTCGACCTCGCGCGGCCCGTCTTCGAGGAGCACGCGCCGGACGTGCTGCCGGTGCTCGCGATCGACCGCGCCCGGACCCTGATGCAGGCCGGCCTCGCGGGGGAGGCGGCCACCGAGCTCGACGAGGCCATCCGCCTGCTCGGCCACGCCCGCCCGACCTACGAACGCGCGGAGGCGGCACTCGCCCGTGCCCAGGCCGCCGTGGTGCAGCAGGACGTCATCACCGCGCGGAAGTGGGCCCGCCGCGCCGAACGCTGCTTCCAGCGCCGCGGCGACGAGGGCTGGGCGGCCGTCGCGGTGCTGACGCGGTTGCGCGCCGACCTCCGCTCCGGCCGCGGCCACGCGCGGATCGCGGAGGGGGCCGCGTCGCTCGCGCCCCGGCTCCTGGGGCTGGGCCTGCGCACCGACGCGGAGTCCGCGCGCCTGCTCGCCGCCCGCGCTCACGTCCGATGTGGGCAGACGGACGCCGCGCGCCGCCACCTCGCCGGGCCGCGCAGCGCGTTCCCCGTCCTGGAGACCCGCCTGCTGCGCAGCCTCGCCGCGGCGGAGCTGCACGCCGCCGAGGGCGACGTCCCGGCGACGTTGCGGCACGCCAGGAAGGGGCTCGCGACCCTGAGCGAACACCGGGGCCGGCTCGGCAGCCTGGACCTGCGGACCGGCACCAGCGCGCTGGGTGTGGACCTCGCCGCCGTCGGGCTCGGCACCGCCGTGCGGCACCGCGGCGCACCGGTGGTCTTCGACTGGGCGGAACGCTCGCGGGCACAGGCCTTCCTGATGGGCCCGGTCCGGCCGGCGGCCGACCAGGAGACGTCGGACGCGGTCGCGGAGCTGCGTCAGCTGGCCGTGGTCGCGCGGGCCGCCGAGCTGGCGGGCAGGCCCGACCGGGACGCCCGGAACCGTTGTGCCGAACTGGAACACCAGATCCGCGCCCGCGGCTGGCAGGCCGACGGCGCCGGCGAGCAGACGCACGTCGTCTCGTTCCGCGACGTCGCCGCGGAGCTCTGCCGCACCGGCGAGGTGATGGTCAGCTTCCTGACGGCGGCGGACGTGCTGCACGCCGTGGTCGTGTCCGGCGGCACCGGGCGGCTGGTCAGGTTCGGCGACCTGGCGACGATCACCGAGGCGGTCGCCCGGCTGCGCACCGACCTCGACGCCGCGTGCGGGCGACGGCTGCCCGCCGCGGTGCTCGACGTGGTCCACGGCTCGATCCGGCACCAGCTCGCCGTGCTCCGGGACGAGGTCCTCACGCCGTTGCGGGACCTGCTCCGCGACCACGAGCTCGTCCTGGTGCCGACCGGCCCGCTCGCCGCCGTGCCGTGGGGACTGTTCGACGAGCTGCGCGGGCGGCCGGTGACCGTGGCGCCGTCCGCGTCGCTGTGGTGGCGCGGACGGCGGCTCGCGAGGCCGGGAAACCTCGTGGCGGAACCACTTCTCGTCGCGGGACCGGACCTGGACTTCGCCGCGGACGAGGTGAGCAAGATCGCCGGCCTGCTGCCCGGCAGCACCGTCCTCACCGGACAGGAGGCCACCGTCGAGGCCACCCTGGCCGCCATGAGCCACCGGCGCATCGTGCACCTCGCGGCGCACGGCCACCACGAACCGGGCAACCACCTGTTCTCGCGCCTCGACCTCGTGGACGGCCCGCTGATGGCGTTCGACGTGGCCGGCCTGGACCGGGCACCGGAACACGTCGTGCTGTCCTCCTGCGACACCGGCCGGTCGGTCGTGCGGGCAGGTGACGAGATGCTCGGCTTCACCGCGGCGTTCCTCTACGGCGGCACCCGGACCGTCGTGGCCGGGGTGGCCCGCGTGCCCGACGACCCGGTCGTGGACGTCATGGCCGCCTATCACGACCTGCTGTGCCGGGGCGCCGCTCCGCCCAGGGCGCTCGCCGAGGCGCTGGCGATGTCGCCGCTCATCCCGCTGGTGTGCTTCGGCTCCTCCTGAACACCGGGCGTTCCTCGTCGCACACCGCGGTCCCGCTCGTCAGGCGGCGGGCTGCTGCTTCGCCCAGTCCGCGAACGACGTCATCGGGATGCCGAACCGCGCCGCGATCGCCGGGTCGGCGGAGACCGGGGTGGTGTTCATGCCCAGCTGGTTGGCGAGGAGCAGGGGCAGCATGCCGCGTGCCTCACCCTGCTCGACGGTGACGTGCTCGACGTGCGCGGGCGCGCCGGCGGCGGTCAGCGCACCGGCCATCTCCCGCAACGACAGGAGCTCGCCCGCCAGTTCGATGGCGTGGCCGTGGAACCGCGCGGGGTCGGCGAACGCGGCCGCGGCGGCGGCGCCGATGTCGTCCTGGACGATCACCGCGATCGGCTTGTCCGGGTCGAGCGCCGTCACGATCGCCTCACCGGTCATGTTCTCGAACCAGATGGACGGCCTGCGCAGGTTGGAGGCGAAGAACGCCGGTCGCAGCTCGGTCCACGAGTCGAACCCGCTGTCCGGCAACGCCTGCCCCACCACCGCCTTGCTCAGCCAGTAGTGCGGGTCGCCCCGGTGCGCGGCCGTGCCCACCGCGGCCTCCCGCAGGTAGTCGCCGAGACCGGACACGGACGAGTGCACGAACTGCGGCACCTCCGCGCGGCGTGCGGCCTCGACCAGGTTGAGCCCCATCACGCGCTCGGCGTCCGACCCGAGGTCCGCGAGGCTGGGCGTCTGCACCGAGAACACCGCCCTGGCACCCCGCAACGCGGCCACCAGCGAGCCGGGATCGGTCAGGTCGCCGGTGGCGAGTTCGGCCCCCGCCCGAGCGAGCGCCCGCGCCGCGGCCGCCTCCGGCTGTCGCACCAACGCCCGCACCGGCACCCCGTCGGCCAGGAGCTGCCGTGCGACCGCCCCGCCCTGCTGCCCGGTCGCGCCCGTCACGACCACCACGTCCGTCATCTCCGGCTCCTCCACGCTAAATGGGGTCTGCCCCCGTTTAAGGCTTGCTACGATATGGGGCCTGACCCCAGTTAGCAAGCGGGAGCGGTGGATGAAGACGATGCGCGCCGATGCCCAGCGCAGCCGCGAGCGGATCATTCAGGCTGCTCAGGCCGCGTTCGGGCAGCACGGGGTGAACGCCTCGCTGGAGGCGGTCGCGAAGGACGCTGGCGTCGGCTCGGCGACCCTGCACCGCCACTTCCGCTCGCGCCGCGAACTGGTGGAGGCGGTCTTCCAGGACAGCACCACCGCCGTCGCCGCCGAAGCCGCCCGCCTGGCCGCCGACCAGCCGCCGGGACCGGCGCTCTTCCACTGGCTGCAGGCCGTCCTGCGCTACACGATGGCGAACCGGGGCCTGGTCATCACCCTCGTCCCGCCCTCCGACGAGGCCTACGAGGGCACCTGCGGCCACGACGCCCTGGAGGCGGCGGCCGAGCCCCTGCTCGCCGCGGCCAGGTCGGACGGGCAGGTGCGCGCGGACGTCACGACCGCGGACGTGCTGTCCCTCGTGAACGCCATCTCGTTGCTGGCCGAGCGCGATCCGGGCGCCGACGCCGAACGGCTCCTGGGCCTGGCGATCACCGGCATCGCCCCGAGTTCGTGCGCCGGGACTCCGTCTTCCTAGGCGTTGTCCTGCACGTTCATCGGGCGACAGTGGCGGGCGAGGGCGCCGGAGGCGGCACCGCCCCAACGCCTGGCCTGGTACGAGGGCATTGCGGCGGCACCGGGTCTCTCGTCCGCGCCTCTCACCTGACGAACTCGCAGGACAGCACCTAGTTGTACTTGGCCGGGACGTTGGTAGCTGTGGATGGGTGTTGACGTGGGGAGAGCCTCCGGTTGGGGTGTGGTTTGTCTAGGACCCACGCCAGCCGG